>REAR01000199.1 GCA_004295245.1 Sphingobacteriales bacterium | reverse complement strand
AAGTGAAGCAAATGCATCGTAAAAAATCCAACATTATGAATATGAAATTCCCATTCGAGGAAAGTATTTTCGGGAAGTTCTATGTCAGTTATTTTAAATTGCTTTCCCTTTGCGATTACTTCTGCATCCGCAAGTAAAGTCTTTATGAAGGCATGTTCTTTTAATTCAAGTTGCTTACTCATTATGAAGAAATATTGCGGCTAACACTTGTATTTATGATATTGTAAGTACTGCTAATTTAAAAAAACATTTCTGAAAATCAATTCTTTAGTGTTCAACTTTTTGTTTTGTTGTTAGTACAATCTACTAATTGGGGGCTGCTTAACTGATGTGAGTATTGAAGTTTATAAATGCCTTTAAAAAATATTCAAGCAGTCCGTATTTTCTTTGTGGCCCTTTATGTATTCTTTGTGAAACTTTGTGTTATAGCTTTTCGGTTATCACAGTGTTGTACAAAGGTTATCTCATCTTTCGCTAAAACTCATGCTGGCATTATATACGGTGGAGCAACCAAAAACTCACTCCATTCAATATGGCGTTGCCGTACAAGGGTGCGACGCAACCACGGCTGCTATGAAACACTACTGCCGGTTACAAAAAACAATCCCGCCACAACTGCGGCGGGATGGGTGTATATAAATTGCCTAACCTAAAATATAATTGTAACAACCTATACCGTTTCTTCGGCATAGCTGCTTACGGGCTCGCAGGTGCAAATTAAATTGCGGTCGCCATGGGTATTGTTTACTCTTGCAATACTGGGCCAAAATTTATTAAGGCGTGTGTAAGGCAGGGGATAGGCGGCCGTTTCTCTGCTGTATGCATGCGCCCACTCATTAGCGGTTACTGTAAACTGTGTGTGCGGTGCATTTTTTAATGGGTTGTCTGTTTTATCGGCACTGCCGTTTTCTATGGCGGCAATTTCGTTGCGTATGCCAATGAGGGCATCGCAAAAGCGATCCAGCTCGGCTTTGTCTTCGCTTTCAGTTGGCTCTATCATAATAGTGCCCGGCACCGGAAAGCTAAGCGTGGGGGCGTGGAAGCCATAGTCCATTAAACGCTTGGCCACATCTTCTGCTTCTATGCCAGCGCTTTTCTTAAAGGGCCGCAGGTCTACAATAAACTCATGCGCACAAGTACCATTGGTGCCCAGGTACAAAATATCAAAATGGTTTTGCAGGCGGGCCCGCATGTAGTTGGCATTTAAAATAGCATACTCGGTTGCCAGGCGTACGCCATCAAAACCCAGCATGCGTATGTAGCCATAGCTTATTAATAAAATAGAAGCACTGCCATAAGGCGCTGCAGACACTGCATTGGTGGTGGCGGTATTATGTGTTAACACATGGCCGGGTAAATGTTTTGCCAAATGTGCTTTTACACAAATGGGGCCCATGCCGGGGCCGCCACCGCCATGTGGTATGGCAAATGTTTTATGCAGGTTCAGGTGGCATACATCGGCACCAATTAAACCGGGTGCGGTAAGGCCTACCTGTGCATTCATATTGGCGCCATCCATATATACTTGTCCGCCGTGTGCATGTATAATGCCGGTTATTTCTTTTACGGTTTCTTCATACACGCCATAGGTGCTGGGGTAGGTTATCATAATACCTGCCAGCTCATTACTGTATTGGGTGGCTTTGGCTTTTAAATCTTCCACATCTATATAACCGTTCTCCAACGCTTTTACCACCACCACTTTCATACCGGCCATTACGGCCGATGCGGGGTTGGTGCCGTGGGCAGAAATAGGTATGAGCATTACATTGCGGTGATGTTCTCCGTTAGCAGCGTGAAAATCTCTAATGGTTAAGAGGCCGGCGTACTCGCCCTGTGCACCGCTATTGGGTTGCAGGCTGCAAGCGTCAAAAGCCGTTATCTCGCAGAGATAGGCGCCTAACTCATCTATTATTTGCTGGTAGCCCTGTGTTTGGTCGGCCGGAGCAAAAGGATGGATGCGGCTCCAGTGTGGCTGGCTCAGCGGCATCATTTCTGCAGCGGCATTCAACTTCATGGTGCAACTGCCCAAAGAAATCATGGAGGTGTTTAAAGAAAGATCTTTATTCTCCAGCATTTTTATATAGCGCATCATCTGGCTTTCGCTGTGGTGGCTGTTAAAATTGGGGTGCAGTAAAAAGTCTGACTGGCGTTGCAAACCCATTGGTATTTGTGTGGCGCTGGCATCGGCATCAATAGTAAAAGATACCGGGTCGGTATCGTTTTCAAAACAATTAATCAGGTCATACAAATCGGTACTGCTTATTGTTTCGTCTAAAGAAATACCAATTAAGTTATTGCCAATATAGCGCAGGTTAATTTGCTGATGCTGGGCTTTTGCTTTAATGGCGCTGTTGTTGCCCACCTTTATTACAATGGTATCAAAATAGGCATCGCTTACCAGTTCAAACCCTCTTTCTTCAATAGCATTGGCCACTGTTTGTGTTAACACGGCAATGCGCTGTGCAATATTTTTCAATCCTTCAGGGCCATGATACACGGCATACATGGCCGCCATATTAGCCAGCAATGCCTGTGCGGTGCAAATATTAGAAGTGGCTTTTTCTCTTTTAATATGCTGCTCTCTTGTTTGCAACGCCATGCGCAATGCACGGTTGCCTTGCGCATCTATACTTACGCCAATAATGCGGCCTGGCAGGCTGCGTTTAAAATCGTCTTTCACAGCAAAGAAGGCCGCATGCGGACCGCCATAGCCTAATGGCACCCCAAAACGTTGGGCACTGCCCACGGCGCAATCGGCACCCAGTTCTCCGGGTGGGGTTAGTAAAGTAAGTGCTAATAAATCGGTAGCCATTACCACATAAGCACCGGCGGCATGCACGGTAGCAACAAAGCCTCTGTAATCTTCCACACTGCCCAGGTTATTGGGGTATTGTACCAATGCACCAAAATAGCTGCTATCTATTACAGCATTTTTATAATCGCCTTTTACAATTTCAATGCCTACAGGTAAGGCACGGGTGTATAATAAATCAATCGTCTGCGGAAAAGTTTGCTCATCCACAAAAAACTTAGGCCGCTCAATATGGTCTTGTTTGTTCAGCGTATTAAAAAACATGGTCATGGCTTCTGCCGCCGCCGTGGCTTCGTCTAACAAAGAAGCATTGGCAATGGGCAGGGCGGTTAAATCGCATACCATGGTTTGAAAGTTTAATAAACTTTCTAAACGGCCCTGGCTTATTTCTGCCTGGTAGGGGGTGTATTGGGTGTACCAACCCGGGTTTTCAAAAATGTTTCGCAGTATTACGGCAGGGGTAATGGTATCGTAGTAACCCTGGCCAATATAATTTTTAAACAGGCTGTTTTTAGCGCCTGCTTCGGTAATATGTTGCAGGTATTGATGCTCGCTGAGGGGGGCTGGCAGGTTTAATGCCTTGTTCATTCTAATGCCTGCTGGCACTGTTTTATCAATCAATTCATTTAAAGAACTGGCACCAATGGTGCGCAGCATTTTTTGGGTGTCTTTTTCATGGGGACCAATATGTCTTCCTTTAAACTCGTTTTGTTGTGCTTCAAAAAAATTCATATACCTGTTTATAGTTTAATGTTGAATGTTATTTTTTGTTAGCCAGCAATAGTAACTCCGGTTAAGCGGCCGTTGCGTCGCACACTTGTACTTTTAAGGGTGCATCAGCAAATGCCTGCCATTACCCAACTTATTTTAATGAACTTTAAGAGGGTGCAAATTTAATAATTGCATGGCAGAATAACAGTCATTTGTTTAATGCGTGCAAAGCCTGTTAATAAGCTTTCTGTGTAAACGCTTTAGTGGGCCTGTTCTTGTTCTTGTTGCCTTAATTGTTGGCTGGTTTGGCGGCTGCCGTCGTGGCTCCAGCCGGGCGGACCAAACAGGTAGCCCAGTTTTTGGCGCAGGCTAAGGCCGGGGTGTTTCATATCTTTTGCAATGGCATCCCACTCGTGCAGTATAATGGTGCCGGGTGTTTCTTTCTCCAACGGTTTGGTTAGCCCGTATTTAAGGGGTTGATAGGCTGCTGCCGGCAATTCTGGCTGAAACGTGCCAAAGAGTTTATCCCAAATAATTAAAAACATACCCATGTTTTTATCAAGGTATTTGGGGTTAGAAGCATGGTGCACCCGGTGGTGCGATGGGGTTACTAAAATATACTCCAGCCAGCCCATTTTTTTTATTAATTCGGTATGCACAAAAATGCCCCATATCTGTGTGGCGGCATAAACAAAAGCAATATCCAGCGGTTGAAAACCCAAAAAGGGCAGGGGTATAAAATAAATAAACCGGTACAGCGGCTGAAACACAGAAGAGCGGAAACCCACTGTAAAATTCATGAGAGATGAAGAATGATGCGTTACATGCGTGGCCCAAAAGAACCGTATTTCATGGTCAAACCGGTGCAACCAGTAATACAAAAAATCTTCTGCCACTAATAATACTAACCAATACAAAATACTGTTGGTAATAGTTAGTATGCGGTGCTGGTAGCAATAATACCAAACTATAAAATAGATGCTTCTAAACAGTAAATCAATACCGGCATTCAGCAGCATCAGGTACACATTCTGCACCGTATCCTTAAAGGTATACAGTTTACGATGGCGGTAATTACTAATCAGTAATTCTGCTGCAATTATAAAAATATAAATTGGTGTGCTGATGAGGATGAGCCACTGCTCTCGTAAACTACCCATATTAAAATTAAAAGTGCGTTGCAAAAATACAGGCTATTGGTTTAGCTTTTACCTTCGGCATTCATAATTTATTAATATGCAGTTACCTGATAATTGGGAGAAGACGGCCAGCGAGCACCAAAAAAAGTACAAACATTTTTTGCAAAGGGCCAATAAAAACAAGGTATTGCAACAATTGCCCGAGGTACATGAAGCTGCTGTGGCTGCCGTAGATTGCCTGCAATGTGCCAACTGCTGCAAAAACTATTCGCCCCGGTTTAAAACACCCGATATAAAACGCATTAGCAAATACCTGCGTTTAAAAGAAAGTGTGTTTATAGATACGTACCTGCAATTAGATACAGAAGGAGATTATGTGGTTAAAACAAAACCCTGCCCTTTCTTAGGTAGTGGTAATTATTGTACGGTTTATGATGTGCGCCCTTCCGACTGCCAACGCTTTCCTTACACCGATGAAGATGTACTATTAAAACGGCCACAGCTTACTTTAAAAAACAGCAGCTTTTGTCCTATTAGTTTTTTGGTAATGGAAAAATTAACGGCGACTATTTAGCCGTTAGCTCTTCATACGCTGCTGTTAAAGGCCGTTGTATGCCATCGCCTTTCCATTCTTCGGCGCCGGGTATGTTGGTTATTTTTAAAATGTCTTCTTTAGTTTTACCGGCTTTAATTTCCTTATCAACCAGGCTGAGCGTTTTATCTAAATAGTTTTGAAAAGCTTTCAGGTCTTCCATGCTGCCGGTTACTTCATAGCTGTCTGCTGCATGGCCAAATACAAATTTTGTTTTTTTACTGAATTTTTTTTGTGCTTTTTCTAATACCGTTATCCAGCTTTTTATATTGGCACCGGCACTACGGTCTACAAATGGATGGCGGCGGTTAAACAACAAATCGCCGGTGTGTACAATATTGGCGTTTTCAAAATGTACAAAACTATCGCCATTGGTATGGCCGGCACCAAAATAATACATACAAATAGTTTCATTGCCCATTTTATGGCGGTGCGTATGGGTATATGTTTGGTCGGGGTACAGTTGCTTGTCTTCTGTTTTTGCTTTTTGTGCAGCGGCTATTTGGTTGGCTTTGCTGTTTTCATGCGCCAGCACATGTTCTGTAATGCCTTTAAAAGAAATATTACCACTGCTATGGTCGCCGTGGTGGTGGGTATTTATTAAAAGCTTAAACGGTGCTTCTTTTTGTTTTTTCAATTCATCTATCAGGTGTTTCGACTGATCTGGAAACTGTGAGTCGACCACCACAATACCTTCACTGGTAAAACTAAATAAAATGGTGCCGCCTCTTTCTGTAAAGATGCCAGTTGTATCGTTCAGCATTTTTATTTTCCAGGCGGGTTGCTGCCATAAATGTGCAATAATATTTTGCTGCGCTAATAATAAACCACCAGCTGTAAAAGCAGTGTGTTTTATAAATTTTTTCCGGTTCATTACAAATAGTTTTGGTTAAATACATTAACACAGGTAAAAAATAAGTGGCCTTGCTTTAATATTCCAATTTACGCAAACTTGGGGCTTTAATAAACATAAAGGCTACCACTGCAATAGTTAAACAGCCGCCTACCACAACGGCCGGAACCAAGCCCAACCAATCAGCGGTAATGCCGCTTTCAAAAGCACCCAGTTCATTACTGCTCATAATAAAAATACTGCTTACTGCTGCCACACGGCCCCGCATATCGTCGGGTGTTTTTAATTGTAAAATGGTTGAGCGAACTATAACACTGATACCATCTAATGCACCGGCTAGTAATAATACCCCCAACGATAACCAAAACTGTTGAGATATGCCAAATACAATAGTACAAACACCAAAACCTGCCACACACCAAAGCATAATAATGCCTTGCTTCTTTTTTAATGGATGAAATGTTAGCAGCAATAAAACCAATACCGCACCCAGTGCCGGTGCTGAGCGTAACATGCCCAGCCCCTGTGCCCCAACATGCAATATTTTATCAGCATAGGCTGGTAATAAGGCCACCGCACCGCCAAATAAAACCGCAAACAGGTCTAAAGAAATAGCGCCTAATACTTCTTTGGTGCGCCAAACAAATTTAAAACCGTTTACCACGCTTTCTACAATGGTTTCGTTTCGCTCTTTATTCAACACTGGTTTTTTGGCAATAAAACACATACCAGCTACTGCAACGGTTAAAAACACCAGCATCAAATAAAATGTATTGGTAATGCCAACGCCAGCATATAATATGCCGCCTACTGCTGGGCCTGCTACTGCTGCAACCTGCCAAATACCGGTATGCCAGGTGGTGGCATTGGTAATAATTTCTTTAGGTACTAATTGGGTAAGCAATGCAAATGAAGTGGGGCCGGCAAAAGGCCTTAGCAAACCAATACAAAACACAATGCAATACATGCAGGTTAGTACTACTGGCTGAGAAAATTGCTGCAAGGCAAAAGCACTGGTAATAAAACAGAGCGCTGCAGTGCAAACAATATTGCCGATAATAGATTTTAGCAGCAGCGTTCTCTTATCTGCTTTATCAATTAAGTAACCCGAATAAAATGCCAGGCAAAAAGCGGGGATGAATTCTATTAAGCCAATTAAACCAATACTAAACTCTTTGCGGGTTATTTCATACACTTTCCAATAGATAAGTGTTATCTGCATATTTAAAGTGAAAATGAAAAAAAAGCGGGCAATGGCATAATTACGAAACTCTCTGTAGCGCAACGATGCAAAGGGATCGTTAGCCGGTGTTATATTTTCTGACTGGTTCAATAGCTATATAATGTTGAAGGGTGCGACGCAACGATGCTGAATAGTACAACAACGGCTGGTTACCAAAAATAAAACTTAATTATTAAAAGGCTCTTGTTATGGAAGTGTAAAATAATGCTGCCCATCCTCCAGGTCTTTTTCCAATGCATCAATAATTATCTGCAGGTGTTTTTCGTTGCCTAAAAAATCAGCATTGCTGGCATCTATAATCAGTGTTTTTACATTGTGTTGCTTAATGTAATTGGTATAAGTTTCTTGTATCTTAAACAAGTAATCATCGTGAATAGCCTGCTCGTAACTGCGGTTGCGTTTCTTTATATTTTGTTGCAGTTTGCTAACGGGAGAGTGGAGGTAAATTAAAATATCTGGCTGCACCAGTTGCTGGTGTATAATTTCAAACAGGCGCTGATACAAACGAAACTCTTCTTCGGGCAAATTTACTTTGGCAAATAGCAGGCATTTAGAAAACAAGTAATCAGATACGGTAATGCTTTGAAATAGATCTTTGGTATGAACGAGTTCTTTTAACTGCTTATATCGCTCGGCCATAAAAAAAAGCTCTAACGGAAAGGCAAACTGGCCGGGGCTTTCATAAAACTTGGGCAAAAAAGGATTGTCTGCAAACTCTTCTAAAATCAATCGGGCATTATAATGTTTACTCAGCAAATGGGCCAGCGTGGTTTTGCCAGCACCAATATTTCCTTCTATGGTAATAAAATGGTGGTTCATGGTACGCTTGGGTGCTGGTGTGGGTTGTTGGTATTGAAAAACAGGTTCTGGTTTAGTGGCCGGTTCAATTATTTGCATGTTCAAAATAACTGAAAGCATTTTATATATACGGGCAGGCTTGCTGTTTGTGGAAAAATAATAATAAGGTAACCAGCAGTGGTGCTGTTGGCGGCAGTGGTTGCGTCGCACCCTGCAACTACGGTACTGCTATTGGGCAAATAATATTACTGGCAAGTCATCACTGCATTGTTGCAGCAGGGCTGTAATAGTTTTATGAAGCTGTGGGTGTGTATAATGCGGCGCAATGGTAACCAGTGGTAATAAGGCAAAGCGACGGTTGGGTAAATGTGGGTGTGGCACGGTTAGCGCAGGCGTGGCAATAAGTTCATGGTTGTAGAGCAATATATCAATATCAATAGTGCGGGGGCCAAACTTCTGGCTGCGTATACGGCCCATGCTGGTTTCTATTGCCAGTAATTGTTGCAACAGTTGCTGCGGGCCCAGTGTGGTTGCCAAAGCAATGGCTTGGTTTAAAAAGGCGGGTTGGTTGGTATTGCCCCATGCCGCTGTTTCATACAATGGCGATAGTTGGACGATGGTGCCACACTGATTGCCTATTAGTGCTATTGCTTTAGCAAGGTTTTCTTGCCGGTTTCCGAGGTTGCCGCCTATCAACAAATAAGATGTATTCATAATTTGAGAGTGATCCTGCCGTCAAATATCTTTATTTTTGAACGGTTCCAAATACCGTATGCAAATTATGCGACAGTTTTTTAAATTTTTTCTGGCCTCATTAACAGCCATCATCGTGTTTTCGGTTATTGTGTTTTTTGTGTTTATTGGTTTTATAGGCAGCCTTGCTTCCTCAGATAAACCCAGTGTTCGCAATAACGCTGTATTATATATCGATTTGAGCCAACCCATCAAAGAACAAAAAGTAGCCAACCCCCTCAGTAGTTTTGAACCTGAAGATGAATTTGATTTACCCGGATTATTTGACGTAGTGCGTATTATTGAACATGCTAAAACAGATAGTGCTATTAAAGGTATTTATCTGAAGTGTAATAATAACAGCAACGGCTTAGCTACATCTGATGAATTGCGCAAAGCGCTGCTATCTTTTAAACAAAGCAAAAAATTTATTTACGCTTACGGAGATGTAATACCACAACGGGCTTACTATGTAGCCAATGTGGCTACTAAAATTTATTGTAACCCCAAGGGCGGTTTAGATTGGAAAGGGTTTTCTATCGATTATACTTTTTTTAAAAAAGCCTTACAAAAACTGGAAATAGAACCACAGATTTTTTACGCTGGTAAGTTTAAAAGTGCTACTGAGCCTTTCAGAGAAGAGCAGATGACAGCCGCTAATCGCCTGCAAACACAGGTTTTTTTGAATGAAATTTATACTCATTTTTTACTAACCACCGCTGTAGCCCGCAATACAGATACCGCTACATTGCACCAATGTGCCAATGATAATTTAATCAGAACTACAGCGGATGCGGTTACTTACAAACTAATTGATGCCGCCAAATATGATGATGAAGTAAAAGATGAGCTAAAGCAAAAGTTGGGAGTTGATAAATACAGTAAAATTAATTTTATTCAACTGGCTAAATATGGAGAGGCGGTAAACTATAAAAAGGAAAAAGGTAGTAATAAAATAGCGGTGGTATTTGCCCAGGGAGATATTGTTGATGGTAAAGGGGATGATGATCAGATAGGCGGCGAAACATTTCGCAACTGGTTTCGTAAGGCAAGACTGGATAAAGAAGTAAAAGCAATTGTAGTACGTGTAAACAGTGGTGGCGGCAGTGCATTAGCCAGTGAAACAATGTGGCGTGAGCTAAGCCTGGCACGAGAAGAAAAACCGGTTGTAATAAGTTTTGGCGATTATGCTGCCAGTGGTGGTTATTATATGAGCTGTATGGCAGATAGCATTTTTGCTCAGGAAAATACATTAACCGGTTCTATTGGGGTTTTTAGTGTGTTGCCCAATATGAAAAACTTCTTTAACAACAAACTGGGTATTACGTTTGATGGTGTTAAAACTGCACAATATGCAGATATGATGACCATTGACCGCCCGTTGAACGATGCCGAAAAAAGATTTTTGCAAAATGATGTGGATAGTATTTACCAAACCTTTTTAACCCGTGTAAGTAATGGGCGTAAATTAAACAGGGTGCATGTAGACAGTATTGCACAAGGCCGTGTATGGACAGGAGCGAAAGGGAAAGAGTTAGGCCTTGTAGACCGCATTGGTGGCTTGCAAGATGCTATTAACTGTGCTGCAAGAATGGCAAAATTGAAAGACTACCGTACCAAAGAGTTTCCGGAACCAGAAAGTTTTTTGAAACAAATATTTGGCAACTATACTCAAAATACCCGTAGCAATATTTTACAGCAAGAATTGGGCAGTGATGGAATGGAAATTTATACATCGTATAAAAAAATTAAACAGGTTGTAGGCGCTTCACAAGCACGCCTGCCCTTTGAGTGGCGAATGAATTTTTAGTACTGTTTGCAAGAGATAAGACCTATTTTTGCCGGGCCAAAACAATATATGCAACAACCTTACAGCCAGGCCAAAGCCACAATAGCCATTGCCAAAGCAAGTTTTAAAGCTTTATTGCGCAGCCCATCGGCCATTGTTTTTAGTGCCGTATTTCCATTTGTATTTATTTTAATTTTTGGGTTTATAGGTGGTGGTGGAAGAATTTCGCTAAGCATTGCTGTAGATAAAAACAGTGATACCTCAAATACAGTTTACCAAGTTTTAAAATCGGTACCTGGTATAAAAATTATTTCAAAAGATGAGGAAGAAATAAAAGAAGATCTTGAAAAAGGCCGTATTGCCGGAATTGTTTCCATACAAAAAAACACGGCTGCAGCATCTCCGGCCTATCTTATAAACATTAAAAGTTCAGACGCGGTAAATCCGCAAAATCTGCAAGTGTTGCAATCTATTATTGGCGGTGTGGTTAATGGCATTGATAGATCTGTTAATGCAAACACACCAACAATTGCCCGCATCAATCCAATTGAAAAAGTACCCGGCCGCGTATTTCGGACTATTGATTTTATATTGCCCGGTCAGCTTGGGTTTTCACTTTTAAGTGCAGGCGTATTTGGTATTGCGTTCATGTTCTTTAATCTTAGGCAAACCTTGGTGCTTAAAAGGTTTTATGCAACGCCTATCAAAAGATTAAATATTGTATTAGGAGAGGTGCTGGCCCGTACCTTGTTTCAATTACTTATAACAGCAGTTATTTTAATTATCGGCGCCCTGTTTTTTAAATATACCCTGGTGCACGGGGTGGTAACTTTTATTGAGATAATGATTCTTTGCTTTTTTGGACTGATTTTGTTTTGCGTTTTTCTTCGTGTTTTTTATTATCCAGCAATGGCGATTTATACGCTTCTTTTTTATTAAGTACTTGATACGCCGCAATAATAAGTTTGTGACTAATGGCTACAATTGCTTTTTTAGCTCCTTTACGCACTAATAGTTTTTGATACTTGTGTTTGAAGTAACCCTCTTTTTTTCTACGCTCCATCGAGGCATCCGATGTGCGGTCGTCCATGCG
>REAR01000198.1 GCA_004295245.1 Sphingobacteriales bacterium | reverse complement strand
CTCCTTCCTTCGGTTAATCTCTTAGCTAATAATTGTTCTTTTTCAACGTTATATACCGGCAAATATAAATAAGCTGGCAGGCTTTTAATAGCCGGGGCTTTTTTGTATTTTGTTTAAAATCCATTACCGTGAAACCGATAACCAGTCTCTTCTTTGTACTGTTGGGTGTTGCTGCCACAGCGCAACCTTTAAACAAACCCGTTACCGATAGTTTAATACCGCAGAAGGATAATATTATTACCAGCAATACTATTTTAAAAATAGAAAACCTGGGCTTTCGTATTAATTCAGAGCTGGCAGAGCTGCGGCCCACTGTTTCTGCCGATGGTAATATTCTTTTCTTTATTTGCGAGAACCACCCCGATAATACCAAATACAGATCAGTTCCTAACTCGCAGGATATCTGGTATTCTTTCAGAGATAGTACGGGTAAATGGTGCGATGCCATACATATGGGCTATCCTTTAAATACCATGCAGTACAATGCTGTGTACTGGATCTCTCCGGATAACACCCGCATATTGGTACGTGGCGCTTTTATTGATGGGGCATATATGGGCAAAGGTGTTAGCATTAGCTTTCTGCAAAAAAACGGCCGCTGGAGCGAACCCAACGCATTGCGTATAAAAAACTACGATAAGTTTGATAAAGGCCGCCAAAGCGGCGCTACTATGGCACACGATGGAAAGACATTGCTGCTGTATTTGTCTGATGAAAAAGGCGGCAGCAACAATGATATTTATGTTTGCTTTTTAAACCCCGATGGCAGCTGGACTGAACCCAAAAGCCTGGGCAAAAAAATAAACATGCCCGGCTACGATGAACTGACCCCCTACCTGGCATCAGACGGTGTTACATTATATTTTAGCAGCAACCGTCCCGGTGGGCTAGGCAATAACGATATATACATGACCAAGCGCCTTGATAAAAGCTGGGAAAAATGGAGCGACCCTGTAAACCTGGGCAGCCCCATTAATACCGATGACTGGGATGCTTTTTTTACACTGGATGCCGGTGGCGAATATGCGTACCTTACCACCAACTTACACACGCTGGGAGAAAGCGATATTGTACGGGTGAAATTATTAGAAAAAGAAAAACCCAACCCGGTGGTGCTGGTTAGCGGCAACGTGTATAATAAAAAAACAAAACAACCTTTAAGTGCTTCGCTTATTTATGAAACACTGCCCGATGGTGTGGAAGCCGGCAATGGTAACTCTAATGCCACCGATGGCGCATTTAAAATGGTATTGCCTTACAATAAAAATTATCTCATTCGTGCTACGGCAGATAAATTTTTTGCACAATCAGAAAACCTCAATTTAGACTCGTTGGTTAAAGAAGGGTATAAAGAAATTCATAAAGACCTTTATCTGGCACCTATTGAAGTGGGGCAAACCATCCGCCTTAACAATGTGTTTTTTGATTTTGATAAATGGGACCTGCGCCCAGAATCGTTTGTTGAGTTAGACCGTGTGGTGGATTTACTGAATGAAAACCCTGCTATAGAAATTCAGTTAAGTGCTCATACCGATAGCCGCGGGTCTGACGATTATAATTTTAAACTGAGCGATAACCGGGCCCGTTCTGTAATGGAATATATCATTTCAAAAGGCATACCAGCAAGTCGCCTTGCTTCGCAGGGTTACGGAGAAAATAAACCTGTTGCCACCAACGAAACTGATGATGGCCGACAGCTAAACAGAAGGGTTGAGTTTACTATTACAAAAAATTAGTGTGGTGTAGCCAGCAGCGGTAACTCCGGTTCAGCAGCCGTTGCGTCGCACCCTTCAACTATGGTATATAAATTTAACAAATAAAGCCCCGCAATGCGGGGCTTTATTTGTTATGCTTTTAGCAAGTGTATTGTCTCAAAATTTGGATGTATATACATAACAGTGCCTCTGTCATAAAAATGCAATCCTGTATTTACCAGTATTGTTTTTCCGTTTACTAAAACCTGTGTCAGGTAAAAAGGGCCATAAAAAAAACATACTTCCACCAAGGCACGCATACCTTCTTTACCGGTTGTATTAACCTGCCAAGCTTCGGGGCGTATAAAATAATAGTTGTTTTCATTGGCAGTATTTAAACCAGTAGCAGCCAACTCTTTTGCTGTCCAAATTGAATACGCACCCAGTAACCCGCCGCCATACTCATTTACCGGTTGCTGATACACTTGTTGGGGTGTACCGGCTTGTATAATCTCTCCATGCTTTAATAGTAGTATCGTATCGGCCCAGGGTAAAATATCCTGCGCATCGTGGCTTACCAATATGCAGCTCATTTGCAGTTCTTCAGTTACTTTTTCTATTACTGCTTTTAGTTGTTGTTTATGCTGTGCATCTAAATTAGAGAAGGGTTCATCTAACAACAAAAGTTGGGGGGCTTTGCTTAATTGCCGGGCCAGGGCAATGCGTTGCTTTTCTCCGCCCGATAGCTGATCGGTACGGCGCTGTAATAAGTCTTTAATATCGCAGAGGGTATAAATAAGGTTGGCTTTATCTTCAGGTAGCTGGTTCATCATTTCCAGCACTTCATACACCCAGTAATTATTTAACAGTTCAAAATGCTGGCTGAGGTAGGCAATGGCCGGGTGACCGGGTATTAATTTTTCATCGGGGCCGGGTACTTTTTTTCCGTTCAATAAAATGCTGCCAGCATCGGGTTGCAACAGGCCGGCAATCATTTTTAGCAAGCTGGTTTTACCAGAACCTGTTTCTCCGGCAATAGCTAATTTTTCTAAGGGCTGCAGTTGTAAACTTATATTATTTACGGCCCAATGATTTTTTATTTTTTTACTAACCGAACGTACTGTTAACATCAATCAAAAATAAGATGAACCTGTAAATGCCCCACAAAAAACATTACGTGTTGCAGCAGTTGGTGCCGCCGAAGTGTGCGACGCAACTACTGCTGATAACAGCGCTGCTGCCGGTAACCCCAAAAAAATACCCCGCATTGCTGCGGGGTATGTACTATAAAAAGTAATTAGTTATTACTTTGTTTCTTCTGCAGGGGCTTCTCCTTCTGCACCGCCTTCCATTTTCTTCTTCAGCTCAGCCAGAACGCCTAAATCTCCAAGAGTTGCTTTTTCTACTTTACCTTGTACATTCTTCACTGCTTTTCTTGTTTTTTCAGCATCTACTTTTGCTTCTTTACGGGCTGCGTCTTTCTCGTCTACTTTAGCTTGCTCCCAAATGCGGGTGTGCGATAATAAAATGCGCTTTTCGTTACGGTCAAATTCAATAACCACAAATTGCGCTGTTTCATCTGCATTTACCTGCTTACCATCTTCTTTGTTAAGATGACGGTTAGGAGAAAAACCTTCTAAGCCATACTGTAATTGTACCACGGCACCTTTATCGTCTTTTTTAATAACGGTAGCTTCGTGTACAGAACCTACTGCAAAAGTATCTTGCAGTGCATTCCAGGGATCTTCTTCTAATTGTTTATGGCCTAACTGCAGTTTGCGGTTTTCTTTATCAATACCCATAATCATTACATCAATACGCTCACCTACTTTGGTGTACTCGCTTGGGTGATTGAAACGCTTCAACCAGCTTAAGTCGCTGATGTGAATCATACCACCAATACCTGTTGCCAGTTCAATAAACACGCCGTAAGGAGTGATATTTTTTACCAGACCATTGTGACGGCTTCCTTCTGGGAAAACATTCTCAATAGTGCTCCAGGGATCCTGGCTCAGTTGTTTGATAGATAAGCTCATCTTACGGGCGTCTTTATCTAAAGTAACCACTTTAGCTTTGTGCAGGTCGCCCAGTTTAAAGAACTCTTTAGCGTTAATTGGTGTGTTAGCCCATGTAATTTCACTTACGTGTACCAAACCTTCAACACCTGGCTGAATTTCTAAGAAAGCACCGTAGTCTTCAATGTTAACTACTTTACCTTCTACTACTTCAGATTCTTTTACATTCTCTGCTAATATATCCCAAGGATGTGGGGTTAATTGTTTCAGACCTAAGCTGATTCTTTTCTTCTCATCATCAAAATCTAATACCACCACTTTCAGTTTCTGGTCTAATTTCAACACCTCAGTTGGGTGAGAGATACGGCCCCAGCTGATATCTGTAATGTATAATAAACCATCTAAGCCACCAAGGTCCATAAAGGCACCAAAGTCGGTAATGTTTTTGATGGTTCCTTCCAGTACCTGTCCTTTTTCCAGCTTACCCATAATTTCAGCACGTTGTGCTTCAATGTCGCTTTCAATAAGTGCTTTGTGAGATACCACGGCATTCTTAATAGCCTCGTTCACCTTCACCACTTTAAACTCCATTGTTTTACCTACAAACTGATCGTAATCAGTTACAGGCTTCACATCAATCTGAGAACCTGGTAAGAAGGTTTCCATACCAAATACATCTACAATTAAACCACCTTTAGTTTTGCTGGTAACAATACCAGTAATCACCTCGCCGGTTTTGTGTACTTCCACAATACGCTCCCAGGCACGGGTAATGCGGGCTTGTCTGCGGCTTAAGTTAAGGTTACCATCTCTGTCTTCTTTCTCTACCACCATTACTTCCACTTCATCTCCGGTTTTTAAACCTTGTAAATCGCGGAACTCGTTTAAAGAAATTAAACCATCACTTTTAAAACCAATGTTTAAAACAACATCTGTTTTAGTAAGTCCTACAACAAGACCTTTAATTAACTCGCCATCAGTAATGCTGATAAAAGTATTTTCATACACTTTATCATATTTTTCTTTTTCTTCTTTGCTGTAAGCAGAAACATTTCGTTTATCAATGCTCCAGTCAAAATCGTCGTGGGCAGTAGCCACCACCACAGGTGCAGTTGTTGTCGCTGTAGTTTCTTCTGCGGCAGAAGACTCCTGTGCATCAGCGTTTAGTTGTTTAACAATAAAATTTTGTAACATAATTTATCCCGTTGGTTTTTTAGAACGGGGGTGCAAAGATAGGCCAACGCTGCTCAAACACAAGGCTTTTAGGGTTGTTTTTTCTTTTAATTCAGGGGCAACCGGCACCTGTTAACCGCCCGGCAGTGGCAGCGGCTATCCGTTACAACTCCGCCGCAGGCCTAAGCACAAGGCCTCAGCGGGGTTTTCACTACTATCCGCCTGCCCTTCAGCAGTTTAACAATGCCCGGCAAAAAATAAACAGCCCCCGCCATAGTTAGCAAGAAATTTGCAATACCACCCGTATGGCTACTCATTAAACGCACACCACATGAAACAATACTTCTTTTTTTTAACGGCAGCACTCTTTTTTTACCATACCCAGGCCCAGCTAACTGTAAAAACCAATTGTCCAGAACTGGTGGTAGATGTTTTGGATGGCAAGGTAAACGGGGTAAAACCCAGCATGCCCTTTGCTGAAATGAAAACAAAATTTTCCTGCTACAGCAAGGCGGCAGAAGCAGATAGCCTAAAATGTGGCGGTGGTATTTTTTATGCAGACAAAGACTTGTTTATATACACCGCAAGAGATTATGTAGAAGTAGGCCCCAAATTTAAAGGCCGCTTAACAGTACCATTACTGGGTGCCGATAAAAGCAAACTATTTACTACCCTGGGCAACCCCAAATTAAAAGATGCCGGCTGGGAAGCCTACCCAACATCGTATGGCATACTGATTGTTTATTTTGATAAGAAGAATAAAATTAACCGGCTTATTTTATCAACCCGCGGCACAGATACCATTCAATTGTGCGAATAAAAAAAACCGCCTGAGTGACTCAGGCGGTTTTTTGTTGCCACTAGTACTACCGTACAAGTGTGCCCCGATAGCATAACACAAACCTGCTCGGGGTTTACAACGAGCAAGGCTGCTGCTATGAAAAAATGCAGCTGGCATCATTACAATTGCATATCTGCAATAATGGCTTTTATCTTTTCATCCAGTTGTACATGTACGGCATCAAAATCGGCAGCATTGCGCAACGTGGTTTTTATACTGAAATAGAATTTTATTTTGGGCTCGGTGCCACTGGGGCGTGCAGAAATTTTACTGCCGTCTGCCAACACAAATTGCAATACATTAGATTTTGGCAAAGTAATCTCCCACTCTTTTCCGGTTTGCAGGTTTTTGCCTTTGCGCAATTCATAGTCCAGCATTTCTGCAACGGCCACCCCATTAATAGTTGCCGGTGGGTTACTGCGGTAGCCTTCCATCATAGCAGCTATCTGTTGTTGGCCATCCATGCCCTTTTTGGTAATAGAAATTAAATGCTCTTTATAAAAACCGTATTGCACATACAGCTCAATTAGTTTTTGGTAAAGGCTGCGGCCCTTGTCTTTTTCATAAGCGGCCATTTCGCAAAGTAAGGCCACGGCACTAATAGCATCTTTATCTCTTAACTGCGAGCCTATCATTAAACCATAGCTTTCCTCTCCGCCCACTATATAATTTTCGTTGGCTTCTTTTTCTTTAATCAGTTCTGCAATCCATTTAAAGCCGGTTAATACATTGTAGCAGTTTACGCCGTTGGCTTTGGCAATATCATCAATCATATTGGTGGTTACAATGGTTTTTATAACCATATCGTTGGGCTGTGCAATGCCTTTTGCTTTGCGGGCTTCTATCATATAGTTACAGGCCAGCACGGCTGTTTGGTTGCCGTTTACCAGCACCCAATTGCCATGATGGTCTTTTACGCCAATACCCACCCGGTCACTGTCGGGGTCGGTGCCCAGTAAAATATCGGCATCCAGCTCTTTGGCTTTTTTAAGACCAATGCTCATTGCTTCACTCTCCTCTGGGTTGGGGTACACTACTGTTGGAAAATTTCCATCAGGTTCTTGCTGTTCTTCCACCACCGTTACATTGGTAAATCCAAAACGCTTCAATACTTCTGGCATTAAAGTAATACCGGTACCGTGTATAGAGGTATAAACAATTTTAAGGTCGTGTTGCTTCTTACAAACTTCCGGATACACACTCAGACTTTGCACCATGTTCATATAAGCTTCATCCGCTTCTTTGCCAATAAGGGTAATATTGGCTGCTCCGCCACTCCACTTTACTTCATCTACCGATGCAATTTTTTCTACTTCTTTAATTACGTTTTTATCGTGCGGCGGCACTAGCTGCCCACCATCGTTCCAATATGCTTTATAGCCATTGTACTCTTTAGGGTTGTGTGATGCGGTACAAACCACCCCACCCTGACAGCCCAAATTACGAATGGTAAAACTTAACTCTGGTGTGGGCCGCAATGCTTCAAACAAAAAAACTTTAATGCCGTTGGCACCAAACACATTGGCTACTGTTTCTGCAAAAAAGCGACTGTTATTACGGCTATCGTGCGCCACGGCCACTTTTACTTCCTGCCCCGGAAAAGATTGTTTTAAATAATTAGCATAGCCCTGTGTGGCCATACCCACAGTATATTTATTCATTCGGTTGGTGCCTACCCCCATAATACCACGTAAGCCGCCTGTACCAAATTCAAGATTACGATAAAAAGAATCTGCAAGCTCCGTTCCATTATCAGCAAGCAGTTGTTCAACGGCTGCTTTGGTAGCTGCATCAAAGTTGCCCTGCAACCATATTTTGGCGCTATTAATAATCGCTGTATCCATAATTAAATTATTTCTGTTTTGTAAACTGAAGTTATAGAATTCCGTTAATAATAAAACTGTTTCGGGCTCAGAAACGTAATTTTGTTACTTACTATTGCCATTGCAGTAACTCCTTTCAATGATACAACTGTTCGCTAAAAAATATACCATTATCTTTTTGTTACTGTCTTTTACGGTAACTGTTTTTGCACAATCTGCAAAAACAAATGATTCTTTACAGCTTTATAAAAAAAGACGCCAATTGGTAACCGGCATTAACCTGGCAGGTTATGGGGGTTCTTTATTGGTATTTAACCAGGCATGGTATAAAAATTACCCCAAAGCACCTTTGCACAGTTTTAACGATAGTAAAGAGTGGCTGCAGGTAGATAAATTTGGGCATGCCTGGGCTGCTTACAATACAGGCCGGGCTTCTGCCGCTATGTGGCGTTGGGCTGGTCTTTCGCAGCAAAAAGCGGCATGGGTAGGTGGCTTAAGTGGTGCAGGTTACTTAACGGTAATTGAATTTTTAGATGCCCGCTCTGCACAATGGGGCTTTAGCTGGGCCGACATGGCTGCTAATATTACCGGGTCTGGTTTATTTATTTCTCAAGAGCTGTTGTGGCAAGAACAGCGCATTCAATATAAATTTTCGTTTCATACAAATACTTATAAAGATGTGGTATTGCACCAACGTGCCAATAGTTTGTTTGGCAACAGTTGGTACGAACGCATGTTGAAGGATTATAACGGACAAACCTATTGGCTCTCTGCCAACCTGTATTCTTTTTTTAAGACGAGTAATTTGCCGCCCTGGTTAAATATTGCAGTGGGCTATGGCGCCGATGGCCTTTTTGGCGGCTTTGAAAATAAATGGACCGATGCAAATGGAACAATCATAGATCGTAGTGATATACTCCGCATCCGCCAGTTTTACCTGGCGCCTGATATTGATTTTACAAAAATTAAAACCCGCAGCAAGTTTATGAAAACCTTGTTTGCCGGATTGAATGCTTTTAAAATTCCAGCGCCTGCTTTAATGCTTAACAATAAAGGCAAACTTAAAGTGCATGCTTTTTATTTTTAGGTTACCAGCACCTCTATTTATAGCAGCAGCCGTTGCGTCGCACACTTGTGCAGTTGAATACAAGTCAGCAAGTCGAAGCTCCGAAAGTCCGGAAGAAGCATGCGTTAATTGTAAAATTCTTGCTGACTTCCGGTCTTGCCGAGTTTTCGACTTACTGCACAAGTGTGCGACGCAACGGCTGCATTACCGGAGTTACCAATGCCGGATACAAAAAAACCACACCTGTAAAAGTGTGGTTGCGTATTATTTAGTTTGGTAATTAAACGGTGGTATTGCCCTTCATGCGTTCTTTCATAATATACATGCGGTAGCGCAGGTGCTTTACGGGGCTTTTTAAAGTAGCAATATGCTCATCTTTCTTTTGCAATAAAAACGGGTGGATGCGTGTTAAAAATTCCGGATCGGTAATTTTATAGGCTTCCTGCAATTCTGGATAGTTGCTTAATAAGTCCGGCTTAATAAAAATTAAAATATTCTGACGGTACCAGTAATCAATCACATCGTTATTCCACATTTTTTTGCGCAGGTAATCTACTGCTACAAAACCATGCTGTTTAAATTTTTTTGCCCAATATTCTGGAAACTGCTCATTAATATGGAATGTGCCGCCCTGCCCCGGCAGTGCCGCAGAAAAAACAATAATGCCTTTTGAAGCGTTTACCAGCGTACGTACAAAATCATCGGCAGCGGCATCGGGCAAATGCTCAGCTACTTCTAAAGAATATACCAGATCAAATTGGCGTCCGGCATCGTAATACTTTGTAAGATCGTACGGCACAAATTTATCGGCTGGTATTTTCAGGTTCTTGGGGTCTACATAATCGCCATCCACACCGCGGTAATCTTCTATACCAAATAATTTATTGTAGCCCATTAACCAAGAGGCGGTGCCGCAGCCCACATCTAAAACCGATTGTGGTTTAAAAATATTATAGATATAGGGCACTGCTTCAAAAGTAGATTTGATGGCAGCGTCTGTCATGTAATTAAAAAAAGAATTATCGTACTGTGTTTTTGCCATGGTATCTGGTTAATATTCGGGGGTTAGCAATTAATAGCGAGCTAATAACGTTGTATTTACATGTAAATTTTGTGGTACAACTATTATTTTGCAACTTGCTGCAAATGTAACACATTAAAGAGCTATTTGCAAGCTAACAGCCACCCACTAAAAGCCATTTCAACGCCGTGAAAATTCTAGATAAGTCTTCCTTTTGGTCTCGTTCTCTGTTTTTTACCCTTGCGCAGCGTGTGTCTATGATGTTTTTTAGCGTGGCTACTTACTACCTGCTTACCCATCATTTTTTTTCTAATGAACAGATAGGCGTTTACGCCATGCTGCAGGTGGTGATAGTAACTTTTGAAATGATTAAGCTGGGTTTGTTGCGCAACGCTACTGTAAAATTTATGCACAACAATGCAATGGTGCACCAGAAAACCGAAATTTTATCGGTGGCATTACTGGTTAACATTGTAGTATCTGTTGCGGCAATTGTTGCAATTATAGCAGGCGGTCAATGGCTCTCTGCAATTTTAAAAATGCCCGATCTTAAGCACCTGTTATTAATCAGCATTCCGCTGATTGTTTTACAAATACCTACTAACCATTTTGAAATTATACAGCAGGCCAACCTGCAGTTTAAAACAACATTTCAATCTTATTTTCTTCGCCAGTTTTTATTTTTTGGGTTTATTGTAGCTGCATTAATAGTTGATAAAAGCTGGATGACTTTAGAAAGGCTTCAGTATGGACTAATAGTGGTAATGATAATAACCAATATTATTTTTTATTGGCAAACAAGGCCCATACTAAGTTCTAAATTCAAATACAATAAAGCTGTTTTGCAAAAGCTGTTGTCTTTTGGCAAATATGTTTTTGGTACTACGCTTGTTTCTAATATTTATAGGTATGCCGATCATTTTGTAACTGCTATCGCCTATCAAAACCCCGTGGTGAGTAGTACCAATGTTTCTTATTACAATGCAGTATCAAGAGTTACCAATGTGATGGATGTGCCTTTTATGGCAGTTGCAGATGTGTTATTTCCTAAAAATGCGCAGGCTATTGAAGGAGAGAGTGGGAAAGACACCGTTAAATATTATTTTGAAAGAATGGTGGGTACCTTAACCGCACTTATTTTACCAGCAAGTTTATTTATTGGCTTTTTTGCTAAATATGTGATACTTATTGTTGCCGGTGAAAAATACCTTAGCTCCGTTCCCATTTTACAGGTTACAATGACGTTTACTTTTTTGCGCCCCTTCTTTACGCAGTTTGGATATACGATGGATTCTGTAGGCAAGCCGCAAATTAATTTTCTGATTAACGTGCTTTTACTGTTTGTTAGCGTGGGTGCTACTTACTTTGGCATTCGGCAATTTGGCCTGATGGGCCCTGCTTATGCCAGCATTTTTACCTGGGCTTTTGCCTGTATTATTTTCTACATTATTCTTAAAAAAGAATTGGGTATTCAGGTAAAGAATATTTTTGCTTACAGCTTAGCTACTTATAAGGACCTGTTTAAATTAATAAGCAATTTTATAAAACGCCCTAAAGCGGCATGATACGGGATCTTTTATTAGCCGAACATTCTAAAGCACAGTGCAACCGCATTGTAAAATATGTTGGCACCAATCAACAACGCTTTGATGAACTGTTTCAACTTTTTTTAAGCGATGAATACCGTGTGGTACAACGGGCAGCATGGCCGGTGAGTTATGCGGTTATTGCGCACCCTGCACTGATACAAAAACATTTTACAAGACTTATAAAAAATTTGGAGAAACCAGGTATTCACACTGCGGTAAAACGTAATAGTATCCGGCTGCTGCAAGAAATACCTGTACCCAAACGCTACCATGGTAAACTAATGGATATTTGCTTTAGCTATATTGCCACCCCTGCTGAAGCAATTGCCGTGAAGGCTTTTTCTTTAACGGTGTTACAAAACCTGTCTGACCAATACCCGGAAATTATACCGGAAATAAAACTGCTGATAGAAGAAAATTACGACCGGGAAACGCCTGCCTTTAAAAGCCGCGCAAAACAGTTTTTGCAAAAAATTGCCAAGAAAAAGAAGTTATAACTGTTTATTACCTACAGCCGGGTATTGAACTAATTGCTGAAGTGTGC
>REAR01000197.1 GCA_004295245.1 Sphingobacteriales bacterium | reverse complement strand
TTTAAAATCATCTTCGCATTGGGCATACAGCAAACCAAAAACAGCGTCTGCATCTGTTTTTCCATACACATGCGCAATGCCCCAATTATCTCTTATAATAGTAACCCGGTTGGCTTGTTGCTGCCAGCGTTGTTTTTCTGTAGTTGTAAAAGGTTGCGCCAGTAGCGTAACCGGAAACAACAGCAATAGTATTATGAAACGCATTATTTAATTTTTTTAAACTCATAAGGATTGTATTCAATAAAATCGGCCACCTTAACGGTTACACCAGTTACTTTACCAGCAGTTACGGTAAACGGAAATACGGCTTTGCCCAATAAAGGGTCTGTAAACCTTGCAAAAAAACGGTTCTTACCCATGCTTTGCAAAATGGCATAAGTATCCAAGTGATGCTCAAATTTCATTCTCAGTTCTCCGGCTTCCTCCACCACCTGCATCGTTCCGTAAACAGGATTATTATATGTACCGGTATATGCTTTTAGTGGTAGCGGTTGTGGCAGTTTTAAGGCAACAGAATCCTTCCATGTGTTTATTTCTTCCTGTTGCTGCTTTTCCTGCCCTTTATAATAGTTATGGTATACTGCACTATAATTACGGTATTTATTACCAAGGTAAGCATCTATTATCTCCCACTTCAATGCTTCGTAAAATGTATTTTGGTCGGTGTTGGTTAAAACAATTACACCCAGTTTTTCTTCAGGCACCAGGGTAACGCTGGTTACAAAACCTGTTACACCTCCTGTATGCGATACTATTTTTCTGCCACAATATTCTTCTAAAAACCAACCAAGGCCATACAAAGAAAAATGGCCTTTATTAAACATAGCACCACCGTTGCCTAATATTGAATGTGGTAACCATGTTTGCGCCAATGCGTTTGCCGGTATTACCTGCTTGCCATTGTACTTTCCTTTATCTAATTGCATCATTACCCAATGGCTCATATCCGTAACAGAAGAACTGATGCTGCCCGCTGCAGCTATATTATCAATATTATCATACGGTATTTTAAGCAACTGGCCTTCCTCAATAGTATGTGCTTTGGCAGCATTAGTCGCTTTATGCATTTCTACAGAAAGCGCCAATGTGTTTTTCATTTCAAGTGGTGCAAATATTTTTTCACGCACATAGGCTTCCCATGTTTTGCCAGTTGCTTTTGGTATTATTTCTCCTGCTATGCAAAAAGCAGCATTCGTATAGCCCCAGGTGGTTCTAAAATTGTGCGTAGCTTTTATACGTCCCAATGTTTCCATCACCTGTTGGCGGCTTAGGTTGGTGGCATAAAAAGTAAAGTCTCCCTGAAAAGTTTCAAAACCCAGCCGATGGCATAACAGGTCTCTTATAATTGCCTGCTCACCCGCCAGTTTATTTTCTAATTTAAAATTGGGCAGCCATTTAGTAACACGGTCATCCAGCGATAATTTTTCTTCTTCTGCCAGCAGGGCCATAGCAGTTCCTGTAAAAGCTTTACTGTTACTGCCAATCATAAACAAGGTGTTTTCATCAACCTTATCTGCCACCCCCATTTCTTTTACACCATACCCTTTCATTAAAACCACTTTGCCATTTTTTACCACACACACAGCAACGCCGGGTATATTCCATTGCTGCAAAGCACGGTCTACATAATTATTTACACTGTCTTTTACAAATGAGGGAATACTATCTTGCCCAAAAACGTGGCAAGTAACAAATAGTGCTACTACAAAAAAACATTGCTTGTACATGTTGTATAGTTTTGGTGTTTAGTATTAGGTAACCAGCCGCAGGGCATGGAGGAGCATTGTTGCGTCGCACACTTCAGCTGAAGTGTGCGACGCAACAATGCTTAATTTTTATTCTACTGCTGGTAACAAAAAACATTAACTAAACAAATACTCCACATCGGCTTTTGTAAGCGATTTTACAAAACCTTCATCATCACTAATCAGGTCTTTGGCTAATGAACGCTTTCGTTCTTGCAGCTGCAAAATTTTATCTTCAATAGTGTCTTTACAAATCATGCGGTAGGCAAAAATATTTTTTGTTTGCCCTATACGGTGTGTACGGTCAATGGCTTGCTGTTCTACAGCGGGGTTCCACCAGGGGTCAACAATGTACACATAATCGGCAGCCGTAAGGTTTAAACCCACACCACCGGCTTTTAAAGAAATTAAAAATACACGGCACTCATCATTGTTCTGAAAATTTTGAATAGCTCTTTCTCTGTCAACAGCAGAAGTACTACCATCAAAATACTCAAACTGTACTTCCAGCTCTTTTAGTTTTTCTTTTATAAGTGCCAGCATTCCTAAAAACTGCGAGAACACCAATGCTTTATGGTTGCTTATGTTTTCTGTTATCTCTCTACCCAGTTCTTCCAGTTTTATAGAATGGTTTTCTAATTTTTCTGTTTCGTTTAATATGGCCGGAGAGTCGCATATCTGCCGCAGCTTCATTAAACCCTGCAAAATAGTAAGCTGCGATTTATGAATGCCCTGGCTTTCAATAGTGCCTAGAATTTTATCGCGGTAATCATTGCGGTAGGCATCGTATACCTCTCGTTGCTCTTCTTCCATTTCGCAAAACAAAATGGTTTCAATTTTTTCGGGCAGGTCTTTAGCCACCTGTTCTTTTGTGCGGCGCAGTATAAACGGAAAGAGTAATTTTCTTAAATGATCTTTCTGTTCTTTTTCTCCAAATTTATCAATGGGTATGGCAAACTCATTTCTAAAATGCTCTAGCGTACCCAGCATGCCGGGGTTTAAAAAATTCATTTGGGCAAAAATATCAAAGGTGTTATTCTGTAACGGCGTACCGCTCATGCACAGGCGGTTTTTAGCTCGTAGCAGGCAAGCAGCCCGTGTTACTTTACTGCTTGGGTTTTTTATGGCCTGGCTTTCATCTAACACTACATAATCAAACTCTGTTTCTACAAACAACTTAATATCGCTGCGCAGGGTGCCATAGGTGGTTATTATAACATTAAACTGTTTTATCTTTTCTTTCTCGCGGGTTCTGTCTCCTCCGTGATGGATGTGGTAAGTGAGTGAGGGTGCAAACTTTTTTATCTCATTCTCCCAGTTAAACATTAGCGTGGTGGGGCATACCACTAAAGCATTTAATTTATTATGACTGTGTTTAAAATGGTGCAGATAAGAAAGCGCTTGTATGGTTTTACCCAAACCCATATCATCGGCCAGTATACCGCCCCACTTTACATCGCACAAATAATTGAGCCACTGAAAACCAAATGCCTGGTAGGGGCGCAGTATAGGTTTTAAGTGTGCCGGCGGTTCTATTTCATCAATATTTTTAAAGCCCCGCAGCTTATCATATTTTTCTTCCAGTTGAATAAACAACTCTTCTTCATTGCGGTTTTCATACAATTCATCAATCACACTCATGTGGTATTGGCTCAGCTTTAATTGATCGGCCTTGCCTTCTCCCACTCTAAACAGCAGCGAATATTTTTTAATCCATTCTTCTGGTAAAATACCCAAGGTGCCATCATCTAACTGCACAAACTGCTGCTTATTGGTAAGCGCTTTCTTTACTTCAGCAATAGTTACTTTCTGTTCTCCAAAAATAATATCCACTTTGGCATCAAACCAATCTGTTTGGTGGCTGCTGATGTAAATTTTTGTTTGCGGTTTGGCCGTGTTAAAGCGAAAATTTTTGAGTGCTTCAAAACCAAATACCGGCACCTTCAACTCTTTCATAGCATCTACAAACAAAAAGAACCAGTTATTGCGCAAAACATCAGCGCCTTTTAATACCAGTGTTTGAGCGCCGGAAGGTTTTATAAAACTGGAGTGTAATGCCTCTAACTTATCAATAAACTGTTGTTCAGCCAGTTTATCCCGTTGCACAATCATTACTTTATCGCCATCGGGTATTATCAATTCATCTTTATCGTTATTACGCACTTCAAAGCCCTTGTAGGTAAATACCGGATGAAAAACCAGGTAATCGCCTTTTTCCTGCAGTACTAATTTTTTTTCAGGCTCTCCATCTTTAAAGGTTGAAATCAGTGCGGCATCAAATTCTATATGATACCTTTTAGATAGCGGCAACAGGTAATTATTTAATTGTTGCTGCCATTCTTTTTTTGAAATAGTAATTGATCCTTTACTCGTAAATGGTACTGCTTTTTCCACGTCTTCTGCATCCCGCCATAAGTACAGGTTATCATTAAAAAAGAAAAGCAGTGAGCTGTTAATCTGGTTTTCTGTAATACTAATTTCCTGGCCGTTTAATTTTAACCAGCAGCTAACCTCAAAAGCTGTTTTTTTAGGTTGCACTTTAAAAAAAGGCACCATTGCATCGGGTACTATACCGGCCGTTTTTAAATGCTCATTTTTAAACGGCTTGCCTTGTGGTAAGTAAAAAACAAATGGGTTTGCGGCCACATCATTTAATAATTTTTTTAGTTTGGGGTGCAGGTATTCTATTACCAGGTTCTTGGTTTCTTCTGGCAGCTCTTCTGTTTCGTGGTGTATTATATTATCCCAAATGCCGCTAAAGGGAGAGTTGCGGTTGAGGTATTTAGTAATTTCTCCTTCCTGCATGCGGCGCAATGCCGGCACCAGTAATTTATCTTCTTCAATAAAGGCCTCAATGTTTACAAACTTGCTCAGGTCAATTTTTTCTGCCTTGCCAACAAAGCGTTTTTGTTCCTCATCACTTTCTCCCTGCACACACTCTACAAAAAAACCGGGGTATTGCTTATTATTAAAATTAAATACCACACCCATGCGTTGTGCCGCACCGCCACTTGCCTGTTTTATTTCTTCTTCTTCGGTTGCAACAGCAACTGCAGTTGAAGGCATTTCATACGATTTGGGTTTATTAACACTTAATGGGTTTATTCTTTTAATAGATGTATCCAATACTCTTAAAAAAGGTTTCCCTTCTTTATAGGCAAACTCAAACTTACCTTTTAAATCATCGTTTAAAGTATAGCCATAGGCCTCCAGCAGTTTATTCTTTTCTTTATCCCAGTTGCGGATGCTATCAAAATAATGTGGACCGTGTGCATTTAATAATTGTAAAAACACAATTACTTTAGGTAATCCAAGCGGGTGGGCGGCATCTTCATACTCGCAGCTGGTATCAAAATTTCTTTCTTCGTTTTTGCGCAACACTACTTTGTACTGCTGGCCATTCAGCTCCACAGTAGCTTTTACCATTTCTTCCTTTGCATGTTCTATGCTGGCTTTATTAGAACGCAACCAGGTTTCTGCATCAGTATAGGTTTGCTGAGAGCAAAACAATCGCAATGTTTTTAAATCAATCAACTTCATTTTTACTACGGTATGGCGCTGGTCATAATTCACTGCTTCACTTTTCAGCATATTTCTGTCCAGCAATTCCTGTAGTTGTATTAAAGCTGCTGCCTCGTGCCGGCATATATCGCCAATATTATACGGGCAACTGCACCGCAGGTTCATGTCTTTGGCATCTTTAAACTTTTGTATGTAAACTTTGTAATAAGTAGCGTAACTATCGTCTTTTACGCGTAGTGTTACAGAGCCCATCAGTTCATCATATTCTATCAGCTCTGCATATCCAATGGCATGTATTTTTTTGCCCCGTCTTATTACTTCGTCTGTTCCGTTGGTGTATACGTATTTTATCAGGTGCGGTAAAGCCATGAAATCTTATTTTGGTAAACGCCTTCACACAAAATCAAACACTGTTTTTCAGTAAAGGCCAATTGGCAAAAGTAAAAGAAAAAACAGCAGTTGATGAAAGAAAAATGCATTTATTAATTTCTATTTAATCTGGCCTTTACTATAATAAATACAGTAACTTTAAGGTTTTGTTTTTTTTAGCAAGCAGCAGTAAGTCTGTGCAGCAGCCGTTGCGTCGCACACTTGTACGTAAGTAGGTATATGGCCAATGCACATAGTACTGCCGCCACGTGTGGCATGTAGTGCAACTTGTATTTGTTGCCTGTAGCGTTGCTGTTAACAGGTGCGACGCAAGGATGTTTAATAGTAGTACCCCTGCTGGTAACAATAAAAATTAATCAAACACGGCTTTAAGAAATGCGGCATACTGGCAGCTCTGTTCATAAAACATAACGCCGTGTCCTTTTTGTTTAAAAAGTTTTGTGGTATCGCTGTAAGAAAAATCGATGCCGGTACAGGTTGTATTGGGCGCTTTTTCTTTTAGCACATTAAAAGTTTTATCTACTTCTTTTTTTGCATCGGCCCCCAACGCGGTAGAACCAAAGCTTCTGGCAAACAAACCGCCCTTGGTTACGGCATAATCAAAATGATTGTAACCAATTATCAGCCGTTTTAAATGCAAGGGGCTTTTTTCGGGCACTGTATTATTAATATAATTAAATGTAGTGATGCCCGGAATAGCCGGCGCCAGCATGGCCAGCGTAATATTTTTTTGCTGTGGTGTGGCAATTTTTGCAGAGCGGTATTCTTCATCTAATTTCTCCTGAAAAGTTTTTGGCCATCGCAAGGGATTAAACAATGCATGTGTGGCTACGCTGGCACCCAGGCTATGCGTTATTATGGTAAGCGATGTTTGTTCATGCAGCTTGTTTAAAACATTTCTTAAGCCCAAGCCTACTTTAGCTGAGTTGGGTCTTGCTTTACCCCATATAGAAGCAACAATGGGGTTGTCTCCCATATCTGTTAAACCATCCCAATACACTTCTACAAAAGCAACCTTGCCTTTAAGCTTTTCATTTATAGAACGCCTTAAAGAAAAATAATACGCATCAGGTTGCGGATCGTTAAAACCATGGATAAATACCACTACCTGCTTGTGGTTATTATCTTCCATCAATTTTTCGATGCGGGCTACATAATTTTTTCTAAGTGTTTGCTGCAACCTTAAAAAAAGGCGGATGCTATCGGGCCCTGTTAATTGGTATTTCTGTCTTATATAAGCTTTAGATAATGAATCGGCACGGGTTAATGATTCTTCTACAGTAGCATATCCTGGATTTTTTTTCCAGCCTTTTTCTTGCTTGCGTAAGTGTTGCAGATAAAAATAGTAGGGGCTCAGGTGCACTTCGGGTGGGTATAAATCGCCCTCTTTATCAAAATATATTTTAACCACCCCCGGTTCTTCCAGACGGGGCGTCATTAATACATTACGCATTTTAACCGTGCAGGCACAAAAAGCAAGAACAACTACACTTATTAAAACAACTGAAATTTTATACATGATGGATAGCTTTACACTAAAATACACCTTTGGCGTTGATACTGCTGCGTTGTTTATGTTGGTTTTGTTTTATTCTTTATTGGTGGTATTAGTACCCGGCTTTGATTGGTGCTGAATACCGGTTCTTTTTATGATGGCGTTGAAGTTTATAAAATATTCGAAATAGAATTTTATAGCAGCAAATACAAGAATAAATATTTTGCTGCCCCCGGCAAAACTTAACAACATACTGCCAATAATAACTGTAAACTGCTGTATAAAAATACGGCCATAGGGCTGAAACATTACCTGGAGCATTGGTGCCGTTTTGTATTGGCCGCTTATTATAAATGGCAAAAGTTCTTTTATGATCAATCCGGCGCTAATCATTACCAGCACCATGCCAATTTCTTTAGAAATATACCGGTACCAGTGAAAGAAGAAATGCGTCATATTAGTGCCGGGCGGGTTAAGTTGTGCCGACTCTGAGAAAATACTGGTTTGCACCAGGGCAAACAAACCATAATGCACTATAAAAAAGAGTATAAAAAAAAGGCCATGCTGTTGCGAAACCGCGTCATCGTTTTGCCAGGTATCTCTTTTGCGAAACAAGGTAATTGCCCCCAGCTTGAGTACGGTTATGGCACCAACAATCAATGTTTCTAACGCATACACAGTAAAAATATCTTTGGCACTGTAGTTCATAAACCAAACCCCCAACACTGGCAGCAAGTACATAAGCAGTGCGGCTAACAAATTTGCGGTGTTAATTTTTGAGGACTGTGTTGTAAACGGGTTCATGCAGACTTTGTTAGCGGTAAATATATTAACTGCCTGTAATTAAACACTACCGCCTGCCGGGTATTTCTACAAAAAAAATAATCGTTCCGTAACTTACTTATTAGTAAGTAACAGCTATATTTGGGTAATGGCAGCCCTGGCAAACGATACTAAAACACAGATATTAGAGTTGGGCATACAACTGATACAGCAACACGGTTATCAGGCTTTCAGTTATGCAGATATTGCCCGTGCCCTGCATATAAAAAATGCAGCGGTGCATTACCATTTTCCGGCAAAAGAAGATTTGTACCTGGCCATTGTGCAATATTACATAGATGTGTACCAACACATGGCACGACAAATGAATGAAACACAGTTAAGCCCCAAACAGCAACTGGACCGCTTTATACAACGCTATGCCGACCTGGTGGACGCTAACAAAATTTGTATTATAGGCGCTGCCAGTGCCGACTATAATAATATGCCCGAAGCAGTAAAGAAAAAAGTAACCGAGCTGGTAGATTATGTGCTGGGCCTGGTAGAAAAAACGTTGGCGGCCGGTAAACGCAACGGAAGTTTTGCTTTTACTGAAACGGCTAAAAATCAAACCATGCTTTTAATGACCAATTTGGCCGCAGGCGTACAGCTTGCCCGTATTACCGGCAAAAAAGATTTTGAAAACATTCGCAAGAGCATTTTAAAAACAATACAGGCTTAAAATTTTTTATTAATATAACTTACTTATTAGTAAGTAAAACCAAAAAACCAGTTATGAAAAAAACAGTATTCGCCCTTTTACTGCTGTGTGCCACCGGGGCGATGGCACAAGACAAAACCAGTACCGATGCCTTTCAGCAGGCAAGCATTGTAACTGTTGCCGGCTCTGAAACCGGAAGCATTAAAGAAAATTACAAAAGAGGTACCATTGATTTTAAGAATGCTGCCGGCCAGGTTAAAACCATTGCGCCAGGAGATGTGCAGTCTTTTACCATTGGCAGCCAGTTGTATGTTACTTATAAAAATGATTTTTATAAAGTGATTGTGAATGGTGCTAACGGCAAACTGTATCAAAAGCTTTCTGATAACAATGGAAAGATTGTGTACAATGGCACCGAGCCTGTTTTATTAACTACTACAGAAGGAAAAGCAGGGGGCTATTATTTACAAACACCCAGCAGCGAAAACTATATACAGGTTACCGCTAAGAATTTTGAAAAAGTAATTAGTACCCATTGTGCCGATTGCAACCTGATAACCGCCAAGCTGCAGGCAAAAGAAATAAGCTATGCACAATTAAGCGATGCGGTTGCTTTATATAACAGCTGTAAATAAGATAGTGCTATGAAAAAAAAGGGCAGGCCTGCCGCATGGCGGGCCAACCCTTTTTATGTTTATTGCCTTACTTGCAATTAGCATTGCTTTTTGTTGCCAGTAGCATTGCAGCTGAAGAGTGTGACGCAACAGATGCCCAATAGCATTGTGCTGCCGGTAACATTAGTAGTCTCTTTTCTTACACGCAAAATTATTCTATAGTTAACTGAAACCGGCGGGCCTGTTGTTTAATGAGTTGCTCAATGGCGGTTTCTAAATTGGCTTCTGTTTTTGCGTTACTATTCTTTTTTCTTTCTTCAATTATAAAGACATCTCGTTTTTTGTTTACCGTTTCTATTTGTTGTTGCAGGCCCGACCGCTCTGCTTTTTTACTGTTTACAATTTGAAGCAGTTCTTTTTTAGTTTTATTGCGCAAGCTATCGGGCAGGCTGTTGGTTGCAATTTTATGTACCACGGTACTGTCTGCTTTATAGGCATCCACCAGGTCCCAATTACGGTTATCGTATAAATTAGATTTGCTTTTTACATAGGCTCTTTTTAAGCCGGCACTTTTATTGGCGCTTGTGTTCATTTGATCCAGGCTTTCCTGTTTTTTGTATTCTGTTTCGCCCAGGGTGCCATACCCAATATAGGTTTTGTTCAGCTGTTCGTTAAGGGCGAAAAGATGGTCATCGTAAGGTGTGGCAATATCTTCTAATTTGGCATTGGCATTTATGTTGGTGTATGATCCGCCACCACATTCGCCACCCAGGTTCCAATGCTCTTTTATGCCTTGCATTTTATCTCCGCAATAGATAGTGTTTACAATTACCCCCTTGCCTTTTGCCAGTGTACATGCTTTTGTAAATGATAAATGGCCCTGTAAAAAATCTTCATTGCCGGCAATAAAAATAACCTTATAGTTACTGGTATCGCCATCCCATTTTAAATCGTTGAGGGAGGTATAAATAACCTGTCCGCAATATTCATCACCGCCATCGGTGGTTAGTTTAAACAGGTTTTCAGATACGCTGTTTAAATCTCCGGTAAAGGAATTGATTTGTTTTACATAGCCCTGTTTTTCACTATTGGTGGTGCGGCCATACTCATACAATGCAATTTCAACGGTTGGGTTTGTGCCATTGCATTGGGCCTTGCCCAGTACGCTTACCATATTCCACAATTGTAACTTGGCTTGTTCAATTAATCCATCCATACTATTACTCACATCTAACAACACGGCTACCTGTATTTTTTTTGCCGGGGTTTTGTTAACTACTAATTGAGTAGTGGCGGGTGTAGTAACCAGCGCCGTTACTGTGCTTGGGACAGTTTCTTGTACTTTTTTTTGTGCTGGCTTTTTATAGGCCAGGGCAACCACACTTATTACTAATAAGGTGGCGGCGGTAAATTTTGCTGCGGGGTGCATAGGTGTTATTTTTTTGCTTTGATGCCGGTATTAAAAATTTGCACAGGCGGTTGCAGCAGTGGTGATTGTTTTGTAATAGTCTTAACAAATTTTAAAAGAACGGGGCCCTGCACTACCTTAGCGGCTTATAATTACCACATGATACAGTTTGGGCAATTTAATAAGCTGAAAGTATTACGCATTAACGATGCGGGGGCCTATTTAGACGATGGCGACAAAGGCATTTTGCTACCCAAACGTTTTATGCCCCGTAATACCAAGCTGGGTGCTGAACTGGATGTTTTTTTATACCACGACTCTGAGGACCGACCCATTGCCACCACACAAACGCCCAAGGCAGTGGTAAATGAAATTGCTTTTTTAGAATGTGTGGGAGTAACCGGCCAGGGGGCTTTTTTAGATTGGGGGCTGATGAAAGATTTATTTGTACCCCGCAGCAAACAACTGATGGGCATGCGGGTGGGCGGACAGTACCTGGTAAAATTGTATATAGATGAACAAACAGGTCGCATAGCTGCCACAGAAAAAATTGAACAGCTTTTAACCAACGAGGCACTGACAGTAAAAGAAAAAGACCCTGTACAATTAATTATTTATCGCCGCACCGATCTGGGCTATGCCGTAATTATTAATAACCTGCACAATGGGCTGCTGCATAGCAACGAGGTTTTTCAGAAAATACAAATAGGGCAGAAGCTGGAAGGGTTTATAAAAACGGTGCGCCCCGATAATAAGATTGATGTGAGTATTGGTAAAGCAGGCTACCAGCGGGTGGAAGGAGAAACGGAAAAAATTATACGCCTGCTGCAGGAAAACGATGGTTATCTTCCTTATCACGACAAGAGTGAGCCGGAAGCCATCTATGATTTTTTTGGCATGAGTAAGAAAGCATTTAAAATGGCCCTGGGTAAATTATATAAAGAAAGAAAAGTGGAGCTGACACAAACAGGGTTTAAGGCAACAGAAGGCGCCTGAGCCGGAAATTTTTACCACATAGACAGATAGTAATAAAGCTTTTTAGAGCAAGCTATATCACAAAGAACCAATAAGTAGTCCCTGCAACCTGCAACCCCTTAAACATCTGCTGTTGTACTGGCTGTAAAATCTTTCAGCGCCTGCAAGGTTTCTTTAGTATGCGTTAATTGTTTATCCACCATTTCTTTAAAGCGTTCATA
>REAR01000196.1 GCA_004295245.1 Sphingobacteriales bacterium | reverse complement strand
GACTGGGAGAAAAACAAGAAACTAACAGGGATGAACTTAACTAACCTGAAGATGGACTTGAATATCGAAATGCAACAAGCCATGGAATCTCTCACCCAAGCGCAAAACTAAAAATTCAGGAACATTGAGCACGAAAACATTCTCAAGGAAAGAATAGCTCGCAACAAAAAGAGACTGGACATAATCCAGAAGGCAGTTGAAGACTAGCTCAACGAGCAGAACTTAGCGAAGAAGAAAGCAATAACCGTAAAAGATTTAGTGAAGGTAATTTCCTAGTACTAAAAACTAACAACAAATAAATAAAAGAAAACGCATGTGCAAAATTTTACTGTAAGCTACACACAGTTACTGAAAGATATATGCCGTTAATAAAATGAGTAGGATACCGGCAGCAGTGCTTGTGGCGTCATCGTTGCGTCGCAAGCACTTCAGCGGTGGTGCAATAGTTGGCAAAAAAAAGAGGCATCTTTTAATGCCTCATTTTTAAAGTATGGTTTTTATAATTTACTTAAATAGTCTTTAGCTTTCTCATACAAATCTTTGCTGAGTGACACTACCGGTAAGCGCAGGTTGTTTTCTATTAAACCCTGCAGGGCTAAAAATGCTTTTACACCGGCGGGGTTGTTTTCTGCAAACAATAAATCGTAGCCGGCCAGTAACTGATCGTTGATAGTTTTTGCAGCCACAAAATTATTGTTCAGTGCATGGCGCACCATATTGCTAAACTGTTTTGGAAAGCAGTTGCCCGCCACACTAATAACGCCTTGCATGCCGCAAGCTATTTGGGGCATACCCAAAAGATCGTCTCCGCTCACCACTAAAAAGTTGGCAGGGGCATCTTTTAATATTTGCATGCATTGCGCCATATCTCCACTGGCTTCTTTAATGCCGGCAATATTGGGCACTTCATGCGCCAGCTTTAGGGTAGTGGCTGCATTTAAGTTGCGGCCGGTTCTGCCCGGTACATTATATAACAGTATTGGTTTGGGGCTGGCCGCTGCCAACGCTTTGTAATGATAAAACAATCCTTCTTGTGAGGGTTTGTTATAATAGGGGCTGGCGCTTAATACGGCAACAGCTCTTTCTAATGGAAAGGTTTTTAATTCTTCCACCACCTCTTGGGTGTTATTGCCACCAATACCTACCACTACGGGCACACGGTTGTTTACCTTATCGTATGTATACAGTACAATCTGTTTCTTTTCATCTTTAGAAAGGGTGGGGGTTTCGCCGGTGGTGCCCAGCGTTACTACATATTCTGCTCCATTGTTAATAACAAAGTCTATTACACGGCCAAGGGCGTTGTAATCTACTTCAAAACTGCTGGTAAAGGGTGTTACTAATGCCACACCGGTACCTCTTAATTGCTGCTGTAACATTTTAAAGTAATGAAAGGGTTTGGTTGTTTATGTTTGTGTTTAATGTGTGTGTTTGCTGGGTTATTGCTGCCACTGGCAGTGCCGTTGAAAGGATTGCGACGCAAGGCTGCTGCTATGAAAAGCCAGCGCTGGTAGTTGTCCTTTATCTTAAAAAATTATGCCGGCTGCTCTTCCCAAAAGCCCATTTTGCCAAATTTTTCAATGCGGTTTTCAATGCGCTGTTGCGGGTCTTGCTGCTTTAGTTGTTGCAGTGTGGCCACTAACACTTTTTTAAGGTTTTGTGCGGCTTCATCATAATCCCAGTGTGCGCCTCCTACCGGTTCGGGCACAATGCCATCCACCAGGCCAAAGCCGTACATTTTGTCGCTGGTTAATTGCAATTGCTCGGCTGCTTTTTCTTTCATTTCCCAACTGCGCCATAAAATAGAACTGCAACTTTCGGGGCTGATAACGGTGTACCAGGTATTTTCCAGCATAAAAATTTTATCGCCCACACCCACGCCCAATGCACCACCGCTGGCGCCTTCTCCTATAATTACACAAATTACGGGCACTTTAAGGCGCATCATTTCATAAATGTTTCGGGCAATGGCTTCGCCTTGTCCTCTTTCTTCAGCTTCCAAACCGGGGTAAGCCCCGGGGGTATCTATTAATGTAATAACCGGCTTATTAAATTTCTCGGCAAGTTTCATCAGGCGCAGGGCCTTTCTGTATCCTTCTGGGTTGGCCATACCAAAATTGCGCAGCTGCCGCATTTTGGTATTAATGCCTTTTTGCTGGCCAATAATCATTACCGTTTCTCCATCCAATTCGGCAAAACCGCCCACCATGGCTTTATCGTCTTTTACATTACGGTCTCCATGCAGCTCTACAAAATTGGTGCACATTTTTTGAATGTACTTAAGGGTGTAGGGCCTATCTGGGTGGCGGCTTAATTGTACTTTTTGCCAACTGGTAAGGTTTTGGGTAATGTCTCTTCTCTTTTCAATAACCCGTTCTTCCAGTTGTTTTATATAGTCAGAGGGGTCAACCTCTTTCTTGTCTTTGTTTTCCTTTAATTTTTCAATATCATCTAATAAATCTTTAATAGGCTTTTCAAAATCAATAAACTGCCTGTTCTTATTTTCTGGCATAAGCATATATTAAGGGCTGTAAAATTAAGGGAAAATGGGTATAAGAATGGTAGAAGTATAAAGCGGGTAGCATGGGTTGATTTTTTGTAGTAGCAATGATGGGGATGCACCCCAAAAAAAATGTTTTAAAAGCCTTGCCCGCCAAGTATTTTCCCCTACCTTTGCGCTCCCCAAACAAGATCTTTTTTATTAAGACGATGGGAGATCAAGTATTCTGAACGAATCAGAAGAACAATCGTTAACACCAAAAAACAAGCACATGGCAAAAGAAATTACAGGTTATGTGAAGCTGCAGTGCAAAGGCGGACAAGCCAATCCTGCACCTCCAATTGGACCGGCCCTTGGTTCTAAGGGTATTAACATCATGGAGTTCTGTAAGCAATTTAATGCTAGAACCCAGGATAAAATGGGAAAAGTACTTCCCGTATTAATTACAGTTTATTCTGACAAGAGTTTTGAGTTTATTATTAAAACTCCTCCAGCAGCTGTACAACTGATGGAAGCAGCCAAAATTCAAAGTGGTTCTAAAGAGCCCAACCGTAACAAAGTAGGTAAGGTAACCTGGCCACAGGTAGAAGCAATTGCTAAAGACAAGATGCCTGACCTAAACTGTTTTACAGTAGAAAGCGCAATGCGTATGGTAGCCGGCACGGCACGTAGCATGGGTTTAACTGTAGACGGTAAAGCCCCTTGGGAAAATTAATTCATCACTGAAAAATTGTTGAGCTATGGCTATCAGTAAAAAAAGAAAAATTGCTAACGCAAAAGTTGATACAAATAAAGCTTACTCTTTAAAAGATGCTTCATCTTTAGTAAAAGACGTAAACACTACAAAATTTGATGCTTCAGTAGACCTGCACATACGTTTAGGTGTAGATCCAAAAAAAGCAGATCAGGCAATTCGCGGTACCGTTACCTTACCACATGGTACTGGTAAAACAAAGAAAGTATTAGTGCTTTGCACCCCCGATAAAGAAGAAGCTGCAAAAGCTGCAGGTGCAGACCACGTAGGTTTAGACGAATACATTACCAAAATTGAAGGTGGATGGGTAGATGTGGATGTTATCATCGCAACCCCATCTGTAATGCCTAAAATTGGTAAGTTAGGTAAAGTGTTAGGTCCAAGAAACCTGATGCCCAACCCAAAAACAGGCACTGTTACCAATGATGTAACCAATGCCGTAAATGAAGTAAAAGGCGGTAAAATTGCTTTTAAGGTTGATAAAACAGGAATCATTCATGCTTCTATCGGCCGTGTTAGTTTTGGTTCAGATAAAATTGCTGAAAACAGCCTGGAGCTGATTAACGCAATTATTAAACTGAAGCCTGCAACTGCTAAAGGTACTTACCTGAAAGGAGTAAGCATGGCCAGTTCAATGAGCCCTGGTATTGCTGTTGATACCAAGTCTTTTGTTCATTAATATGCTAACCAGCCGGGTTGCATAAGAAACCATTTTCATCGAACAGTCAAAAACTAATAAAATGACTAAAGATCAAAAAAACGAAGTGATAGAACTGCTGAAAGGCAAGTTTACCCAATACAATAATTTCTATATTGCCAATACTGAAAGTTTAAGCGTTGCACAGGTGGTTAAATTACGCCGTGCCTGCTTCGACAAAAATGTAGAAATGAAGGTGGCAAAAAACACCTTAATTAAAAAAGCACTGGAAACGCTGGATGCAGAACGTTACGCAGGTGTTTACGATGCATTGCATAATGTAACCGCTTTAATGTTCTCTGACAATCCAAAAGAACCTGCCTTAATCTTAAGCTCGTTTCGTAAAGAAAACAAGGTTGAAAGACCAGAGCTGAAGGCCGCTTTTATTAATGGAGATGTTTACATGGGCGATAAGAGCCTGGTTGCATTAACAAAAATCAAGACGAAGAACGAACTGATTGGCGAAGTGATTGGTTTGTTACAATCTCCTGCAAAGCGTGTAATTGCTGCGTTGCTGCATAATGCAGAAACAAAAGGCGCTACTGCTGCTGCTGAGTAATTTTTTAAAAAGCGCTTAACAGCGTGCAAAATATTGGTCCACGCCTGAAGGATCATAACAACAATTTTTTTTAAAAGCGCCGCCCGAGCGCAGGCAATGAAGGCGGTAAAAAATTTAATAACATGGCAGACGTAAAACAATTAGCCGAGCAACTGGTAAGTTTAACAGTTAAAGAAGTACAAGATCTTGCTGATTTCTTAAAATCTGAATACGGTATTGAACCAGCTGCAGCTGCAGTTGTAGTAAGTGCTGATGGTGGTGGCGGTGCTGCTGCTGTTGAAGAGAAAACTGCTTTCAATGTAATTTTGAAAAGCGGTGGTGCTTCTAAATTAAACGTAGTTAAGATTGTTAAAGACTTAACTGGTTTAGGTTTGAAAGAAGCTAAAGAATTAGTAGACGGCGCTCCTAAAGCTATTAAAGAAGGCGTTAGCAAAGCAGAAGCTGAAGATATCGCTAACAAACTGAAAGAAGCTGGTGCTGATGTTGAAATTCAGTAATCACATTCAGTTGCAATAATATTAACCCCGGCTCTGTCGGGGTTTTTTATTTGGGTGCCGGCAGCAATGTTCTGTGCAACATTTGTTGCGTCGCACTCATCAGCGGCACCGCTGCGGGCAGCAAGTATTATTCTTTATAAAGCTTTAAACTGTGTTGGCTATTATCTGCCAGCACACAGGTTACTATATAAATACCTTTTGTAAGTGCCGTAACTGGTATTGTAACCGGCTGGCTATTGTTGTTAGTGGCAGTATATACTATCAGTTCACGGCCTGCCAAATCAGAAATAATAACTTGTTTTATTTTGCCAGTAGGCTGCACGGTAACCTGTTGTCTGGCTGGGTTGGGATAGACCTTATAAGCAGATACGTTTTTAAAATGCAGCTTCACTACATTAGAATAGCTAACCCCTGAGGCGCTGTTTAATTTAAGGCGGTAATAATTATACCCGCTTAAAGGGGTTTCATCTGTAAAGCGGGTAATATCCACTATATTTTTAAGCGTATAAAAGTGTATACCGTCATTTGCTCTTTGCAATTCATAGCTTATGGAAGCTACATTATTCCATTGCAGAAAAGCTGTATTATTAATGAGGCTTCCTTTTAAAGCAATATTGGTTTGTTGTAAAACAAGGTCGCAACGGGCCAGTAATTCCATGCCTACATAGTCGCTGGAACCAACAGAAGTAATAACAACACTATCTACAAAGTTGTTAAAAAAAATACGAATGGAAGATTGAGTGGTACTGGTTGTGCTTGTGGCCCCATACACCACATCGCCACTAACTGTGGCACCATTTACCACATCTTTAAAGCTGGCACTTACCTGCACACCATTCAGATAGCCGCGAATGCGTTGCTCTTCCCGGTTGGAGATATCGCCCCGCACGTCCAGCAATCTAAAATGGATACTATTAGAGTCCAGCGGTATTTTAAGTTTAAAACGGGTACTGGCACCCAGCCCACCGCCGCGATAAATGTATAAGCCTTCAAAATCGTAGCCAGCCCAAGTGGTTGAATTATAACTGTAGCCGGGCCGGCCCGTTGCAAAACTGCCAAAACTGGGATTCGTTACCTGTACATAAACAGTATCGTACACCAATACAGACCCAGTATCTCTTAAAACGCCGGTATTGGCGCCATTTACCCATTCTACCCCGCCGGCACATTGTGCAAAAACCGGCCCCGCAAGCAGAAAGCTGCAGATGGTTGTAAACACATAACGGGCAAATTTATTTTTCATCAAAAAAGAGATATTGGTGATGGGCTGTACTAAAATACAGGTTTCTTCTTATAAACGCAAGCTGGCAGCGGTTCTTATATAGGCCCGGTAGCTTTTATAACTATTAATACAGTCTATTTTATCCACAATAACAAGAACTCATTTTTTTACACTTTATGAAAAGCTTAGTTTTGTACGACCTCTCAGAACTTTTTACAATAAGTTCTTTCCGGGTCAACCGCAGGGATGGGATTAAAATAAGCCTTATTTAATACAATAGTTTTTACAGAATGTATACATATGCATTCTTAATTTTTTTTAAGCAACTGCTCATGCAAAGGTATTATTGAAGTGTGTGAACCTGTTAAAACAGGATACAGTGTAGTGAGGGTTGAACTATTGCGGCTAAACACAAAAATTGAAATAATAAACGAACTTAACCATACATTATGGCAAAATATGTTTTTGTTACCGGTGGTGTAACGTCTTCTTTAGGAAAAGGTATCATTGCAGCTTCTTTGGCAAAGTTATTACAGGCCAGAGGGCTTACTGTTACTATACAAAAATTTGATCCCTATATTAACGTAGACCCCGGTACGCTAAACCCGTATGAACATGGTGAGTGTTTTGTAACAGATGATGGTGCGGAAACTGATTTAGATTTGGGCCACTATGAGCGTTTCTTAAACATCCCCACTTCACAAGCAAATAACGTTACCACCGGCCGCATTTACCAAACAGTAATTAATAAAGAAAGACAGGGGGCTTACCTTGGTAAAACCGTACAAGTGGTGCCACATATTACTGATGAAATTAAGCGCCGCATGCTTATGCTGGGGCAGGACGGTAAGTTTGATATTATTATTACCGAGCTGGGCGGTACAGTTGGCGATATTGAAAGTTTACCATTTATAGAAGCCGTGCGTCAATTGCAGTGGGAGCTGCCAGAAGAAGATACCGTTGTAGTGCATCTAACTTTAATACCCTATCTAAAAGCAGCAAAAGAATTAAAAACAAAACCTACACAACACAGTGTGCGCATGCTAAGCCAGGAAGGCGTACACCCGGATATTATTGTTTGCCGTACAGAAGAATCGCTGTCTCCGGAAATACGTAAGAAAGTAGCTTTGTTTTGTAATGTAAAACCCGAAGCTGTAATTGAAGCAGCCGATGCACCTACTATTTACGAAGTACCGTTGGCCATGATGCGGGAAAAACTGGATTTAATTTGCCTGCGCAAAATGAATATTACGCAGTATAAAGAACCAGAGTTAAGTAAGTGGAAAGAGTTTTTAGATAAATTAAAATATCCCAAGAGCAAAGTAACCATTGGTTTAATAGGAAAATATATTGAGCTGCAGGACGCTTACAAATCAATATTAGAAGCATTTGTACATGCCGGTGCTATGAACGAGTGTAAAGTGCAGGTGGTAAACGTACATAGCGAGTTTATTACAGAAGAAAATGTAAGCGAGAAGCTGGGTAATTTAGATGGCTTATTAGTAGCTCCCGGTTTTGGACTTCGTGGCATAGAAGGAAAAATTTTAGCGGTGAAATATGCCCGCGAGAAAGGATTGCCCTTCTTTGGTATTTGCTTAGGCATGCAAATGGCGGTTATTGAATTTGCCCGCAATGTATTAGGCATAAAAGATGCACACTCCACAGAAATGGATCCGCATACGGTTAACCCGGTAATAGATTTAATGGAAGCTCAAAAAAAGATTACTGCCAAAGGAGGCACTATGCGTTTAGGGGCTTACCCTTGTCAGATAACAGAAGGTTCTTTGGCGCATACCATTTATGAAAACAGTTTAATAAGTGAACGTCACCGCCACCGCTGGGAGTTTAATAACGATTACCTGCCCCGCTACGAAGCCGCCGGTATGATAGCCAGTGGTAAAAATCCTGAAAGTGGACTGGTGGAAATAGTAGAGCTTAACAATCATCCTTTCTTTGTTGGTGTGCAATACCACCCCGAACTGAAAAGTACAGTAGAAGCACCACAACCGGTATTTGTACATTTTATTAAAGCAGCCAAAGCTTTCACAGAAAAAAAAGAAGCTATTAAAAATCCACTGTTGCAAAGCGAAATGATATAATGATGTAGCAAGCATTGGTTGGTTATTCAACAGCCGTTGCGTCGCACACTTGTACTATGGTAAAAGGTATGGGCATAAGGTAACAATCTTACACCCCATACCTTTTAGCATTTGCCTTATTCTGCCGTTGCAGTGTGCGACGCAACAATGCTCAGTTTTGCACCACTGCTGGTAACCCAAAAAAAATTATATATGCAGTAATTTCTGCTTTCCTTTCAGCCATATTCTATCCGGCATAAACGGGCTAAACCCCTATCTTTGCTGCCTAAAATTTTGAACCATCATGCAAAGCATGGACCGTAATACCATTATTGGATTTGTGTTGTTAGCCGGGTTGTTATTTGCCTATTTATTTTTTTCAAGCAAAGGCAGCCAGGAGGTACAAATACAAAAACAACGTATTGAAGACTCATTGGCCCGCGTGGCCGCACAGCAAAGGGCTATACAAGCAAAAAAAGATGCTGCAACAGCTGTTAATACTCCCGTTGTAAAAGACACCACCGGTTTTCAGGGCGTTATTAACGGTACAGAAAAAACAGTTACTGTAGAAACCGATCTTTTAAAAATTGTTTTCAGTAATAAAGGTGGGCAACCTAAAACAGTTGAATTAAAAAAATATAAATCGGGCAAAGGAGAGGGGCTGGTAAAATTAATGGATAGCAATACGGACAGTTATTCATATCGCATCAATACATATCCCAACCAATCGGCAGATGTGGCAGTACTTTATTTTACTGAAGGCGGTGTAACCAAAAATACAGATGGCAGCCAACAGGTAACTTATAACCTTACCGGTGTAAACGGCGAAACCATTACACATAGTTACACGGTACGAAAAGACGATTATAAAATTGACTGGAATGTAAAATTAAATGGTGCCGATAAATTATTTTCTCAGGGCAACTTTAACCTGAACTGGAAACTGCAGTTAAACCAGCACGAAAGTGATAAACGTTATGAAAGCACACAAACCAATATTTGCTTTAATGAAGGAGAGGAGTTTGATTATATAATGACCAAAGACCAGCGCAAGTTTGAAAAGCCGGTGCTTTGGTTAGGCGTTGCGCAACAATTTTTTAACTCTACTATTATTACTAAAACGCCATTTGCCAGCGGCGATGTTAGCTGGACAAAAGAAACCAACGATAGCCTTAACCGCATTGCAACTGTTACAGCCAGTGTGCAAACTAAATTAACCGGCGCAGCAACAGAACTGCCCTTGCAATTATATTTTGGCCCCAACGATTATAAGCTACTGGAAAAGCAAGCCCCGGAAATGAGTAAGATGGTAAACCTGGGCCGTGATTTTTATGCTTTTGTAAGACCCATTAACCGTTATGTTATAATGCCGGTTTTTGATTTTTTTAAGTCTTTCATAAGCAGTTACGGTATTGTTATTTTATTGCTTACTCTTTTTATACGGTTATTAACTTCTCCGTTAGTATATACCAGTTACCTGAGCGGTGCTAAAATGAAAGCACTGCGCCCTGAACTGGATATTATTAAAAAACGCCTGGGCGATGATCAGCAGGCCTTTGGAATGGAGCAGATGAAACTGTTTAGAGAAGCAGGTGTAAACCCTCTGGGTGGTTGTATACCGGCACTATTGCAAATACCTATCTTCTTTGCTTTGTATAGTTTCTTTAACTCAAACATAGCATTAAGAGGCGAATCGTTTTTATGGGCCGATAATCTGGCCAGCTATGATGTTATTTACAAACTACCTTTCAGCATTCCGTTGAACTACGGAGACCATATTAGTTTATTTACCATTACTGCAGTAGCTACCAGCTTTTTAATTTCTATTTATAATATGAGCATGACGCCGGATCAGAACAATCCGATGATGAAGTACATGCCTTATATATTCCCTTTTGTTTTGTTATTTGTGTTTAATAGTTTACCATCTGCATTAACCTGGTACTATACCGTGTCTAACTTAATTACACTAATATTGCAATGGGTCATTCAGAATTATATTATTGATCATAATAAGATATTGAGCAAAATTGATGAGAACCGTAAAAAGCCTAAAAAGAAATCGGCTTGGGCAGATCGGTTAGAACAGGTACAAGAACAACAAAAGCGCTTGCAGGATGCCAAAAATAAAGGCAATAAGAAGTAAGCGTTTATAGGCAAATACGTTAAAAGACCCGCCGGTTTAGCTAAAATCTGGCGGGTCTTTCTTATTTTAGACAACGTATTAATAAGTTGGCACGTCTTTTTATTTATATAAGCAAACACACAAACAATGAAAAAGCAATTGATACTTTCTTTACTTTCCGTGCTGCTGTTGGTTACCGTAGCCACAGCACAAAGAAAAGTATCTGAGCTTACGCTGGTATACGATGCCACTGTAAGTACGGGTGATAAAGAACCCAAATTGGCGGATGCTTTTGATGGTGCTTCTACTACGGTTTATATTAAAGGTAATTTAAGCCGTAGCGAAATGGTGAGTGCCCTGGCTTCTTTTACTACCATTCATGATGCAAAAACAGGTGCTGCTGTTTTACTACAAGAAATAAGCGGGCAGAAATTACTGATACGCATGACTGCCGAAAACTGGGCAGAAAAGAATAAGCGCTACGAGAATATTGTGTTTACAACCAGCAAAGAAACTAAAATGATAGCTGGCTATAAATGTGCTAAAGCCATTGCCACCATGAAAGATGGTAGTAGCTTTACGGTATATTATACCAACGATATTATGACAGAGAATGTAGAATACAATTCGCAGTTTAAAAACCTGGAGGGCTTACCGTTGGAGTATGAGTTGGTGCAGGGCTCTTTAAAAATAAAGTACACCGTTTCTAAAATCAGTTTAAACCCTGTGCCGGCTTCAAAGTTTGATATACCCAAAGCTGGTTACAGAGAGTTAACCTACGACGAAAGCCGCAAAATGGGTTCTGGAAAATAACGCAACCCCATATAATGAATGCCATAAAAGCCTCTTTGCAAAGAGGCTTTTATTTTTCTTATTACTTTAGCAGTATAAACTTACTAATTTATGAACCGGGTTTTAAATACAGCAGTTGTGGGTTTTGGAGTTTCTGCCAGAACCTTTCATATTCCTTTTTTAATGACCAACCCCAATTTTAACTGGATGGCCGTGGTAGAACGAAATACCAACCTGGCTGTTACATATAAGAACGATGTGGTAGTTTATAGAAATACTGAAACGATGCTGGCAGATAAGAACATTGATCTGGTTGTTATTACCACGCCTAATTTAACACACCTGCCGTTTGCCAAAGCTGCTTTACTTGCGGGTAAGCATGTGGTGGTAGAAAAACCCTTTACAATTACTACAGAAGCTGCCAAAGAATTAATAGCCCTAAGCAACAGCACCGGTAAGTTACTGAGCATTTATCATAACCGCCGTTATGTTACCGATTTTAAAACTATACAACAACTTTTACAGCAGCAATTATTGGGCACGTTGGCCGAAATGGAAATTCATTACAACCGTTACCGCCCCGAAGCTAAGCCCAATGCATGGAGAGAAGAATCCTTGCCCGGCAGTGGTATTCTGTACGATCTGGGTTCGCATTTAATAGATCAGTCGTTGGTATTATTTGGTGTGCCTGC
>REAR01000053.1 GCA_004295245.1 Sphingobacteriales bacterium | reverse complement strand
GGACATGAGCGATGACCTGCGAAACCTATATCGACCCCTCGCCGGTGAACTTTCAGGCCTTCAAGGACCTGCCGCGCGATACACCGATCAATATGCTCAACCTGCTGAATATTTTTTAATATCTGTCGGTTTGTTAAGCAACTTTGCGATGTCAGTTAATATAGTTGCATCGTAATAAAGCATAGCAGTTGCAGTAATACCCATCTTTGTCATTTGTGCAAAGCCAGATTTTTTGGGGCCAATATCGAACCAATCTCCCAAACCATGTTTTAAAATGTATACCGAATCTTTGGTGAGCAGGTAATCAATATAGCGCTGCATCATTGGGTAAGCTTCCGTTAACGTTTGTTTATCGCCGTACCATTTATAATTATACCAAGGTAAAATTATTGATGCACTGCCCCACTCCGGGCTCTCATCAAACGGCGGTGTAAACACGGTAAACTCAGGTGCTATCTCCGGTATTTTTCCATTGGCATATTGTGACAGCATCATGTCTTTAATCACCTTACGGTTGAGTGATGCAATATCATAATTGTACTGAATAGAAGTACCCATTAAATGTGTTTGCTCCAGCCAGCCCAGCTTTTCTCTATGCGGACAATCGGTAAACAAACTAATCGAATTACTTTTTACGGCCCAGTCGATTAATGTGTTTGTTTTATTAAATAATTCATTGGAAGAAGTGAATGAACCCACCGGTTGCATATTATTGCGGATGTGCAAGCCTTCGATATTTTTTATAACAGGTGGCGGTTGCAGACTGTCTTTTGCAATGCAATGCACCTGCATGTAACGAAAGCCGGTGTAGGTAAACTGCGGCTGCCAGCTTTCGTCTGTTTCCCCCTTTAAAATATAATTAAAGTATGAAGGACTGCCAGTTGCTTTTTGATTGATGCTTCCATCTGCATTTAATAATTCGCCGCAATAAATTTTTATGGTATCATATTTATTGCCGGAAACTTTTATAGCAGGAATACCGGAGAAATTTTGCCCCAAATCATACACCCACACATTTTTTTGTAACTCCATTTTTGTTTTAGCTGCAAAGCGCTGCATAATTTTTACCGGCTGCTGCAATTGCGATTGCAGTTGCGGTGGCCCGGTGGTGATGATTACATTGCGCCATGCTGTCGCATTAAACCCGGGTTTGTTCCAGCCTTGTTGTTCTATGTTAGCATCATAATCTTCGCCGCCAAAAATGCTGCTGTAGATAATGGGGGATGGTGCTGTTTGCCAGCTTTCATCACTGATGATATTTTCAATGGTACCGTCTGTATATTCAATTTGTGTTTTTAAAATCATTTTAGGATGACCGTATGCACCAGTCATTTTTCTATAACGCTGGCCGGGGATGTAATAAAAACCATTACCCAGCATTACACCAAATGCATTGCTGCCCTGTTGCAAATTATTGGTTACATCAAAACTTACATACTGCGCCTGTTTGGTGTAATTCGTCCAGCCGGGGTCTAAAAAATGGTCGCCGATTTTATTACCGTTAATAAATAATTCAAAATGGCCGAGGCCACAAATAAATGCAGTGGCCGTTTTTATTTTTTTTGTTACAGAAAAATCTTTCCGCATCATGGGCAGTACATTTAATCTTGGCCCCCAGCTTTTTTTTCCGCTTTGATGCACATGCGGAAAAATTTTTAGTGAGTCAATTGGTTCATCATAACCAATCCACTTGGCGTTGCTCCAATCAGTTTTATTTAACAAACCCATTTGCCAGTAAGCGATGGCACTTTCTGCTACATTGCCTTTATTATCCCACACCTGCACTTTCCAAAAATATTTTTTTATGGCCTGTAGCGGCTTGCCTGCATATTGTATTTGTATAGAAGTGGCGCTTTGTACTTTATTGCTGTTCCAAATGGATGCAACTGATTTTTTTAATTGCAAAGAATCATCACTCACTAAAATTTTATACGCTGTTTGCAGTACATTTTTTTGTGTGCTTTGCAATTGCCAGTTTAAATGTGGTGTGGCGGTTTCAACACTAATAGGATTTATGCTGTATTCGCAACGCAGGTTGGTTAGCTGCAATTGTGCCTGTACATTTTTAATGGAGAAAAATAAACTTGTTATAATCAGCAGTCGTTTCATTCAAAACATTTTTTTTGGATGGGCATTTGTACTACTATCAACATCGTTGTGTCACTCACTTGTACATTCTGTAATTCTATTCGCCTTTTTCCACGGATTGCATCCGTGGCTATTCTTATTTAACCTCCCGCCGCAGCGGGACAGGCTCTTCGGGGTTAGTATAATCGTAAATAAATTACATAACAAATACTACAACCACAGACAAATAAAATCTCAACCTAAGTTCCCCCTTTAGGGGGACAGGGGGCTACTGTACATCAATCCCACTCAACGCCAAACCCTCACCTTTCTCTATAATAAATCTTACCGTATAATTTCCTGCATTTATTTGCGAACTGGTGTTAATGGTAAACTGGTTCCACTTGCCGGGCCTTGTAAAAGTAAATGTAACCTGTTCTTCCTGCATCATGGTGCCACCTGCATCTATCAGTTGCCATTTGCCTTTTATGGTTTGCTCTTTATCATAAAAATATTTTACGGTAACTGAGTAACGGTCACCCACTCCTGTTTGAATGGGATAATCAATTGTTGTTAGATTGTTTGTTTTTATAATAGCACAGTAGCGGCCATTTGCAGAATCCTTTATGGCACTTTCACTCAGTTTTACCACATTGTTTTTGTATTGGGTGATGGGTTTAAGGTCGTAGGCGGGTTGCATGTTATTGGCTGGCTGC
>REAR01000195.1 GCA_004295245.1 Sphingobacteriales bacterium | reverse complement strand
TTAAAAAATTATACCGCGCCTGGTATGCACAACCAGAACAATAAAAAACGGCGATTCATTTTTTGAATCGCCGTACTTTTTTAAAACTGTTTCAAGCCTCGTTTTATCCGCTCGGCTGTTTCTTTTTTACCCAGCAAAACAGCAATATCAAATACTGGCGGGCCAAACTTGCCGCCTACCAGCATAATACGCAAAGGCAACTGCAGTTCGCCCGGTTTAATATTTTTTTCGGCAGCCAGTTCTTTAAAAGCGGTTTCTAAAGCTGCTGGTGTAAAATCTGTTTGCTGTAAAACGGTTTCTGTAAAGGCTTCAAAAAAAGTTTTCTTTTCATCCGTCCATTTGGATTTTACAGCTGCCACATCTAACTGCTGAGGGGCTTTAAAAAAGAAGCTGGTCTGTTGTACAAAATCGGGCAGCAGGGTACAGCGGTCTTTAATCAGCGATATTACCTGTAACAAAAGACTTTCGTCAGTTACTGGTATTTCATTTTGCAACAGCAAATCTTTTACAAGAGGCAACAATAAATTACTGTCTACATGCTTTATCCAATCGTGGTTGAACCATTTTGCTTTTTCATAATCAAACTTGGCTCCAGCTGCATGCACCCGTTCCATACTAAAAGCATTTACCAATTCATCTTTGCTGAAAATTTCTTTTTCTGTTCCATCGTTCCAGCCCAGTAAGGCCAGCAGGTTAATAAATGCTTCGGGTAAAAAACCTTTTTCTTTAAACCCTTCTGTCAGTTCATTGGTTTTAGGGTCAGTCCAGTTCATAGCAAAAACCGGGAAGCCGTATCTGGCCCCATCTCTTTTGCTTAGTTTACCACTGGGGCCCAATATTAATGGCAGGTGGGCCCATTGTGGCATGGCTTCTAAACCAAACAGGTACTTCCATAACAAAACATGCACCGGTGCGCTGGGCAACCATTCTTCACCCCTAAATGCATGGCTTATCTGCATCAAATAATCATCTACCACCACGGCTAAATGATAAGTGGGCATACCATCTGCTTTTAATAATACTTTATCGTCTACCAATGCGGTATCAAAACTCACTTCGCCGCGTATCATATCAGTAAAAGAAACAGTTTCGTTTTGTGGCATTTTTATGCGTACCACTTTTTTGGTACCTGCTGCTAATAGTTGATTGGTTTCTGCTGCAGAAAGGCTTAAAGAGTTACGCATTTTCATACGCAGTGTATGATCGTATTGCGGAGATGGGTTTTCTGCTGTTTTATATATTGCCCGCATTTTTTCTAATTCTTCCGGCGTATCAAATGCATAATAGGCATGGCCCTGTTCTATTAATTGATCTGCATACTGCTGGTACATACCAGCAGCTTTGCGTTCGCTTTGGCGGTAGGGGCCATAATTGCCCCCATGCAAAGGACTTTCATTAGGTACCAATCCGGCCCATTCCAGACAATTAAAAATATACGCTTCGGCACCCGCCACATAACGGGTTTGATCGGTATCTTCTATACGCAACACAAAATCTCCACCATGTTTTTTGGCAAACAGGTAATTGTATAAAACAGTTCTTACTCCCCCAAGATGCAAGCCACCAGTAGGGCTGGGTGCAAAACGTACTCTTACTTTTTTACTCATAGGCTGCAAAGATAATTGTTGGTGCTTTAATGATGGCAGGCTTTGTTTAAATGCAAATGGTCACTTTTTTAAGTGACCATTTGCTTTATTTTTTTGCTGAGTTTTATTGTTGCCGTTGACATGTGCGACGCAAGTAAAGCCCGATAGCAGCACTACTGTTGGTATCATAAAAAAATTAAATCAACACATCTCCCGTCATTTCTTTTGGTATGGGTAATTGCATAATGGTTAAAATAGTGGGGGCTATATCGCCCAGCTTACCAGGTTTAATGGTGCCACGCCATTCTTTATCTATAATAAAAAACGGCACCAGGTTTAAAGTATGTGCCGTATTAGGCGTACCATCATTGTTAATCATATAATCTGCGTTTCCATGATCGGCGGTTAAGAAAATAGTATAGCCATTTTCTAACCCTGCAGTTACTACTTTATGTACGCAGGCGTCTACCGTTTCTACCGCTTTTATGCCAGCGCTAAAAACACCAGTATGGCCCACCATGTCTGCGTTGGCATAATTGAGGCAAATAAAATCTGTTGCTCCTTTATTTATTTCATCTACAATAGTATCAGTAACTTCATAAGCACTCATTTCTGGTTGCAAATCGTAAGTAGCCACTTTAGGAGATGCTACTATTAATCGCTGCTCCCCATCAAAAGGCAATTCTCTGCCACCACTAAAAAAGAAACTTACATGCGGATATTTTTCTGTTTCTGCAATGCGTATTTGTTTGCGGCCGTTTTGTTGTAATATTTCGCCTAGTGTATTATTTAAATTATCAGTTTCAAAAACTACGTGTACGTTTTTGTAGGTTTTGTCGTACTCAGTCATAGTGGTATAATGCAAATTCAGTTTGTGCATTTGCTGCTCCGGAAAATCTTGCTGTGTTAAAGCTTGGGTAATCTCGCGGCAACGGTCAGTTCTAAAGTTGAAACAGATTGCCACATCGCCTTCTTTGATGGTAGCCAATGGGGTTCCATCCGCTTTTGTAATAATGGTTGGCTTAATAAATTCATCGGTTACACCTGCTGCATACGCTGCTTCTACCGCAGTAATAGCATTGGTTGCTTTTTCACCTACGCCATTTACCAACGCATCGTATGCCAGTTTCACCCGCTCCCAACGTTTGTCTCTATCCATGGCATAATACCGGCCACTTACACTGGCAATAATACCCGTGCTAGTATCTAAATGCTGCTGCAGTTCTTTTAAAAACGCAAGACCACTTTTGGGGTCTGTATCGCGGCCATCTGTAAAAGCATGTATAAATACATTGGTTAACCCTTGTTCTTTACACACACTGCACACTGCTTTTAAATGATTGATGTGAGAGTGTACACCACCATCGCTTACCAGCCCTAACAAATGCAAGGGTTTATTATTTTGCTTTGCTGCTGCAATTGCATTCAGCAATATTTCATTTTTTGCAAAAGAGCCATCTCTTACAGCCACATTAATACGCTGCAGTTCCTGATATACAATACGGCCTGCACCCAGGTTAAGGTGGCCCACTTCACTATTGCCCATTTGTCCATCGGGCAAACCCACTGCTTCGCCACAGGTAACTAATGTGCTGTTGGGGTATTTACTGTACAGGCTGCTTACAAAGGGAGTGTTGGCATTTTGTATGGCATCGGCTTTCTGAACCTGTCCCAGGCCCCAGCCATCCATAATAACAAGTATAACTTTTTTACGCATGGGCCAAAACTACTTTATTTTAAAATCTTTAAAAAATACCAACAGTTGTTTCAGTATAAATAATAATGTAGCCAGCAGCGGCTCTTTGTTTAAACTATAGTTGCGTCGCACTCTTGTGCTGCAGTGCTAATTGCGGCTACAAAAAATTACTCCTTTTAAAAGACTATGTACACGGTTTATCAATGCGTTTTTTAAAACAATCAAAGCAAATTCTATCCGCTACAGTTATAATTAAATACTGGTTTTGAGTTAGCGGTCTTTATTTTGCTTTTGTAATCCCCTCGTTTTCTGAAAGATAGAAGTGTAATATTTTTTTTCCTGCTACGCTTGCATTTCTAAAAACTGCCTATTACTTTTATGGCATCAATCAATCTCCTCCAGAAAATCCGTACCGCAGCTTTCCTTACTAATTACTGCAACCAATTTCCCTGCTAAATCATCTTTAGTTTCATTTTATTTCCATCATCCTCTGCTATTACCTGTTTCTATTTAAAACCCGCAAACAGTAATAGAATTTTTTATTTATATACTATCGTCCTTCCTTAGAAATGCCCACCCGTTGACACGTATACCGTTACCGCTTTACCTATTTTCTTAACTACTGAAACTTACAAAAATGAAACATTTAGCCACACTTGTTGCTATTATAGCAACCTCAATGGGAGCATTTGCCCAAAACACTACCGAAAATTTTAATTCTCGTTTTAACGTTAACCTTACCGAGGTTAAAAGCACCCTGCAATCTCAATGCTGGCAGCTTACAGACTTTGATGTAAACAATGGCGGATGGAATGCTAATATTGAAGGTGATGGTGCCATGGTAAGTGGCACTGGCATTAGCCCTAACCAAAATTCAGGCATCTATTCACAAGTTCTTAGTTTCGCCGGAAGCCTTAATGTATCTTTTAATTATAAATTTAATAGTGCTGTTACCAGCCGCCGTTGGATTAAAGTGTACGTAACAGATGGCAACAACAATAAATTAGATTTATTAGACAGTTTAGAATTAACCGGCGCTGCTGCCAATACGGTTTATAATTTCAATAAAACATTTGGTGTAGGTTCTGGTTGTTATAAAATTTTTATTAATTACCAGGGCATAGGTGGCAGCACCCGCATTGCAATAGATGAATTAAGTTATAGCACCAATGCCTGTTACAGCAGTGGTTGTAACCAACCGCCTGTTGCAGACAATGATTATTTTAATGGCAATAATAACAGAACGGGTGCAGGCAATGTAATGCCAAACGACTCTGACCCAGACAATGAAGTTTTAACTGCTACGCTGGTAAGCAACACTGCTGATGGCAACGTTGTACTAAATGAAGATGGCAATTTTACATTTACACCTAACCCCGGTTTTAACGGACCTTCTACCACTTTTACCTATATGGTATGCGATGCAGGTAATGCGCCCCTATGTTCTAATGTGGCTACTGTTACCATTACATTCCCGGTTAGCGGCTTTTTACCATCCAGCATTACAGATATGAGCGCAGCATATATTAATAATGCAGTAGCTGTAAAATGGACCAGTAATTTTGAGGTTAACAGCGATCGGTTTGAAATAGAAAGAAGCACCGATGGCATTAACTTTAAAACCATCGGTAGTGTAGCCGCACAAGGCAACTCAACTATTAAACACGATTATAGTTTTACCGATGAAGTACGCAACAGCACCAGCTCTAAAAACGATTTATACTACCGCCTGAAACTGATTGACAGAGATACGAAAAGCACTTACAGCAAAGTATTGGTAGTACGTGTTTACAAAACAAAAACCATACAGGCCTTAACGGTTACCCCTAACCCTGCTGTAAACGATATAAAAGTAAATGCACAGTTAAACGAAGCTGCCTTGGTAGTAATAAAAGTAATGAACAACAACGGCACCGAAGTAATGCGTAAAAACGTAAGAAGCACTGCCGGCAACAATACTATTACACTGGAAGGTACCAGCAATTTAAAAACTGGTATTTATGTTCTGGAAGTAATCATTAACAGTAATGAGCGCATGACTGTTAAGTTGATGAAACAATAATTTTTGTAGGTTTCAAAGAGGTAAAACATGTCCTCCCTTTTTTTGGGGAGGACTTTTTTTGTTACCAGCTGTATCGCATTAATCAGTCCCGAAACTTCGGGATTGCGTCGCACACTTGTGCAGTAAGTCGGTAAGTCAGAAAGAAGTATGCTATTTATGTAATTATCTTCCGGGCTTGCCGACTTGTATTCTTTAGCACAAGTGTGCGACGCAACGATGCTGCACAGCATTACCACTGCCGGTTACAAAAAAAATTCCCGCAGTTGGTGCTGCGGGAATTTTAATTTTATTACGACTTTATGTAATTACCAACCTTGTTTAGCAATACCTGCTTTAATTGCAGCCAATGCTTTTTCTTCTCCTAACAATGTAGTTAGTTTATTGCCTTTACCATCATTACCCTGGGCCATGTAAGCGCCTTTAGATGTTTTGGTAATTACTGCATCTAAAATAGTTACGCCCTTCTCTTTTGTTTTTACATTATAGGCGGTTAATTTAACTTCTGACATTTTTTTTGAATTTAATGGTTTTAAATGGCCAATAACTGGCTTTTATTTTTTGCGCTACTTTAAAGGTAGCGAAATATTTAGATACGCTTTTTCAGCTAAACTGGGTATTTTATATATCCAGCTTTGCATATTTAGCGTGACTTTCTATAAACTCTCTGCGGGGTGCTACTTCATCTCCCATTAACATGCTAAACACACGGTCTGCTTCTGCTGCACTTTCAATAGTTACTTGTTTTAATGTTCTTGTTGTTGGGTTCATGGTTGTATCCCACAATTGATCTGCATTCATTTCTCCTAAACCTTTGTAACGTTGTACGGTAACACTGTCTTCTTTACCGGCACCAAATTTTTCTACAAATGCTTTGCGGTGTTCTTCGTTCCAGGCATAGGCCTGATCTTTTCCTTTTTTTACAAGGTATAATGGTGGCTGTGCAATGTATACATAACCCTGCTCTACCATTTCTTTCATGTAACGATAAATAAATGTAAGTATCAAAGTGGCAATGTGGCTACCATCCACATCGGCATCGGTCATAATAATAAGTTTATGATAGCGAAGCTTTACCAGATTTAATGCTTTGGGGTCTTCTGCTGTGCCCACCGTAACACCCAAAGCTGTGTACATATTTCTTATTTCTTCGTTTTCATAAATCTTATGCTCCATAGCTTTTTCTACGTTCAGAATTTTACCTCTCAATGGTAAAATTGCCTGAAAGCTTCTGTCTCTGCCTTGCTTGGCAGTACCGCCTGCTGAGTCTCCCTCAACCAGAAACAACTCGCAACGTTTGGGATCTCTGTCTGAACAATCGGCCAACTTACCAGGCAAACCACCACCACTTAAAACAGATTTTCGCTGTACCAGCTCTCTTGCCTTGCGAGCCGCGGCACGGGCTTGTGCCGCCAATATTACTTTACTAATGATATTTTTAGCTTCCTTCGGATTTTCTTCCAAATAAGCAATCAATACTTTAGAAACTGTAGCATCTACCACACCACTTACTTCACTATTACCCAATTTTGTTTTGGTTTGTCCTTCAAATTGTGGCTCTGGTACTTTTACAGATATTATAGCACTCAATCCCTCTCTGAAATCATCTCCTTCAATTTCTACTTTTGCTCTTTCAAAAAGATTTTCTCTATCTCCATAGCTTTTAAACACACGGGTTAATGAACGCCGGAAACCAGCCACGTGAGTACCACCTTCAATAGTATTAATGTTATTTACGTAAGAATAAATATGCTCACTGTAACTATTATTATAGCATAAGGCTACTTCTACTGCTACATTGGTGTTTTCATCTCTGCCCTCTACGTATATAATTTTGGGTATTAAAGAGCTGCGTCCTGCATTTTTATCCAGCATTTCTACAAACTCAACAATTCCTCCTTCGCTAAAAAATGTTTTGGTATAGTGTACTCCTTCGTCTGTTTTATCTCTCAGGTCGTTTAATATAATAGTAATGCCGCGGTTGAGATAGGATAGTTCACGCAACCGGCTTTCTAAAATATCTTTCTTATATATAACAGAAGTGAAAATAGAAGTATCGGGCCAAAACTGCACGGTGGTGCCAGTTCTGTCTGCCAGACCTATTTCTCTAACGGCATACTGCGGAGCGCCTATGGCATACTCCTGTTCAAATATCTTACCTTCTCTTCTTACTGTAACCTGCAATTTGGTACTTAATGCGTTTACGCAACTTACACCCACACCATGCAAACCGCCCGATACCTTATATGAGCCTTTATCAAACTTACCGCCGGCATGCAATACGGTCATTACCACTTCTAATGCACTTCGTTTTTCTTTTGTATGCATCGCCGTGGGAATGCCGCGGCCATCATCCTCTACAGTTATTGAGTTGTCTTCGTTAATAGTAACGGTAATATTTTTACAATACCCTGCCAGGGCCTCATCAATTGAGTTGTCTACCACTTCGTATACCAGGTGGTGCAAGCCCTTTTCACCCACATCGCCAATATACATGGCAGGGCGTTTCCGCACCGCCTCTAAACCTTCTAAAACCTGTATGCTATCGGCACCATAACTACTACTGGCTTGTAGTTTTTCAGTTGTTGTTTCACTCATGCAATTGATTTATAACGAGCTTAAAAATAAAGATTTACAAAGCCAGCAAAGCTAAGGGAAAATAAGGGTTTTTATGCCCCAGAAATGGTTGATTTATGCACAGTTTCAACAGATTTTTAAAGGAGCAAAATCAGGCTACCTGCTTTTTACAAAAGGCCTTAAACTACAAGAGCCGGCATAAGTGCCGGCCCTTGTATAAAATGCTTTATTTTTCTAAATACCCATTTTTTGCTTCATAGATTGAAAGAACGATTTTTTGGCTGGCGCCTGTGCTTTCTCCGGCAAGGTTAACTCTATCTTTTTTAATAATTCATGCAACAGATCGGGGTTTATTTTAGATTTTACTATATAGTCAAAAGCCCCGTTGTGTAAAACTTGTACGGCTATTTCCACATCTTCCTGCCCCGAAATAAAAACAACAATAATCTCCTTGTTCTTTTCTTTTATTTTTTTAAGTACTTCTAAACCGCTCATATCCTCCATATTGTAATCCAGAAAAACAATATCAGGATGCTGATCAATATTCTTCAGGCAATCTATACCACCAGTAAAACAAGAAATATTTTCATAGCCCAATTTTATTAAAAACTGTTGGTACAGGTTTAAACAAAAAACATCATCGTCTACCAAAAAAATTTTGCGGGCAGTATTCGGTTCCATGCTAAGGTTTTAAAGAATTATTGGATGGTTCGTTTACCTTAACGCTTGTTCTGTTTTTATTAATGGGTATTCGTGTAGCTTTCTGTTATAAATAAAGGAATGCCTGAAATTTCAATAAACAAAAACCCCTATACTATATTACCAAGTATTGATTGTAAGCCTATTTGCCCTTCTTTCTTTTCACCAATTTCATGCTAATAATCCTTATATCGGTCAAAGGCCTGTCTCTGTCTGGCCCTTTACTGGTTGTTGTTGCAGCTATTGCATCCAGCACTTCAGCACCAGCTATCAGCTCGCCAAAAACTGTGTAATTTTGATCTAATTGCGGTGTGCCCCCTGTTGTTTTGTACACTGTTCTATGTTCTAATGATAGCTTTCTACCTTCCAGCCGCTTAATTTCAACACTATCCAATTCAGCATCTGTAAACACCCTACCCTGCACAATGTAAAACTGGCTGCCGCTACTTGCTTTTTCAGGGTTATTATCTCTTGCCGCAGCTATTACACCCCGCCTATGAAACAATGTTTTTCTAAACTCTGCCGGCATCCGGTAACCGGGACCACCACTACCCAATGGCTGCCCGGGCAATGCCCGCTTGCTAGTGGGGTCGCCAGCCTGTATCATAAAATTTTTAATTACTCTATGAAATAGTACACTATCAAAATAATGCTGCTTCACCAGTTTCAAAAAATTATCCCGGTGCAACGGTGTAGAGTCAGATAGGCGCACCCACATTGCACCCATTGTAGTAGTAATCAACACATCTTTTTTTCGGTCTTTTTTCCTAACCAGTGTATCTGCCTGGGCAAAAGCCATAGCCACGCACAAACAGCCCAATAGCAAAAGTGCAAATGCCTTTCTCACTTATTTAAAATTGATAGTTTCAAAATACAGCAGCACATGGTCTCTCAAAAAACTCTCCTGCTCCATCAGATTCATTGCAGGCAATTCTTTTAACTGTTTATAATGTGGCCAACCATCATCATCCACCCCTTCTAATTCATAAAAGCCACTCTGAGAAAGCAGGCGGCAGGTAGCCACATGCATCAGGTCTTGCTTTTGTTCTTTACTAAATTTTTCATGCACCCCACCAAACTCCTGTATACCTATTAAAAACAGAATTGCTTCCATATCAGGTTTCTTACCAAATCGCTCCACCAGTTTTGCCTCCAGGTTCCACCAACGGGTTTGTAAATCGTCGTTAATATTCATGGCGCAAATATACCACGTCATTAATTACTGATGCTTCTTGCCATCACAATCTATTTTTTGTTTACCAGCTACAGCACATCCGGCAACATCGTTGCCACGCTCGGTTCAACGGTGCACGTATAGCAGCAATAGTGCCGGCAGATGCTTACTTTAACAAAAGAAACTGCCATTTAACAGCTAACGGCATACCAACAGAAACCCAAATAACCGGTTAGTTTTCTGCCGCTCATCTGCTACCTTTGCGCAAATTGAAAACTTATGTTACAAGTGCCTTTTATACGGCAAAATTTAGATGCAGTTAAAGAGCGCCTAGCTGTAAAAAAATTTAAACAACCAGAGCTGGTAGATGAACTAATTAAGTGGGATGACAAACGCAAACAATACCAGCAAGAGCAGGAAGAACTGCTGTCAAAAATAAATGCTGCCTCAAAAGAAATTGGCCAGTTAATGGCAAAAGGCCAAAAAGAAGCAGCTGAGCAACGCAAGCAAGAAGTGGCCGCTTACAAAACACAACTGAACCCCGAGAAATTAAACGAAGCCGAAAAAAATATTGAAACTATTTTATACCTGTTACCCAACCTGCCATCTGCACAGGTGCCTGTTGGAAAAACACCGGATGATAATATTGTAGTAAAAGAAGGCGGACAAAAACCCGCCCTTTATGCCGGTGCTGCACCGCATTGGGATCTTACCAAAAAATACAATCTAATAGATTTTGAACTGGGTAATAAAATTACCGGCAGTGGTTTTCCGGTTTATATTAACAAAGGCGCCAAACTGCAACGGGCACTTATTCAATATTTTTTAGAGTACAATACCGCCGCAGGTTATGTTGAATATATGCCCCCGCTTATGGTTAACGAAGCTTCTGCTTATGGCACCGGTCAGTTACCCGATAAAGAAGGCCAGATGTACCATGCCACCGCCGATAATTTTTATTTAATACCCACGGCAGAAGTACCGGTAACTAATATTTACCGCGATACTATTTCTAAAGAAAGCGATTTACCTATAAAAATGACGGCTTACACCCCTTGTTTCAGAAGAGAGGCTGGCAGCTATGGCAAAGATGTGCGGGGCCTTAACCGCCTGCACCAGTTTGATAAAGTAGAAATAGTACAATTGGTAAACCCTGCCAACAGTTACGCTATTTTAGAAGAAATGGTAACCCATGTAGAAAAGCTATTACAAAGCTTAGAATTGCCTTACCGCATTTTAAAACTCTGTGGTGGAGATATGGGTTTTGCTTCTGCACTCACCTACGATTTTGAAGTGTACAGCGCTGCACAAGAAAAATGGTTAGAGGTAAGTTCTGTTTCAAACTTTGAAAGTTACCAAACCAATAGAATGAAAGCAAGGTATAAAGACAGTACTGGTAAAACACAGCTATTACATTCATTAAATGGCAGCTCTTTAGCATTGCCACGTATTGTTGCCTGTTTGTTAGAAAACCATCAAACTGAAAATGGTATTAATATACCTGCTGCATTACAACCTTATTTTGGTGCTGCACAAATTGCCTGAATTAGCACTGCCGCTGCAGTGTGCGACGCAACGATGTTTCATTGAAATGCCACTGCCGGCTACCTAAAAAATAAACCCCGCACTGTTGCGGGGTTTATTTTTATACTTCATTTATTAATCCTGCTTGGTCATTTTTTCACTGTTTTCTTCAAACTGTAGTTTATCTATCAGTTCTTGTATGGCGCCATTGAGTACCTCGCCTAAGTTATAAAGGGTTAAACCAATGCGGTGGTCGGTTACACGCCCCTGCGGAAAATTATAGGTTCTTATTTTTGCGCTGCGGTCTCCGGTGCTTACTAAACTTTTACGTTGGCGGGCAATTTCATCTTCCTGCTTGCGCACCTGTTCCTCGTATAGTTTGGTACGCAACATCTGCATCGCTTTTTCGCGGTTGGCCAGCTGGGTGCGTTCTGTTTGGCAAACCACCACCACACCAGTGGGGGTGTGTGTTAAAAATACTTTTGTTTCTACTTTGTTTACGTTTTGTCCGCCGGCGCCACCGCTTCGGGCGGTTTCCATTTTCACATCACTTTCTTTCAATTCAAAATCCACTTCCTCGGCTTCGGGCATTACAGCAACAGTGGCAGCACTGGTATGCACCCGTCCGCTGGTTTCTGTATCGGGCACCCGTTGTACGCGGTGCACACC
>REAR01000064.1 GCA_004295245.1 Sphingobacteriales bacterium | reverse complement strand
CATTTCGCTGCGCCATTGTTTTACCATAGCAGGAAAGAGTTTTTCATATTGTTCTGGTCTGCCATTATTGCTTTCGCCCTGGTACCACAAACAACCTTTAAATGTGTAGCCAATAAACGGATGCAGCATGCCATTGTATAGCGTGGTGGGTGTTCTGTTATTTACTTTAGCTGAGTCTGCCACTGCTGGTATGGCCAACTCGGGAAAATCTTTTAATCCTTCTTTACTCATCCATGCTTCTGCGCTGCTGCCACCATAACTGATGACAATTAAACCTACCGGAACTTTTAATTGTTGCTGTAAGATTTTACCAAAATGGTAGGCGGCTGCACTAAAATTGCTGACCGCTTCTGGTGCGGCAATCTTCCATACAGATTGTTTACTGGTATCTAATGCAACTGTTTTTACCGAACGGGGTACGGTGTATAAACGTATTTGGTTGTTAGCCGCATTAAAAATAGCATCGTTTGCATTTAGAATGGGTTGATCTCTGAAACCCTTCATGGGCATCTCCATATTACTTTGTCCGCTACACAACCAAACTTCACCAATCAATACATCATTCAGCACTACAGGGTCTCCATCAGAGATAGTGATGGTATAGGGCCCTCCGGGTTGGGGGGTGGCTACTTTTAATTGCCAGGTACCAGTATTGCTGGTGGTAGCGGTATATGTTTTTTTATTCCACGAGGTAGTAACTTTTATATTTTTACCGGCTGCAGCCCAGCCCCAAATGCCGGCAGTGGTTTGTTGTTGCAAAACCATGCCATCTGTAAAGAAATATGGTAGTTGCACTTTTGCATTTGTAGTTAGGGGAGCTGCTTGTATAAGCACAAGAATGGCTGCAGCAGCTAATAAACGAAATCGGGCAATCATTAGTAATTATTTTAGACTACGAATATAACTGATCTGCTTTTTACTACCGTCTGGCACTGTTGTTTGGCATTTAACAAAAAGTAGATGGCTGCTATAAAGAAGTTTTTAGTAATTTTCTAAGCTAATGAAAAAACCATATGAAGGAAAGTAAAGAAGGTTCTCATAAAAATATATGGTACGGCGTGGGGCGCCAGCGTATTGAAATACCCCGTGCTATCCTCAAATCGAGGATTCAGAATAACCTATTACTAAAGCACCTTCATATTGCTTCTATTGGTTATTACCCCAAGGCAAAAGATCATTATACCTATCGTAAAAAAGGTCTGTCTGAAAATTTTATTTTTTACTGTGTGGATGGGCATGGCTGGTATAAAATTGGCGACCAGCGCTACGAAGTAGGCCCCAGCGAATTTTTTATTTTACCCCAATATGTGGAACACGCCTACGCCAGTAGTGAAGAAAACCCCTGGAGTATTTACTGGATACATTTTGGTGGAGATGCCTTGTCTGAATTAAATAAAACACATGCTGTTCAAAAAAATTTCAAACCAACGCATATTAAAACGGGGGGTGAAATTATTTCAATTTTTACCAAAATATATAAAACCCTGCAATTGGGTTATAGTATAGACAACCTGCTTTTTGCCAATATGTGCCTTACCCATTTTCTTACATTGTTTGTTTATAACGATCGTCATTTTGAAACCACCGATCGCTCAAAGCTGGATTGTGTGGACAGTGCAATATTATTTATGCAAGAACATATAAATGAGAATATTTCGCTCAGTGATTTGAGCAAACACTATAATTATTCAGTATCCCGTTTTTCTAATTTGTTTAAGCAGAAGACGGGCTATGCGCCTATAGATTATTTTCTGCAAATGAAAATGCAGAAGGCTTGCCAGCAACTGGATTTTACCAATCAGTCAGTAAAAGAAATTTCTTTTAATATGGGTTTTGACGATCCGTATTATTTTTCCAAGCGGTTTAAAACCATCATTGGTGTATCGCCCAAGCAATACCGTACTATGAAGAAAAATGAATAATTACAGTGAAGAACGGGAGGTAACCACAAAAGGCACTTCAAAATGCTCGCTTGAGTTGTTCAGTATAAGTTCTGCCGCTTTTTGCCCCATAAACTCAAAATCTGTTGAAATGGTGGTAATACCGTTCAATATAATTTTCTTTAGCGGTGTTTCGTTATAAGAAATAACGCCTACATGTTTACCTACTTTTAAACTGGTGGCCAGTATTTTCTCAATTAAAATTACCAGATCGTCTTCCATCAGGTTAATATATACTTCGCCTTCTTTAATCGGTTCGTTAGCAATATCGTGTACTACTTTTAAATTAAAGGCATACTGATGGCAAAACTTATAAAAGCCTTTTAGAATTTCTTCCGGGTGGTAAGTATACTCGGGGAAGATGATTTTGATAGTGTGGTATTTGCTCAATTGCTTTCGCAATTGCTCCAATGCATTATAAATATCAATTTCAAAATTTTCATATACGGCGGCATAGTTGCCATTAATGCCGGTAATAAGTTTATCCAGCACCAGTAATTTATCAGATGGTATCTGGTTAATAATATCACTGGCAGTTTCGCCCCCTTCTAAAAAATGCGGCACCACCACATAATGGGTGTATTCGTTTTTATTGTTTTGTATCAGCCGTTTAAAAAGTGCAAAATCGTTGTTGTATACATAAAAATCTATTGAAGCCATGCCACCTAATGTTTTAACAAAAGCGTCGTATACAATTTTTTTATGGGCACTCAGCTTATTGAATAGTAAGAATATTTTAAGTGGCTGGTTTACTTCGGTAGATTTTACAAAATAACCTTTGCCGGGTACTGAACCTAGGATGCCAATTTGTTTCAGGTATTTGTATCCTTTTTCTGCAGTATCTCTTGATATTTCAAATTCAAAACTGAGCTCATTAATAGAAGGCAGTAAATCGTCTTTGCCTATCTTTTCACTACTGATGGCTTTTATAACAGAGTTTGCCAGCTGAATATATTTTGGCGTGGCAGACAAATAATCAATATCTATATATTTAAAAAGAATATTTTTTTTCATGTGTCAATCGTAATTCTAAGGCCCTGAAAGGTAAAACACTTTCTACTGATAAGAAAACATTTAGGGCAGGATAGTTGTACTTTTATTCTTTACTACTTTAATGGCCTGTATGAAATATTTCTTGCTTTTCATTATACATTGCTGCGGCCTTCATTGTTTATTGTGTGCGCAAACACCATCAGTACAACTGCATACTGTACAGGATGGTTGGGCCGACAACTCAGTAAATGCGGTTATTTTTCGCAAAAATTCTTTGGTAACTCGTAACAACATACAGTTTATTGCTTTTTATGATAAGGATGCTTTTGTGGTAGTAGGAAAAAGAAACCTGAACAGCAATGATTGGGTTTTGCAAAAAACGCCTTTCAGTGGCAAAGCCAGCGATGCTCATAACACTATCAGTATAATGGTGGATGGCAGTGGTTACTTGCACCTTTCCTGGAATCATCATGGCAATGCACTTAACTATATCCGCTCGGTGGCACCGGGTGCTTTGCAGTTTGTAGAAAAAATTGCTATGACGGGGCTCAACGAAACCGCTGTAACCTACCCAGAGTTTTATTTGTTACCCAATGGCAATCTAATTTTTTTGTACCGCGATGGTGCTTCCGGTAGCGGCAATCTTGTAATAAACCATTACAACCATCAGTTACAAAGTTGGCAACAGTTACACAGTAATTTAATAGATGGTAAACGGCAGCGTAATGCTTACTGGCAGGCCTGTACCGATGATAAAGGAAGCATTCACTTGTCGTGGGTTTGGAGAGAGTCTCCAGATGTTGCCAGCAATCACGATATCTGTTATGCCCGCTCTGATGATGGTGGTATTACCTGGAAAAAATCAAACGGGGTGGCTTACATTTTACCCATTGATAATAAAAATGCAGAATATGCGTGGCAAGTACCTTCCGGTAGCGAGCTTATCAATCAAACTTCTATGTTTGCTACAGATAGTATGCATGTATTTATAGCTACTTATTGGAAAGATAAAAATGCTGTATCGCCTCAATACCAAGTAGTGTATCTTCAAAACAAGAAATGGCAACGCAGTACTTTAAATACAAGAAGTACAGATTTTACATTGAGCGGTACAGGCACTAAACGAATTCCTATTTCAAGACCACAGATTATTGGTTGGAATAACAACAATAAAATACGGCTTGCTTTAATCTTTAGAGATGCAGAAAGGGGCAATGCTATATCTGTAGCCACTACCAATTTTATTAACAGCAGCCATTGGCAGCTAACAGATTTATTGCAAACAGATCTTGGCCAGTGGGAGCCTTCCTTTGATACTGAGTTATGGAAGCAAAAAAAGCAGCTGCACCTTTTTGTTCAAAAAGTGGAGCAGGCCGATGCGGAAGGCATTACCCGCACAAAACCACAGCCGGTACAGGTATTAGAATGGAAACCTAAAAAATAACGATATGCGCTTTTTTTTATTAAGAATGATTGTCTTGTTTTTAGCCATACTGCCACTAAGCAGCGATGCTCAAAAAATTAAAGCCGATAAAAAGTTGCTGGCTGTGGCTGATAAGTACCTGACTGCCGCTGCTGCACAATATAAAATATTGCAGCAGCAATTACCCGCCGATAAATTTCCTAAAACCTATTTTCCTACCACCGGCAAATATGAGTGGAGCAACAGCGGATGGTGGTGCAGTGGTTTTTACCCCGGCACATTGCTTTATTTATACGAAGCTACCAAAGACGCCAGTCTTTACCAGGAAGCCTTGCGTATTTTGCAGTTATTAGAAAAAGAAAAAAACAATACCACCACACACGATCTTGGATTTATGATGTTTTGCAGTTTTGGCAATGCCAACCGCCTGCAGCCAAAAACTGAATACAATGAAATTCTATTAACCAGCGCAAAATCGCTCTGCACCCGTTTTAATCCTGCTACTGGTTGTATCAAGTCGTGGGATTCTAAGAAAGGCGACTTTTTGGTAATAATAGACAATATGATGAACCTGGAACTCTTATTTTGGGCAACCCTTTACAGTGGAGACTCTTCGTTTTATAAAATTGCAGTAACCCATGCTAATACTACTTTAAAAAACCATTTCAGAAGCGATAATAGTTCTTACCATGTATTAAATTACAACAGCGAAACAGGTGCTGTGCAGCAAAAAAGAACCGCACAAGGTTTTGCAGATGCTTCTGCATGGGCTCGTGGGCAGGCATGGGGCTTGTATGGATATACGGCTACCTACAGAGAAACAAAAGATGTGCAATACCTGCAACAAGCCAATGCTATTGCTGCATTTATTTTAAACCATCCCAAATTGCCGTCAGATAAAATTCCTTATTGGGATTTTGATGCCACCACCATACCAAATGCACTGCGTGATGCATCGGCTGCGGCCATTATTGCAAGCGCTTTATTAGAACTGAAAGAGTATGTGAATGCCAAAACGGCCGCACAGTATGTTAACGCAGCTACGGTTATTTTAAAAAATCTTTCTACAGAAAAATACAGGGCTGCTGCCGGCACCAATGGCGGTTTTATATTGCAACATAGTGTGGGGCATTTTCCACAGCAAACCGAAATTGATGTGCCATTAACCTATGCAGATTATTATTATGTAGAGGCATTATTACGTTACAAACAATTAAACCGAAAATAAAAATTATGCAACGCGTAGCATTTAAAATGAAATTGTTTAAGGGCAAGGAAGCTGAATATAAAAAAAGACACGATGAAATTTGGCCCGAGCTGGTGCAGCTGCTAAAAGAAGCAGGCATAGAAGACTATTCCATTTTTTTAGATGAACCCACCGGCTATTTATTTGGCGTACTTAAAATAACCAACGCTGCTAATTTAGATACATTGCCACACCAACCGGTTATGAAAAAGTGGTGGGCCTACATGAAAGATATAATGGAAAGCAATGCAGATAACTCGCCGGTATCGGTGCCGTTGCCCGAAGTTTTTTATATGTTATAAAAATAAGTAGGCCAGCAATAGCACTACTATTAAGCTTTACTTGCGTCGCACACTTATGCTGTAGAAAGTAAATTCAACAAGGGTTTCTGGCACTAAAAATACAGACAGTGCATGACAGCGATTGTAGTGTTCTGCTCTAATTTCATCTCTCGGTTTATCTTAAAAACACTAACGAATGCAGGCTATATTAGGCGTTATTTTCCACTTTATTGGTGGTTTTGCATCAGGCAGTTTTTACATGCCTTATAAAAAAGTAAAAGGCTGGAGTTGGGAAAGCTTCTGGATAGTTGGTGGCCTTTTTTCGTGGTTGATTGTTCCGCCATTGGCAGCGTATCTTACCATCCCCAATTTCATGGATATTATTAAGGGTGCCAGCGGTACTACTATTGGCATTGCTTATTTGTTTGGTGTATTATGGGGTATTGGCGGATTAACTTACGGTTTGGGCGTACGTTACTTAGGTGTATCATTAGGCAGCAGCATTATTTTAGGCTTGTGTATGGTGTTTGGCGCTTTAATTCCTTCCATTTACTATGATGTTTTTCCTAAAGAAGGTAAAGATACATTTAGTATGCTGGTGGGTTCTGGCTGGGGCCTAACCGTATTAGCAGGCTTGGCCATTTGTATAGTGGGCATTGTTATTTGTGGTAAAGCCGGTATGATGAAAGAAAAACAATTATCTGCAGCGGCTACAGATCCGCACGGTGTAGTTACTAAAACAGAATACAAATTTGGCTTGGGTATGTTTGTATCAATAGTATCGGGTGTATTAAGTGCCTGTTTTAATTTTGGGTTAGAAGCAGGTAAACCCATGGCAGATCTGGCCAATGAAATATGGAAGAATGCCAACCCGGGGCAAGGAGAGTTTTTATACCAGAACAATGTAACCTATGTAGTGGTGTTGTGGGGTGGGTTAACCACCAACTTTATCTGGTGTATGATTTTAAATGCACGCAATAAAACGTTCGGAGATTATACCAATCGTAAAACACCATTACTGTCAAATTATATTTTCTCAGCAATAGCAGGAACCACCTGGTTTTTACAGTTCTTTTTCTACGGTATGGGCGAAAGTAAATTGGGCAACGGCCCCAGCTCGTGGATCTTACACATGTCGTTCATAATACTGGTGGCCAATATGTGGGGCTTAGTGTTAAAAGAGTGGAAAGGTGTCAACAAAAAAACAGTTTCAACCATTATAGCAGGTATTGTTACCATCATACTTTCTGTATTGCTGGTAGGCTATGGCAACTATTTAAAATAATTTTTTTTTGAACCCGGCAGTGGAATAAGAATGACGCTTTTGTTGCGTCGCACACTTGTGCCGTTGCAAGGTTTGCAACAAATGGCTGCATAGCCAACTTACAGCTGAAGTGAGTGACACAACGATGCCGGGATAAGCACAACAGTTAATAACAAAAAATTTCTTTTTATATGAGTGCAAGTACAATGCAGTTTAAGCATGTAAGCTATTTGTGGGATGAAGCAAAAGCAGCCAGCATGGCCGGAGATGAAGTGGCATTGCTGGTCTATCGTTCTAATTTATTAGGCGCCGATTTAAGGTTGACCAATTATGGTGGCGGCAACACCTCGTGCAAAGCCATTGCCAAAGACCCGTTAACGGGTAAAGAAACAGAAGTGATGTGGATTAAAGGCAGCGGCGGCGACCTTGGCTCTATGAAACGTACTGGTTTGGCGGCATTGTATGTAGAGCGGTTGCGTAGTTTAAAAAATGTATATAGGGGTATTGCACACGAAGATGAAATGGTAGAGCTGTTTAACCATTGCATTTACGATTTAGCTTCTAAAGCGCCTTCAATTGATACACCGCTGCATGGTTTTTTGCCCTTTAAACATATAGATCATTTACACCCTGATGCTGCTATTGCTATTGCAGCAGCTAAAGACGGTAAAAAAATTACACAAGAATTATTTAGTGGCACCATTGGTTGGGTAGAGTGGCAGCGCCCTGGTTTTGATTTAGGCTTGCAACTAAAGCAATGCCTTGATGAAAACCCGGGCATACGTGGTATTATGTTAGGCTCTCATGGTTTATTTACCTGGGGCGATACGGCGTATGAAAGTTATATAAACACATTAGAAGTAATTGAGCGCTGTGCACAGTACTTAGAAGATAACTATGGTAAAAAACGCCCCGTATTTGGTGGACAAAAAATTACTTCTTTACCCAAAGAAGAACGTATAAAAAAAGCAGCCAGTCTAGCACCGGTATTAAGAGGCTTCTGCTCATCTCAGGTAAAAATGATTGGTCATTTTACAGATGATGACAGAGTATTACAATTTACTAACGCTAACGATTTAGAAAGATTGGCCCCGCTGGGCACCAGTTGCCCCGATCATTTTTTACGTACTAAAATTTCTCCGCTGGTATTAAACCTGCAACCTGCAGAAGACATTAGTGATGTGAAAGCGGTAAAAGAAAAATTACAGCCGCTGTTTGAAGCATACCGTAAAATGTATGCAGCATATTATGATACTTGTAAGCATGCTAACAGTCCGGCAATAAGAGATGCCAACCCCGTGGTTATTTTATACCCCGGTGTAGGTATGTTTACTTTTGCAAAAGACAAACAAACTGCCCGTGTGGCTGCAGAGTTTTATATTAATGCTATTAATGTTATGCGTGGCGCAGAAGCAGTTTCTGAATACACTTCGCTACCCCGCCAGGAAGCATTTAATATAGAATACTGGTTGCTGGAAGAAGCTAAGCTGCAACGCATGCCCAAGCCCAAACCATTAAGTGGCCGTGTGGCATTAATTACTGGCAGTGCAGGTGGCATTGGTAAAGCAATTGCAAAAAAGTTTGCAGAAGAAGGTGCTTGTATTATTATTAATGATATTAATGAAGAACGCCTGAATGGCACCCGCGAAGAGTTTACAAAAATATTTGGAAAGGATGTTATTAGCAGTACTTTATTAAATGTAACAGATACAGCTACTATCAGCAGTGCTTTAGAAGCTACTTGTTTGGCTTTTGGTGGTGTTGATATTGTTATTAATAATGCGGGCATCAGCATTTCTAAATCTATTGCAGAGCATACCATAGAAGAGTGGGATAGGCTATATGATATATTGGTAAAAGGTCAGTTCCTGGTATCGCAGAAGGGTGTTGAAGTAATGCGTAAGCAGGGTTTTGGTGGCGATATTGTAAATATTGTTTCTAAGAATGCCGTGGTGGCAGGTCCTAATAACCCCGGCTACGGCAGTGCAAAAGCGGCGCAAGCGCATTTAACCCGGTTAATGGCAGCAGAAGTAGGTGCAGATAAAATAAGAGTGAATACGGTGAACCCCGATGCCGTAATAGCCGACTCTAATATTTGGGCGGGCGGTTGGGCAGAAGGCCGTGCAAAAGCCTATGGTATTACCGTGGCAGAGTTGCCGGCGTATTATGCTAAAAGAACTTTGCTGAATGAAATTATATTACCCGATGATATTGCCAATGCATGCTTTGCTTTTGTTGGCGGTTTGTTGAATAAATCAACTGGTAATGCATTGAATGTAGATGGCGGTGTGGCTATGGGCTTTTATCGCTAAGAATATTTGTAAATTGAATTTTAATTTTTTTACGCTATATGAGAATTGATACATCGGCCATACAAAAACACAATGACCAATACCTGTCTCGCCATCAAAAGCATTTTGATTTTGCAAAATCTGAAGTTGGCAATACGGAAGCAATTATAAAAAAACTCATCGATTTTCAGGTGGCCATACCATCTTGGGCATTAGGCACTGGCGGCACCCGCTTTGGTCGCTTTGCCGGCGCTGGCGAGCCAGGCACGCTGGAACAAAAAATGGAAGATGTTGGGTTGCTTCATGCTTTAAATAAATCCAGCGGCGCAATTTCATTACATATTCCTTGGGATATTCCGAAAGATTATAGTGCTATCAAAAAATTAGGGGCAGAACTGAACCTGAAATTTGACGCTGTAAACTCTAATACGTTTCAAGATCAGCCGGGGCAAGAACAAACCTATAAGTTTGGCTCTTTGCAAAATGTAAATAAAGCCATTCGCAAACAAGCCATCCAACATAATATTGATGTAATAAAGCATGGTGTTGAACTGGGCTCGCAATCATTAACCGTTTGGCTAAGTGATGGCAGTTGTTTTCCTGGGCAACTCAATTTCAGAAAAGCGTTTCAAAACACATTAGAAAGCTTAGAAGAAATATATGCAGCGCTTCCGGCCGATTGGAAAATGTTTGTAGAATACAAGGCCTTTGAACCCAATTTCTACTCAATGACGGTAGGCGATTGGGGGCAATCTTTGCTATATGCAAACAAATTAGGCGCTAAAGCTTATACGCTTGTAGATCTTGGCCATCATTTGCCCAATGCCAATATTGAACAGATTGTTTCTTTATTGCTGATGGAAGGCAAACTGGCCGGTTTTCATTTTAATGATAGTAAATATGGCGATGATGATTTAACCGTAGGCAGCATTAAGCCTTACCAGTTATTTTTAATTTTTAATGAACTGGTAGAAGGCATGGATGCCCGTGGCATGAACCATGCTACTGATTTAGGATGGATGATTGATGCTTCTCATAATGTAAAAGATCCTTTAGAAGATCTATTGCAATCGGTAGAGGCCATTATGATGTCTTATGCGCATGCCTTATTGGTAGACCGTAATAAACTAAATACAGCGCAGGATAATAATGATGTGGTGGCTGCGCAAGAATTGCTAAAGCAAACTTTTCATACTGATGTAAGAAGTATAGTGGCAGAAGCCCGGTTAAGAAGCGGTGGTGCATTGCAACCCCTGCAGTTTTACAGAGAGCAGCAATTAAGACAACAATTAATTAAAGAAAGAGGCATCGCTACTAAAGCCACCGGTTTATAATGCGTCAGCAACCAGTAATAGCCGTTTTTGATGTGGGTAAAACCAATAAAAAACTATTGTTGTTTAACGAAGCGTATGAAGTGGTGTATGAAGAAAGCGGCCAGTTGCCAGAAACAACAGATGAAGATGGCTTTGCCTGCGAAAATGTAGAAGCATTAGCTGCATGGGTGCTGCAAGCATATGAAGCTATTTGTAAAAACGAATCCTTTATTATTAAAGCTGTAAATTTTTCAGCCTACGGCGCCAGCTTTGTTTATTTAGATGCTGATGGAAAGATATTACCGCCGCTCTATAATTATTTGAAGCCTTACCCCGAAGCACTAAAACAACAGTTTTATACAAACTATGGTGGAGAAAGCCTGGTAGCCAAACAAACCGCTTCGCCGGTGCTGGGTAATTTAAATGCTGGCATGCAATTGTACCGGCTAAAAAATCAACAACCTGTTTTTTTTGAAAGCATAAAAACAGCGTTGCACTTACCTCAATTTTTAAGTTATTTATTAAGCAATACCACACAAACCGATATTACGAGCATTGGTTGCCATACCAATCTCTGGCATTTTCAAAAGAAAAATTATCACAAGTGGGTGAAGCAGGAAGGGGTGCTGGAAAAATTTGCGCCACTAAAGTCTTGCAAAGATATTGCTGCCGAAAAAGAAGGCATTGCCATTGGCATTGGCCTGCACGATAGCTCTGCGGCACTAATACCTTATCTGGCTTCTTTTACTGAGCCTTTTGCATTATTATCTACAGGCACCTGGTGCATTACTCTAAATCCGTTTAACCATACACAGCTTTCAGATTACGAGTTGCACAACGATTGCCTCTGCTATCTTTCTTATGAAGCAATGCCCGTTAAAGCATCTCGTTTGTTTGCAGGCTACGAGCATGAACAGCAGGTAAAATTATTGGCAACGCATTTTAATAAAGCAACAGACTTTTACAAAACAGTTACTGCTAATGCCGCTTTAATAAAAAAAATGCAACCCAATGCAGAGGCGGCCGTACAGCAAACACAGCAGGTAATGGTGGCACAATCAAAATTTGGCAACAGAAAGCTTACTGCTTTTGCAGATTATGAAACGGCTTACCACCAATTAATAGCAGATATTGTAGAGCAACAGATACGAAGTACCAATCTTGTTTTAAAAGGTACTACTGTGAAAAGAATTTTTGTGGATGGCGGGTTTAGCAAAAATCCTATTTACATGCAGCTGATGGCATTGGCCTACCCCGGTATTGAAGTGTATGCCGCAGATGTGGCACAAGCTACCGCGTTGGGTGCAGCACTGGCAGTGCACCATCATTGGAACACACAGCCATTTCCGGTTAATTTAATACGCATTACACGCTATTCTAACCAATAAATATTCTTTTTTTTAATTGTACTACAGTATTGCTCATATACAAACAAAAGTTGAAGTGAGTTGCTAAGAAGGTTTGCGAAAACAACTATTGCCCAACCTATGTATTGCTGCTGAACCGAGCGTGGCAACGATGCCCAACCGGAGTGGTAAAAGCCGGTAACTTAATTATTATAACAGGATGCTTCAGGATAGTTGTATTGCAAATAAGCAGCAATTTAGTAACTGATGGTTGTATTGGTTTTTTGAGGTTGAGGGTTACCAGTTGTGCAGTTGTTTTTTTGGAGTACCAGCGGCAGTAACGCTATTATACATCGTTGCGTCGCAATCCGTTCAACGGCAACAATGCTAATCAACACAAAAAGCAAAATCGTTCCTTCGTTATACTACATAATTGCTGCTGCTATTTCTTAACTGCTTATACGATTGCCATGACATTTTTGCCATGCATTACTGCTATTTATTGTTTTGCGCAGCTAACTGTACACTCGGTTAAGTATTGCTATTTTCAGCAAAATGCTATTACTGCAAACGCATACACGCAGTTTCTTATCACAAAAAAAATTATAGAACACTATGTTTAGAACTAAAGCATCCATAGTGCTGGTGTTACTGTTCTCGCTATTAGCCGTGCAGTGCCGTAAAAAAGCGCTGGATGAATATTATGGCCGCCCTGTAAATCTGGAGCCACCTATTTATCAAACATTGGCTGCAAAAGGTAATTTTAAAACTCTGCTTACAGCAATAGATAAAGCAGGGTATAAAAATACGTTAAGTGCCGCAGGTTACTGGACGCTGTTTGCGCCGCACGATTCAGCGTTTCAGGTATATTTTACGGCCAACGGCTTAAGTGGTATTGATGCATTAGATTCTGCTGCCTGCAGAAAGATAGTAACCTATTGCCTGGTGTATAATGCATTTAAGCAAGAGCGTATTGCTGATTATCAGAGTAACCTGGGTTGGGTGGAGAATGCGTCGTTTAAACGCCGCACTGCCAGTTATACCGGCATTTACGATGCGGTAAATACAGCGGGGGCTTCTATAAAAGCTATTGCTTCTAATCGCAATACTTTTGGAACCTTTTTTTATGTAGATGCTGATAATAATAATAAATACATGCCCATTTTTGAAACAGGTTATGTGACGGGCAAATCATTATCTGCATACGACTATAACTATTTCTATCCTGCCACTACATTTAAAGGGTTTAACGTAGTGGATGCAAATGTTACAGAAAGGGACCTGCCTGCAGAAAATGGAGTGATACATGTAATTAATAAAGTGGTTACGGCATTGCCTAGCCTTGATCAGTATATTGGCAACAGCCCGCAATACAGCGAGTTTAAAAAAATTCTGGAGAAGTATGTGGTGCAGTATGTGTACAATGCAACAGTTACACAGAACTATAAAAATATTACCGGCAGCACAGCAGATGTTTTTACCAAAGTATATAATGCAAGTCTGGCTTTTTCACCAAACAACGAAAATTTTTTAAAGCTGCAGGATAATGACGGGCAGTCTGATACCTATAGCATGTTTGTACCAGAAAATGCCACACTAACCAATTATATTAATACAGTTTTATTAGAGCATTATACAAGCTTGGATGCATTGCCTATTAATGTTATATACGATTTTGTAAATGCACATATGTGGCGTACTGCAGTATGGCCCAGTAAGTTCAGCTCAACGTTTAATTCCGTAGGAGAGGAAGCTCGTTTCGACGTAAATACAAATGTGCTGGATAAAAAGATATTGAGTAATGGAATTTTTTATGGCACTAATAAGGTGCAGGATGCCAATGTGTTTAGCAGTGTATATGGCAAAGCTTATTTAGATCCTAATTATTCGATGATGACCAGCCTGTTGAATTTGGATCTTAAATTTCAGGTTTCTAATATTAATCAGAAGTACACTTTATTTTTAATAAGTAACGCTGCATTTAATGCTGCCGGATATTATGTAGATCCTACTGTGAGTAATAATTTAAATGAGCAGTGGCGTTATATACCGCCCGGTGGTGGGGCACATTTAACAGGTACATCTGCCTTGGTTCGTTTGCAACGCATATTAAATATGCATGTGGTGCCGGGCCGCGATATAACAAGTATTACTGCACCAGGAGTGGCATTAACGTATTCTGGAGAGTTTGTAAAGTATAGTGGCACTACGGTTGTTGCTGCCGGCAATAATGATAAGCCCAATGTGGCCAATGTACTGAATAAAAAAACCGCTAAAAACGGAACGGTTTATTATTTAGATAAAATTTTAGAATTCAGCGAAAAAACCATTGGAAAGCATATTGAAGCATTAGGTACTCCCACTACTTCAGATTATAATTTCTTTTGGCAGTATTTAAGAAATGCAACTATTTATAATTTTTCAACGGGCGAAATTCAACAGGTTGCATCGGGTACTTTTTATACCTTCTTTATACCAGATAATAACGCAATCAGGGCAGCGGTAAATGCAGGTCTTTTACCGGGTACCGGTACAGCGCCTAACAAAGTGCCTTTGTTTAATCCCACATTACTGGCAGACAGAGAGAAGGTAGCCAATTTTATTTACTATCATATTCTTAATAAGAAAACATTGGCAACAGACGGGCAGGAGAGTGGAACGATTGAAACCCTTTACAAGTTTCCAAACGGAGATCCATCTACCATATTTATTAATAACAGTACGCCCAATAATATGGTGGTAAATGATATGACCAGCCGCTCTGCCAATATCATAGTTGCCAAGAGTAATAATCTGAGCAACCGCTGTGTAATACACTTACTGGATAATTATCTTAAAACCAACTAACGAAATTTCAAACCAGATACATGATGTACAAGCATATATTTAAATTTTTAGCCACCTTTCTGGTGTTTGTAATAGTAGGCCATGCTACTACCGCACAGATACTGGTAAAAGGAAAGGTGACAGATAAAAAAGGGAAACCTGTTCAGGGTGCTTCTGTTTCTGAAGTAGATACTGATGGACGTATTATAAAAGGCACATCAACAGATATTGAAGGAAATTTTGTTTTGAAAAATGTAAACGGGAAGAATAAGATTTCTGTAACAAATATTGGATACAGAAGTATTTCTCAAAATATGAGTGGCAGAACTACCATTAATTTTTCGTTAGAAGACAGCCAGACAGATTTAGGAGAAGTTATTGTGGTATCAAGGCCTCAGTCGAGCAACGGTATGGTGAATATTAATGAGCGAAACCTTACAACAGCAGTAGCCAGAATAAATGCCAAAGACGTAGAAGAAATGCAAGCCGCCAGTATTGATCAGGCGTTGCAAGGTCGTTTAAGCGGTGTAGATATAACCGCTACTAGCGGCGATCCGGGTGCTGCAATGAATATTCGTATCAGAGGAGTGTCTTCAATCAATTCAACTGGTATTCCTTTAATTATTTTGGATGGCATGCCCTATGATACTGAGATACCCGGTGATTTTAATTTTGGTACAGCAGATGAGCAGGGGTATGCACAGTTATTGAATATTTCTCCTTCTGATATAAAAGACATCACCGTATTGAAGGATGCTGCTGCAACTGCAATTTGGGGAAGTCGTGCGGCAAATGGTGTTTTAGTAATTACTACAAAAAGAGGAAGTATTGGTAAGCCAACAGTAAACTATACATTCAAAGGCTCGCTTTCTTTTGTACCTAAGGCCATTCCTCTTTTAAACGGAGATCAGTATTCAACATTAATTCCGGAAGGTTTTATGAATCGCTTGGGTAGTACTTTAAATACTACTGCTATTAGGGAGTTCAATTACGATCCCAACGACCCCTATTGGTATTATAATTATAGTAATAATACAAACTGGATAGATGCTATTTCAAGAACAGGAAATTTGCAGGATCATACGGTGAGTCTTACTGGTGGAGGCGAAAAGGCTAAATATTTTGCTTCTGTAGGTATGTTTGATCAAACCGGCATTACATTGGGTACCGATCTTCAACGTATCAACACTCGCATTAATCTTGATTATACTGTATCTGATAAGATTAAGTTCTTTACAAGCATTGCCTATACACACACCAATCAAAGTCGCAGTTATTTAGGATCGAGTGCTGCAAGCGGGGAAGCTTCTATACGAGGTATGGCTTATATTAAAATGCCCAATATGAGTGTGTTTGAGTATGATGAGTTGGGTAATCTAACTACTAATTATTTCTCTCCAGCTTCAAATGTACAAGGGCAGTATAGCAGGGTATATAACCCTGTGGCAATGGCAGATAAAGCGAAATATGCGGTAATAGGTGAACGAATTGTTCCCAGGTTTCAGCTGGATTATGATATTATTAAAAAAGTACTAAAAGCGCAGTTTGATATTCAATTTGATATTAATAATACAAAAAATAACAGCTTTTTGCCGCAGATTGCAACCGGAAGACCCAATACGGAGACAGTAGTAAACAGGGCTTATGATGGAGATATTGACGTTTTTAGTGTAGGCACAAAATCTAGTTTGGTTTATACACCACAATTGAAAAATGAAAAGCACAATTTTCTTGGATTCGTAACACTATTAACCAACGATTACAAAGCGGTATATCAGGAAGTAATCACATCTAATACAGCTTCTTCATTATTGGTAGATCCCTCTATTGCTTCCCGGACCCAGAATTCAGAATCTCGGGCTGCATCCGGAATTTCACAAACAAGATCTATTGGCGCTATTATAAGTACCCAGTATGGATATAACGATAAATATATTATCAGTGCCACATTAAGGGGCGATGGTAATTCACGGTTTGGTCCTAATTATAAATATGGATTATTTCCCTCAGTGTCACTAAGGTGGAGGGTTTCTGGAGAAAATTTCCTGAATAAAGTTAAAGCAATAGATGACTTGAGTTTCAGAGCCAGTTACGGTATTACCGGAGAAGTTCCCCGCTATGACTACCTGTTTTATAATACATACAATACGTATAATTATACTTATTTAGGTCAGTCTGCGGTATACCCATCAAGAATGGAATTGAAAAATCTGAAATGGCAAACCTTGCACGGAGCTAATATTGGAGCCAATCTGAGCTTGTTTAACGGACGTTTTCGTGTAGATGCAGAAATTTATCGTAACCGTACAAAAGATATGTTCTTTGATGGATTACAAATTGCTTCTTATACTGGCTTTAATTCTTTATTCATGAATGTAGGAACCATGGATAACCAGGGCTGGGAAATTGCAGTATGGACTCAACCCGTTAAGAAAAAAAATCTGACGATAGGTTTTGATTTTAATATTTCTGCCAATGAAAATGTAATCAGAGATATCTCGGAATTTTATCCAAATAGTCGTGGTGATGTAACTAAAAATGGCGAATACCTCAGATTATTACAAATTGATAATCCCTTTGGCTCTTTCTACGGCTATAAGTATAAAGGAGTTTACAAAGATAAAAATTCCACAATTGCAACGGGTGCAGATGGTAAGCCAATAGTTGGTCCAAATGGTCAGGTAGTTTACACCCGGTTTAATTATCCAACAACAGATTATGTGTTTCAACCTGGCGATGCTATGTATGAGGACATTAATAATGATGGTAATATTAATTATATGGATGTGGTTTACCTGGGTAATAGTAATCCTAAATTATCTGGAGGTTTTGGTCCATCACTAACATGGAAAAATTTAAAGCTTAGTACTTTTTTTAGTTTCAGGTGGGGTTATGATGTAGTAAACGGCACCAAAATGACTACGTCAAATATGTATTACTTCGATAATCAAAGCACGGCTGTTTTAAGACGCTGGAGAAAGGAAGGAGATGTTACAGACATACCGAGAGCATTGCTGAATGGAGGATACAACTGGTTAGGCAGTGATAGGTATGTGGAAGACGCATCATATGTAAGGTTTAGAACAATTACAGCAAGATATACATTTAGCAAGAAGGTTTTGGCAAAGCTTAAAATGAAGACATTAAGCGCATATATTACTGGTGAAAATTTATTAACGTTTACTAAATATACCGGACAGGATCCAGAGATTACAACAAGGGGAGCAGATCCTTTCAGAACAGCCTACGATTATTCAATGACTCCTCCTTCAAGAGTTGTTACGATTGGATTGGTAGCAGGATTTTAATTTAAATGTTAAAGCAAATACATGAAAAAGATAATTCAATATAGTTTTGTTTTTATGCTGATTGCAATAGCCTTCAGTTGCAAGAAGTGGCTGAGCTTAAAGCCGCAGGATGGCATAGTAAAAGAAGAGTTTTGGAAAACCAAGGAGCAGGTGAAGGCTTCCGCCATTGGAATTTACGCTTCCATGTTAGACGGGTCAACCGGAAACTATGGAACCGTTGGTTATATACCTTCTTTGTCTGAGCAGTTATTTGTTTGGGGAGAATGCAGGGCAGATAATATATCTCCTGCAACATTTACAAGTAGCGATGATTTGGAACTTATAAACATGAATACACAGCCTACGAATGTAAATACCAATTGGAGGCCTTTTTACAGAACGATTAATTATTGCAATACACTAATAGAAAAGGCACCTGAAGTAGTAAATTTTGATAACACATTTACGAAAGTGCAATTAGATAATTATTTGAGTGAAGCATTAACAATAAGAGCGTTGATGTATTTCTACTTGGTAAGAAGTTTTGGCGAAGCACCGCTGAAATTAGATGCTACCCTAAGCGACGAGAATATTACGCCAATCAAAAAGGCCACACAGGAAGAAATCATTAACCAAATAATTGCGGATCTCAAATCGGCTGAAGCGAAAGCTGTAACTACTTATGGTGATGCCGCTTCAGATAAAGGCAGGGTTACGGTTTATACTGTTAACGCTATTTTAGCGGATGTTTACCTCTGGGCTGAAAAATACGCTGATTGTGTGGTAGCATGCGATAAAATAATTAACTCTCAAAAATTTGGCTTAATACGTGGGGCAACAGATAATGGAGGAATCATCACCTATAATGAAAATTGGTTTAATACTTTGTACTATAATGGTAATTCAAATGAGGGTATTTTTGAATTGCAGTTTGATGCGCAACGGTTGAACCCTTACTTTAATATGTTTTCTTCTAGCATATCTGTAAGAAGATGGATTGCTTTCCCTGAGATAATGGATCAGTTATTTACCGTTGATTTTACAAATGACCAGAATTATGATATCCGTGGAGACGCCGGGTCTGTAAGAGCTGCTACATCAACTATATGGAAATATGTTGGAGCTACTAATACAGCGCTGAGGACGTTTGATCAGAGTTACGCACATTGGTTTTTTTACAGGTATGCTGATATTTTATTAATGAAGGCAGAAGCTTTGAATGAGCTGGGACGTGGCTCAGATGCATTAAGTCTTATTTACGCGATACGTAAAAGAGCGAATGCGCTTGCAGCAACTGATATTAATCCTGCTCCTTCTGATAAAATAGGGATTCAAGATTTTATTTTGCAGGAACGTTCACGTGAGTTTTGTTTTGAAGGCAAACGCTGGTACGATGCATTACGAAATGCAAAACGTAATAATTACGAAAGACTAAGCATATTGTTAAATATGGTAGCTCAAAGTGTGCCGCCAAATCTGCAGCAATCAGCACAGGCAAAAATCAAAGATAAAAACAGTCACTACTTTCCGATCTATTTATACGAATTGCAGACCAATAAATTATTAGTTCAAAACCCATTTTACAAATAACACAGGCATTATATGAAAAAGATAAAATTATTATTTGTGCTACTACTCAGCGGGTACATAGCAGTTCAATTGCCTGCTTGTAAAAAAATTAATATTCGTGAGACTACTACAGAAGACGTAAACATTGTGGGCTATCTGGATAAACGCCCGGATTCATTTTCATTATTCCGGCAAATTCTGGAACGTACAGGAACTGCCTCTTTTCTAAATGCATATGGGTCTTATACTTGTTTTGCACCTACTAATACTGGTGTTAAAACATATCTCCAAAAAATAGGGGCTGCAACAGTAGAAGCTGCAGATATCAATATTTTAAAAGATATGGTAAGACTGCATTTACTTGAAGATACCGTATACTCAGGTTCTTTTACAGATGGCAAACTCCCCGTAATTACCATGTATGGTCAGTTTCTGGTAACCGCTGTATCTTTTGAACAGGGTATTTCAAATTACATTGTTAATCGGCAGGCAAAAGTACTCCAATCAAATTTGAAAGTTGGTAATGGACTCATTCATGTCATAGATCATGTTCTTATTCCTGCTACTAAAACTATCGCTCAGCAATTAGAAGAAAACCCAGAATATTCGCTTTTTGTGCAGGCACTAAAGGAGACTGGATTTTTTTCAAAGCTTAATACGGTTGATCCAGATACATCTAATCGATGGCTTTCTGTTTTTGCAGAAAGTAATAAGGCTTTAGCAGACAGTGGATTTACTACCTATGCATCGTTAAAAGGTAAATATTCACAAACAGGTAATCCGTCATCAGCTACAGATAGTTTGAATATGTATGTTGCTTACCATATATCATCCGGGATCAAATTTTTGGGAGATATTATAACTGTTGCAACACACGTTACTTTATTGCCGCAAGAGGTTATTAGTATTAAACTAATAGATCAAAATGTCGTAATAAATGAAGACGAGTTTAATGGAGTATTGGAAAAGGGTATTCTATTGAATCGCCAAAAAAGTGATAATGCCGCTTCAAATGGTGTATGGCATGATGCAACAGCGCATTATATGGTTAAATTCCGTAAACCAACAGCCCTATTTTGGGATGTTTCAACTTTTCCAGAGATCATGAAATTACCAGCTTATTATAAAAGAGGTAATTACAATTTTACAAGAGCTACTGAAGCAGACAATCTAATTAAAGATCATTACTGGGGTTGGGGGCCTTTGGCGGGTACCAATGTTTTATCTTATTTATATTCTGCTACCAGTTCAATAACAAACTATGCAGTTAATAATGATGTGAATATGCTTCCAATGGGGTTACCCAATCGGCCAATATGGTGGGAAATGAAAACACCTCCAATAATAAAAGGCCGTTACAAAGTTTGGGTATGTTATCGTGCTCAAAAACAATCCAGCAGTTCTAATATGCTTTGTCAAGTGGAAGTAAATAAAGTTTTAATGCAAAGAACAATGAATTTTACTGAAAACAGACCTACCGGAACTGATGCAGAATTAGAAGCCATTGGTTGGAAACGATATACTGAAAATACAACCAATTTATTTGCATCAAGATTAGTGGGAACCATTGATTTTACCACTACCCAGCAGCAGATTATAAGGATTACACCACTGACAGGTACTCAAAATAATAACAATCTGGATATGATCCATTTTATACCGGTTGATGATAACCAGGTATTACCTAGGTTTAAACCCGATGGAACAAAAATATTTTTTTAAATACAAGAGTAATATTTGAATAATATGCGCAATAGAAGTCTTTTATTCGTTTTTACAGTTAGTTGCTTGTTGTTTGGATTTTTTGCTTGTAAAAAGGCTACTACAGACCACAATGCTGTTAAGGAAAGTGTTTTGGCAAACAATGTTTTTGATTTAATTACAGCTACGCCAGAGCTTAGCAGTTTTCGCGGACTCTTAATGTTATCGGGGTATGATAGAGTATTATCCTCATCAAAAAATTTCACCGTATTTGCCCCTACTAATAAAGAGCTTGAAAATCTGGATACCGCGATAATTAAAAACCCGTTAAAGCTTACCCTTTTTGTGGGAAACCATATTTCACAGCAATTGTATTATAGTAATAGTCTATCTACACCTGGAAGAATACAAATGATGAATGGTAAATATAATAATGTTGCCAGTGGTAAAATTGAAGATGCTGCAATTACTAAAGCGGATTTATATGCGTCTAATGGGGTTTTACATATTGTTGATAGAAAGGTTACGGCACTTGATAATTGTTGGGAGTATATAAGTAACAGCATCAATGCTCCAGTTAAACAAAGAGCATATATGTTATCATTGTTTCAAAAGGTTTTTGATACTTCACATGCTGTAATAGTAGGAATTGACCCAAATACAGGTGACCCAATTTATCAAGCCGGTACAGATTCTGTTTTTACAAATTTGTTCTGGAATAAAGTACATGATCTGCGTGATGAAAAAAAACAGTACACCATCTTTTTATTGCAAGACGCAGCCTGGGATGCTGAAGTAAATAAGTATAAACCTTTTTTTGCCACAAGTAATACAGATAGTACTACTAAGGCTGCCAGTTGGGCTGTTGTAAAAGATTTATCTATAGAAGGATCGTTCCCCCTAACGTCAATACAAGATACTGTTTTATCGAAATTTGGAACAAAAGTGCCAGTAGAAAAGTTGTCAATAGTTAATACAATAAAAACAAGTAATGGCATTGTTTATATTATGGGTAAAGTAGATGTACAACCCAAACATAAGTTTTTAGAAACATTGGTACAAGCTGAGAATTATACTGCTTCCAGTGTAGACAGAAGAGGCAATACGTATTTCAGAGATCGGTTCAACACAGCTACTTCAAAAGATTTCAGAGATGTTTTAGTATTAGGGCACGGGGTGGCACTTTTTAATCTACGCTACCAACTACCTGAAATGCCGACGCTAAAGTATAAAGCTTATTGGGTGGCATTAAACGATTTTCAGACGGCTACATTTACACAAAAATTAGGAATAGGCGCTGCTGCTTCCACAACATTTGGATATACTACAGTAGCACTAAATAATTACAATGAAGTATATATAGGTGAATTTACATTAACACAGTATCAACCACAATTTAATATTTATCTGACAGCAGCCAACAGCACAACAGCAGCAGTAAATCCGCTTGTGTGTGATTATATACGGCTGGTGCCTGTTTTGTAGAAAAAAATTAAAAGAAATTACATGGCTATTACTAATATGAAATATAAATTAAAATTTCTTGTAGTTATTTTAGCTGCTGGTGTTGCCGTCACAACAGCATGCGCTCAGCAAAATAAATCCGGGGGTGTGGCAGCTAAAGAGCATCAAAGCAAAACTACTCTTACAGGAGTTATAAAAGATGCAGCCACCGGAAAACCGTTAGCAGGCATAAGGGTGGCTGTTGTAAATTTTTCTGCGGCTATTACAGATGATAATGGGACATTCAAGTTAACTGTGCCATCTTATTTAACAGATATTAATATTACCGGAGACGGCTACGCAAGCAGACAGGTCTCTTTGAAAGGAAGAACAGATATTTCTATTGCACTATTAGATGATGAGGCTTCTAGCTTTATGCAATCAGTAAGTATGCCTTTTCAAAAAATTGCACAAAGAAATGTTGCTGCTGCAATAGGTAACTATTCTGCAAACGGCGAGTGGAAAAGACCCGACGAAACAATTGATGGTCTTTTACAAGGGCAAGTAGCAGGGTTAAACAGCATTCGTCGCTCAGGTGCTCCGGGTACAGGGGCAAACCTTTTTTTAAGAGGTTATAATTCTTTATTTGGCACCAATAAGCCGCTTATAGTTGTTGATGGAATGATCTACGATGTGAATGATTATGGTGAAAGTATTATTGCAAACAATTATACAAACCCGCTGGCATTATTAAATACACAAGACATAGATAATGTAACTGTATTGAAAGATGCAGCGTCTATTTATGGAACAAAAGGTGCTAATGGTGCTATTCTCATAACTACATCAAAAGCTAAGCAGCAGGCCACAAAAATAGATTTTGGGATCCATACTGGGTTTAACCAGGCTCCGGCTACTTTATCTGTTATGAATGCTACAGATTACAGAACCTATCTTGCTGAAATGTTGCAAAGTAAAGGAATGACGGCTTCTGAAATTGCAGCCCAACCCTATATGAATGACGATGTTACTTCCGCAGAATACTTCCGCTATCATAATACTACAGATTGGCAAAAAAAAGTACTGAACCAGGGAATGAATAATAATTATTTTCTGAAAGTTACAGGTGGCGATAATATAGCCACCTATGCACTAAGTCTGGGTTATATGAAGAATGAAGGGGTAATAAAAAATACTGACTTAAAGCGTTACAATACACGCTTCAACGCCGATTTTAATTTTTCAAAGAGATTTACCGGAACCGCCAATTTGTCTTTTACTTATAATGAGCAAAATTTAAAGGATCAGGGATTGGCTTATAAAACGGCCCCACTTTTTACGGCACTTATTAAAGCACCTTTCTTTACCGATCATGAAGTAAATGAAAAAGGAGTACGTTCTCCTAATCTTGAAGATGTAGATATTTTGGGTATTAGTAATCCCGCGGCTTTAATTGAGACCATGCAGGCGTTTAATAAATTTTATCGTTTTAATGGGTCCTTTGCGTTTAAATACGATATCTCTAAACATTTTAGTGCACATACACTATTTGGGATAGTTTATGATAAGGTTCGTGAAAATATTTTTGTGCCACGTAAAGGCGTTGCCAACGATACATTAAGCAATGAAGTGGCAGACAGTCGTTTGGGAACACAAGTAAAAAGATTATTTAGCGTCTTCACAGACTCCCGTATTCAATACGCAAGAGTATGGAATAGCAAACACAGCATTGCTGCCCGTTTAGGATTGCGTTATCAGCACAATAGGGCTGAACAAGATTTTGCACTTGGTTTTAATTCGGCTACAGACGAATTACTAAGTGTGCAAAACGGCGTAAATGCCTTGCGCCAAATAGGTGGTGGTATTGGCGAGTGGAACTGGATGAATACTTACGCAAATGTAGAATACGGGTATAAAGAAAAATTCTTTGTATCTCTAAATGCTGCAATGGACGGTTCGTCAAGGTTTGGTAAACAAGTGACAAATGGAATTGCTATCAGTGGCAATAATTATGCAGTGCTACCTTCTGCATCAGTAGCTTGGTTGGTTTCCTCAGAAAAATTTATGGCAAAATCATTTCTCAACCTGCTTAAACTAAGAGCTTCTATAAGTAAAACCGGTAATGATGATATTGGAAACTATACCAGTCGTCAAGCCTATGCTTCTCAGAATTTCCTTGGTATGCAAGGGTTGGTGCGTAATGGTGTTCCAAACCCGGCAATACAGTGGGAAACCAATCAGAAGATAAATGCTGGTATTGATATAGCTACCTGGAACGAGCGATTAGGGCTAAGTGTGGATGTTTACAAAAACAAAACTACCAATATGTTGGTGTACGAAGAATTGGCAAGTGTAACAGGTTTTAATAACATTCTTACTAATAATGGGGCCCTGCAAAATACTGGGGTAGAGTTAAGTTTAAATCTTCGTGTGGTTAATACCCGATATTTTAAGTGGGATGTTGCTGCCAATATTGGCACTTATAAAAACAAAATAACATCAGTACCCGGCGGCAGTTTTACTACAAACTTTGCAGGTGCTACGTTGTTAACCCGCCAAGGAGACCCTGCTAATCTTTTTTACGGGTATGTAGCTAAAGGAGTTTTCAGCACCACTGCTGAGGCAGCCAATGCAGGTTTGCAAAAAAGAAATGCAGATGGCTCCTTCAGCAGTTTTATGGCTGGAGATATGCATTTTGACGATTTAAATGGCGATAAAATTATTGATGAATTAGACCGTCAGGTTATTGGTAACCCTAACCCCGATTTTTACGGAGGGTTTAACAGCCGGGTCAGCTATAAGAACATTGAATTAAATGTACTCTTTACTTTCTCAAAAGGCAATGATGTGTTCAATCATTTAAGATACCGTCTTGAAGCAGGTAGTGGTATTGAGAATCAATTAAACAGTATAAGAAATCGATGGAGAGCAGAAGGGCAGGTAACCAGCACGCCTAAAATTGCTTATGCAGATCCGATGGGTAATGGCCGGTTCAGCAGCCGCTGGATGGAAGACGGTTCTTACTTAAGAATGCGTACGCTTTCTGTGGTATACCATATCCCATTAAAATCTGAAGGCTTTATTAAAAACGCTTCTGTGTATATGGGCGGTAATAACCTGCTAACTTTTACCAAATACCTGGGGTACGATCCTGAGTTTAGTGCCAGCCCAAGTGTATTTGCACAAGGTATAGATGCAGGGCTTGATCCTTTATATAAAACAATAACAATTGGTGCTAAAATTGGTTTCTAAAAAACCACATAATAGTGCGTACAAATACAAAATGAATGGTATGAAAATGCTTTCAGTTATAAAGTGGACAGTTTTTTTACAGGCAATTATTTTTATTGCAGGCTGTAATAAAATATTTGATATAAAACCAGAAACCCAGCTGGATGTTACAAACGCATACCAAAACGTGTATGATGCTGATGCCGCTGTAGTTGGTATTTACGGCAAGTTTATGGGCCTGGCCGATCGCTATATTATCTTAAATGAATTGCGGGGCGATTTGTTACAGTACACCGACAATGCAGACGAAAACTTAAAACAAATCAGCACACACAGTGTTTCAGAAACTAACCCCTATGCCAGCCCGCGGCCTTTTTACGAGTTAATAATAAACTGTAATGACGTATTAAAACACCTTAAAATTATGTATGCCGAAAAGCGTATTAATGAACAGGAGTTTAACCAGCGTTATTCAGATATAGGTGCCTTACGCACTTTTGTATACCTGCAATTAGGTATTCATTACGGGCAGGTGCCTTATATAACCAGTGCGCTTGAAAATGTAGATCAGGCAAAAGAAGCAGCACTGTTTCCTAAATTGCCGTTTGCTATTTTGTTAGATAGCCTTATTAATTTTACTGCAGCACTTCCATATAAAGATATTTACCCGGTAGGCTCCAATTTAAATATTACCGTAGATGGATACCCCACTGAGAAATTTTATGTAAACAAAAAAGTGGTGTTGGGAGATTTATACCTGTGGAAAGGCAATTATCAGAAGGCTGCTGAATGGTATCGCCAGGTAATGGAGCAGGCAACTATTGGTGTGCAGGGCGAAACTTACTACTCTCAATACAAGCTGGGCTGGGCAGGTGGCCATAACCATTACGTTACTTATAGCCGCGCCGGCGATGCTTCTACACTGGTTTATAATGATGGATGGAGAATTATTTTTGAACAGCCATATGGTTCTAACAGCCTTAACAGAGAGTGGGTGTGGGTGCTGCCTTTTGATAATAAGTTTAAACCAGAGAACAGCCTTATTAAACTATTTTCTCCGGTAAATGGAAGCTACCTGTTAAAACCTTCAAATGAAGCAATTGATAAATGGAACAATGAAACTCAACGCCCCGCACAAGGCAATTCAATACCCTACGACGCAAGGGGTTTATTTAGCTGGAAAGAAATAGGCGGCAAGCCGGTGGTGATGAAGTTTTTGTACAATTACCTTAACTATAGCACCAACCTGCCACTGAATCCGTTGGTAAAAAACGGCAAGTGGTATTTGTTTCGCCAAACACATTTGCATATGCGTTACTCAGAAGCTGCAAACCGTGCTGGCAAACATCGGTTGGCATGGGGTTTATTAAATAGTGGGCTTGCAGGTGCATATCCGTCTCCGGGTTCTGATGTAACAAATTATCACAACACGTTAAGCGAATCTTTTCCTTATAACTTTGATGCACGCAATAGTGGCAACACCGGCGTGCCTTTTTACCGCAGCGATTGGTACCGGAATATTGGCATACGTTTAAGAGCCAATGTAACAGATATTGTTGTTCCTGCGGCAGATAGTTTAAATACCATTGAAAATGCGTTGATACAGGAAGGGGCTTTAGAGAATGCATTTGAAGGAACCCGCTGGCCCGATCTGCTAAGAGTAGCCTTAAGAAGAAATGAGCCTTCTTTTATTGCCGACAAAATTTATAGCAAAGCACTCAAAGATGGTGTGCCCAACGCTGCAGGCATAAGGGCCCGTTTAATGGATCCTAATAATTGGTACCTGCCCTTTAAATGGTAATAGCAATACACCTGTTTCTCATATAGTCTGTTTATAAGTTAGCCCTGCTTTTGCGGGGCTTTTTTGTCTCATAGCTAATCTGCCGATGAACTGAGCGTAGCAACGATGCTGCTATACCAGTTGCTGCCGGTTTACAAAAAAAAGTTAGGTAGCCGGCATGGTTAACCAGTGGCAGCAGTGGTTGCGTCGCACTCTTGTACGGTATACTATAAAGGAGCATTTATAGGTATATTTTTTATAGCAACACCACAAACGTTTACCAATGTGTTGCATCAGACCATGTAAAAATTGATGCAGGCTTAGTTCGGGAACGATTGCGTAAATATTTATATGTTTTCAGGATGGTTCAGGATGAACGGTAAGGCAACGGGTTCTATATTTAGATATACGATTACCTTCTTATTTTTAAATTAAAACTGCTGTATGAAAAAAAATTGGTGTGCTGCATCGGCATATCTTCTTGTTTTTTTGCTGATGCTTTCTTCCCTCTCCTACGCACAAAGTATTACCGTTTCCGGAAAAATAACTGATCAGAATGCAGCGCCTTTATCGGGTGCCACGGTGTCTGTTAAAGGCAGCACTAATTCTGCTGTTACTAACAAAGATGGTTTGTTTCAGTTAAACGTACCATCAGCAAACTCGGTACTGGTAGTATCGTTTGTTGGTTTTTCTTCTCAGGAAATAGCATTGGCTGGCAGAAACAGTGTTGCTGTTTCTTTAACTCAGGAAACCGGTACTTTAGACGATGTTGTGGTGGTAGGTTATGGTACCCGTAAAAAGAAAGACATTACAGGTTCTGTGGCTGGCATTGGCCAGAAAGATATCCGTTCTCGGCCGGTAGATAACCCACTGCAAGCCATGCAGGGTAAGGTAGCCGGTGTGGATATAACTTCTAATGAACGCCCGGGTACCGTTGGTACTATCAGAATTCGCGGTGAGCGTTCTATCAATGCTACAAATAATCCACTTTATGTGGTAGATGGTATTCCTTTAACATCGGGTGGTATAGAATATTTAAACCCCAATGATATTGAAAGTATTGATGTATTGAAAGATGCATCTGCTACTGCAATTTTTGGTTCAAGAGGTGCTAATGGAGTTGTAATAGTTACTACCAAGCAGGGTAAAGCAGGTAAAGTGCAGGTTAATTTTTATAACGCTGTTACTTTTGAAACGGTAAGAGACTTTGCACCAATAATGACGGCATCACAGTATATCGATTTTCGTCGTTGGGCTGTTTATTACAGTAACCCCACTGGCCGCCCAAGAGGGGATGCACCAACAATTGCGAATGATAGGGATATTTTCCTGGCAACTTCAGATCCTTCATCATGGGCTAATATTAACAAAGGCTGGGCCGGCGGCACATGGGATGGCTCTAAAGTGGGCAATACAGATTGGACGGGTTTAATATCTCAAACTGGTATTACAACTGATAATACAATCAGTGTAAGCGGTGGTACTAAAAATATTAAAGCATACGGTTCTTTTGGGTATCTAAATAATAAGGGTACATCTGTTGGACAAAAGTTTACCAGATATTCTGGAAAAGCCAGTGTGGATATTCAGGCTACCGATTGGTTTAATATGGGTATGACCGTAAATATCACACAGGGTACGCAACAATTTGGCCAATCAAATTTAATTATTGGTTCATTTGTAGGAACCCCTCAAAATAGCATTTATAACTCTGCAAGGGGTATGTTTAAATGGGCAGTACCTTACGATTCTGCCGGTAACAGAATTCTTTATCCCGGTGGTGATGTGGCCATAAAAACAGTTGTAGACGAGCAAAAGTATACAGAAGATCAGCGCACTTCTTTACGTGCATTTGGTAGTGTATATGCACAATTGGATTTTGGCAAAATTTTGCCTGCATTAAAAGGCTTAAGATACCGCTTCAATTTTGGTCCAGATTTTTCTAATTATACCAACGGAGTATATATTGATGGTCTTTCTGCTGCTAGCAGTGGTATTAATGGTGCCTCATTACAACAATCAAGAACATATTCCTGGACATTGGACAACCTTGTTTACTACGATACTGAGATTAAAAAACACAGTATTGGAGTTACTTTATTGCAAAGTGCCACAAAGTATGTAGCAGACCCTGTAACCAGAATTGTAGGTACAGGTATTCCTGCGGCCAGTCAAAAATGGTATGAATTGAATAGTGGTGTATTGCCTTCTACTAATCTTACTATTAACCGGGTTTCAGCATTAGCAGAAAGCCAGTTGTCTAGTTATATGGCTCGTGTAAACTATGGTTTTGATGACAAGTATTTATTAACTGCATCTTTAAGACACGATGCGGCTTCTCAGCTTGCTGAAGGCAACAAAAGCGATATCTTCCCAAGTGCTGCTTTTGCATGGCGTATAAGCCGTGAAAAGTTTATGCAGAATGTGGGATTTGTAAATGATTTAAAATTCCGTCTTGGTGTGGGCGTTACGGGTAATTCAGCAATAAACCCTTACCAAACATTAACCTTTGGCGTTCCATATTTCTATCCTAATGGCGGTAGTGTTGGTGCGGCTTCTTTACCAACAACCCAGTTAGGAAACCCTAACTTACGATGGGAGAAAACAACCCAATACAATGCAGGTATCGATTTTAGCTTGTTTAAAAACAGGGTATCAGGTGCTATAGATGTTTATACCTCTAAAACAACTGATTTATTATTTCCTCAACAATTACCTACTGTTACGGGCTTCTTAAATACACTTACTAATATTGGACAGACATCTAATAAGGGTATTGATATTAATATTAATACTACCAATATGACCTCTAAAAACTTTCAGTGGACAACCAGCCTGAACGTAAGCTGGCAAAAAGATAAACTGGTAGAGGGTGCATTTGGTAAAAATGATGATGTACTTAATAACCTGTTTGTTAACCAGCCCATCCGTGTTATTTATGGTTTTGCTGCCAATGGCATGTGGCAGTATGCAGATACTGCTTTAATGAAAAAGTTTGCTACAAATGGTAACGCTTTCACGCCCGGACAGGTAAGACCGATTGACCAGAACGGTGACAATAAAATTGATGCTAATAACGACCGAGTTGTGATCGGACATACAAGACCACGTTGGGTAGTAGGTATGACCAATAGCTTCACCTATAAAGGGTTTGAATTGTCAGTGTTTATTTATGGCCGGTTGAACTATTGGTTTAGTACTGGCGGCGAAGCACAAACTGCCCGTGGTAATCAAAGACAAATTAATTACTGGACAGAGAACAATCAAAACAGTGAATATCAAAGACCATTCTACTCAGTAGGATCCGGAGATAACTATTCAGCTTCACTGGGATACCAAAAGGCTTCTTTCTTAAAAATCAGAAACATCTCAGCTTCTTATAATATACCAGCAGAGTCGTTAAAGAAACTGCATATGTCAAGCCTTAGAGTTTATTTCCAGTCAGCTAATCCGGGTATGTTATTTTCTCAAATTAAATTCATGGATATGGATGCTGTTTCTATGTTCTCTAACCGTGGATTTACATTGGGTATTAATGCCGGTTTTTAATTTCATTAAACTTTTTTGATATTATGAAAAATAAATTTTTAAATATAACTGTAGTAACCATGCTGATGGCATTGGTTATCACATCTTGTAAGAAATCGTTTTTAGACGAAGAATTAAAAACATCCAGAGATCTGGAATTCTATAAAACGGATGCAGGTATTCAACAATTGGTATTAGGTGCTTACCACCAGGTATTTGCCACACCGTTTAATGGAGAAATGGCTTTTTCTAATATGTGTTATGGTACCGATGAGTTTCGTGTAGGTGGAGACCCTTCTAATGGTATGTACAATTCTTATGGTAATACCTTTGGTTCATTTGTAACACCTAACAACGGCAATACAGTAGCCTCTAATGCACAGTGGGATAATTTATATTTAGGGGTGGGCCATGCCAACCTGATTGTAGAAAATGCCACTGCCAGTGCTTCAACCGCAGATGCTATTAAGAAAACTGCATTAGGCGAAGGTTATTTTTTACGTGCCTATAATTATTTAAGACTGGTAAGCCAATTTGGCGCTGTTCCTTTAAAAACAAAGTCGAGCAATACGGTTGAATTAGAGTTTACCCGTGCTGCACCAAAAGATGTATATGCCCAGATAATTGCAGATTTTACACAAGCTTATAATCTGCTTGGCAATACGGGCTCTCCGGCAAAAATTACTAAAGATGCCGCTGCGCATTTTCTGGCAAAAGCATACCTAAGCCGTGCCAGCGAAATCAACGATTCATGGAACTCATCAACCAAGGCTGCAGACTTAGCGGCTATTGTACCCTTATGCGATGCAGTAATAGCCAACCATGCATTAGCGCCAAACTATGGAGATCTGTGGCGCTACACCGCACCAAACAGTGCCAATGAAAATTTGCGTGAAGTACTTTTATCGGCACAGTTTACTTCAGATTTAACAGCCAGCGGACAAAATACACAACACTTATACTTTATTTCCCGATATGAGGATATTGCGCAAATGCAAAGAGATCTTAGTGGCGACCGTCCGTTCAGCCGTTTAGCACCTAACTTTTTCCTATACAGAATTTATGACATGCAGAATGATTCAAGATTCTGGAAAACATTCCGTACCAAGCATAAAGTAAATGCCAATACACCAACCGCTCCTTATGTGCAGGGAGATTTAGGTTTGATGTATGTAATCAATCAGCCCGGAGATACCCGTTTTACGGCAAATGTGCTAAACAACTCAGTGGTGTATAGCGGAACCGGTAAAACAATCCCTCACGTATATGTTGCTTACAGAAACGGTGTTAGTACAGACGGTGGTTGGAACGACACCCGTCGTTTCCCTTCTTTAAGCAAATTTATGGACGGCTCTCGTACAGCAGGCTTTAACGATGTAAGAGGTCTTAGAGATATTACACTGGCCCGTTCTGCAGAAACGTATCTAATAGCTGCTGAAGCAAAAGTTCGTTTGGCAAAAGCAGGTACAGGTACTTATGCAGATGCATTACCTTATATCAATGCATTAAGAACAAGAGCACAATTTAAAAGCGGAGAAAGCCGTTCTGTGTATTACGATGGTGGTGCTGCACCAAGCAGCGCACCTCAATCAGTACCCCCTTCTTTCTTCCCGGAGAATTCTTATTACGAATCAAACAATATCCCTGTAACTACGGCTGCCTCAAACAGCATTACCATCACCAGCTTGGCTTCATTACCTGCCGGAGATGAATTTGTAATGACAACATTAGGCTTAACAGACCAGTACGACAGGGCCTTAGCATTAGTGTTAAATGAAAGATCAAGAGAGCTGGCCGGCGAATATTTGCGTTGGCAAGATCTGTCACGTACTAAAACATTAGTATCACGTGCCAAAGCATTTAACCCTGATGCGTCGCCAAACATTCAGGATCGCCATTTACTGCGTCCTATACCACAAACTTTCTTAGATGGTATACAGGCCAACGGTGCTCCTTTAACAGCAGCAGAAAAGCAGGCGATGCAAAACCCAGGATATTAGTTTTCTCATAGCAAGCATGCGTAAAATTAGATGGTTCGGCGGTCAAATTCTTTTGACCGCCTTTTTTTTGTGGTTTACCAGCCGCATCGTTTCAATAAGGCCTCGTTGCGTCGCACCCTTCAACAACACCGCCCTGATAATCTTTTTTTAGCGCCCTTTTTTCACGATATTTGAACTACTAAGCGCTGCAGCAATAAATTCATTTTTCGCAGGATGGCACAGGATGAAACCGTTCTACGGATTAGTAATTTTAATTTCAATTGTTTTCATATGAATAGTAAAGCTGCTACAAAAAAAAAACTGCTGTTAATTGCCTTGTTTATTACCACGCAATTAGTACAAGCACAACAACCCCCAGTTAAAAACGATGTTACCGCCCCGCTGCATGCCATGCAGCCAGATTACCCTGTGCCTTATAAGGCTATGACGGTACCAGAAGTAAAAGCATCCTTAGATAAGGTGTTTAACTATATCAATGCAGTAACGCCTGCCCGCATGATTCATAAAAAAACCGGAGAGGAAATAACTAATACAGCGGGCTTGGACACAAATGCCATTGTAGAGCAAAAAGATTTTCGTTTAACAAGTTATGAGTGGGGGGTAACCTACGGGGCATTGCAGCGGGCCACAGAAACCACCGGAGATACAAAATATGCAGCGTATGTAAAAACCCGGTTCGACTTTTTGGCAAAATGGGTGCCTGCAGTAAAAGCAAAGTTTCCGCTTGAGTATATTCAAAAGAACCGATTGTTTTCTCAGCCTATTAACCCGCATGCGTTAGACGATGCCGGGGCGGTATGTGCGGCAATGATACGGGCACAAAAAAGTGGGTTGAATAATAACCTGCGCAGTCTTATTGATGGTTACATGGATTATATTTTTACCAAAGAATATCGGTTTGCAGATGGTACTATTGGCAGAAACCGCCCGCAAAAAAACACCTTGTGGTTAGATGATTTGTATATGTATATACCCGCCGTGGCACAGATGGGCCGTTTAACAGGAGACAATAAATATTTTGATGATGCTGTAAAACAATTGAAAGCCTATACAGATAGAATGTTTAATAAAGAAAAAGGCGTGTACATGCATGGCTGGGTTGAGCGTATGGAAACACATCCGGAATTTAGATGGGGAAGGGCAAATGGCTGGGCTATTATGACGATGGTTGAATTACTGGACGCCTTACCAGAAAACCATAGCGGAAGGCCCTATGTAATTGCACAGTTAAATGCACATGCTAAAGGCTTGGCCGCTTACCAAAGTGGCAGTGGCTTTTGGCACCAGTTATTAGATAGGGAAGACTCTTATTTAGAAACATCTGCTACTGCTATTTATGCTTATTGTATTGCACACGCTTGTAATAAAGGTTGGTTAGACCCCATGACCTATGCCCCTATGAGTTTATTGGCATGGAATGCTGTAACTACAAAAATTAATGATAAAGGCCAGGTAGAAGGCACTTGTGTAGGTACGGGTATGGCATTTGACCCTTTGTTTTATTATCACCGCCCGGTAAATGTGTATGCAGCGCATGGCTATGGCCCTGTTATTCTTGCAGGCGCTGAAATGATTGCTTTGCTAAACAATTACAGTTTTGAAATTAACGACAGCTCTTTACAACTGAAAAAGAAAAACTGATGCCATTGGCATAACAGTTGAACTGAGCGTAGCAAGGCTGTTGCTATGAAATAAAAAAGCTGGTTAACACAAAAAAATAATTGGATGAAAAGACTGATCTTAATAGCTGCTGTATTTATAATGAGCATGGTGGCGGTGGCGCAACGAAAATTAGTAGTAAGTGCAGATAAGCTGCTGAATCCGGTGGCACCTACCATGTGGGGCGTTTTTTTTGAAGACATCAATTTTGGTGCAGATGGTGGTTTGTATGCAGAGCTGGTAAAAAACCGATCGTTTGAATTTCCGACAGCGCTGATGGGATGGAGAGAAAACCGCAGCAGTTATGATAAGGGAAGAATATTAATTATTAATAAAGCTACACAGGAAACTAATACAAGATTTGCAAGAGTTACTATTGAAAAAGAAGATGGAAATTATGCATTGAGCAATGAAGGTTTTAGAGGCATGGGCTTTCATAAAGACAAGCAGTATGATTTTTCTTTAATGGCCAGAGTGCTTACACCGGGTGCTATGCAACTAAAAATTCAGTTACTGAATAATGCAGGTACTGTTATAGGCAGCGCCGCTATTAATGATGTTACCACAGAATGGAAAAAAATTACGGCATCAATTACTGCAACAGATACCGCACAGCGGGGTAAATTAAATATTGTTTTTGAAGGCGAGGGTATAATTGATATTGATATAATTTCTTTATTTCCGAAAGATACCTGGAAAGGAAGACCCGGTGGATTAAGAAATGATATTGTACAAAAAATTGCTGATCTGAAACCGGGTTTTTTACGTTTTCCCGGTGGCTGTATTGTAGAAGGCAAAGACTTAACTAACCGTTACCAATGGAAGACAACGGTGGGCAATACAGATGACCGCACGTTAATTATGAATCGTTGGAATGTTGAGTTTCGCCATCGTGCAGCACCGGATTATTACCAGAGTTTTGGTTTAGGGTTTTATGAATATTTTTTACTGGCTGAAGATATTGGCGCAGCACCTTTACCCATTATAAACTGCGGCATGGCTTGCCAGTTTAATAGCGGCGAAGTAGTAGCTATGGATGAACTGCAACCTTACATTAATGATGCACTGGATTTAATTGAATTTGCAAACGGAGCCATTACCACGCAATGGGGTAAGTTGCGAAATGATATGGGACACCCGGCACCTTTTAATTTACAATTTTTAGGGGTTGGTAATGAACAATGGGAGCCACAATATATAGAACGCTATAAGGTTTTTGAAAAAGCAATACTTGCAAAGTACCCTAACATAAAAATTGTATCTGGTTCTGGTCCGTTTGCAGAGGGGGAATATTTTAATTATGCATGGAAGGAGTTAAGACACCTGCAACCTTCTTTAGTAGATGAACATTATTACAAACCACCAGAATGGTTTTTAAAAAATGCCAATCGTTACGATAACTATGATCGTAGCGGTCCGAAAGTTTTTGCTGGTGAATATGCGGCGCATATTAAAGGTAACCCTGCTGCTGCCGAAGGTATGAATAGCTGGGAAGCTGCATTAGCAGAAGCCGCTTTTATGACCGGATTGGAAAGAAATGCCGATATGGTACAAATGTGTTCTTATGCACCGCTGCTGGCGCATGCCGATGCATGGCAATGGCGCCCTGACCTGATATGGTTTGATAATTTAAAAACAGTGGCAACGCCTAATTATTATGTGCAGCAATTGTTTTCAACAAATAGGGGTACCCATGTAATTGCAATTACAGAAGAAGGAAAACCTCTTACCGGTAAAGAGGGTTTATACAGTAGTGCTGTTACAGATGCAGAAACAGGCACATTGATTATTAAAGTGGTGAACAATGCTGCCACAGCACAGATGATTGATTTAAATATTATGGGTCTTAAAATAAAAAAAGCGGCAGTAGTAATACAGGAGTTGAGCACAAAAGATCTTTCCAGTTGCAATAAACTTTCAGAACTGGAGCAAGTAAAGCCTGATACAAAAGAAGCTTTACTTGCTGCTAATAAGCTGCTATATACAATACCTGCAAATGCGGTAGCCGTACTTAAAATACCTGTTAAAAAGAAATGAAAAAATATTTTGTCTGCATTGGTATCATTTGCTGCTGCTTTACTGTAAATAGCCAAAGCAATAAAAATTATACACTTTGGTATACACAACCGGCAAAAGACTGGAATGAAGCTTTACCGCTGGGTAATGGCCGTTTAGGAGCAATGGTGTTTGGCAGACCGGGTACAGAATTGATTCAATTAAATGAGCAAACACTATGGACCGGCGGGCCTGTAAATCTGAATCCGAACCCGGGGGCAGTTAATTATCTGCAACCGGTTAGAGAAGAATTATACAGAGATAGTATTAATAAAGCCATTGGCCTGCTTAAAAAAATACAAGGCCCAGATACAGAAATGTATCAACCTTTGGGAGATATTATAATTGAGCAACAATTTGCTGGTGCTGCAACTTCGGTTTACCGCGATCTAAATATAGCCACTGCTATTGCCACCAGCAGTTTTACTGCAGCGGGCGTTCACTACACAAGAGCATATTTTATATCGGCACCAGATCAGGTAATGCTGATAAAACTAAAAGCGGATAAAGCAGGGCAATTAAATTTTACTGTAAATGTGAAGCACGAATTGCAGTATCAAAAAAATACAACCCCTGCAAAAGAATTAGTTTTAAAAGGTAAGGCACGTATTACAAACGATGAGCGGCGCTACCCCAAGCCGTTCATATATACTGATAGTGCTTCCTGCGATGGTATGCGTTTTCAGTTTGCCGTGAAGACTGTTTCTAATGATGGGCAATTAACGGCTACTGATACTTCATTGAATTTTAAAAACGCTACAGAAGTAATATTAATGGTGGCAGGGGCCACCAGCTTTAATGGTTACGATAAATGCCCTGATAAAGATGGTAAAGACGAAGCACAACTGGTTAGTAATTTTTTAAAGGCTGCTACTGTTAAAACGTACCAACAATTACTAGTAGCCCATATTGCTGATTACCAAAAATATTTTAACCGTGTTGCTTTATCTCTCAACAATGCTGTAGCACCGGCATTACCAATTAATGAACGCTTATTGAATTATCAGAAAGGGACTGCAGATTATGCGCTGGAAGAATTATTCTTTCAGTATGGACGCTATTTATTGATTTGTTCATCACGCCCCGGCGGCATGCCCGCTAACCTGCAAGGTATATGGAGCAATGGCATCCGCCCGCCATGGCGCAGCAATTACACCACCAATATTAACCTGCAAATGAATTACTGGTTGGCACAACCTGCCAATCTTAGCGAAATGGAATGGCCATTGGTACAACACATACAAAGAATGGCTAAGAATGGTGCGGCCACGGCCCGCAACTATTATAATATGAACGGTTGGGCTGTGCACCATAACAGTGATTTGTGGGCACAAACCAATCCCGTAGGTGAAGGTAACGGAGACCCCAAATGGGCCAACTGGAGTTTGGGCAGCCCTTGGCTAAGCCAGCATTTGTTTGAACGGTATCGCTACACGGCTGATAAAAAATATTTAAAAGAAGTAGCGTATCCTTTAATGAAAGGTGCTGCTGATTTTTGTTTAGACTGGCTGGTGGAAAAAAATGGCGTACTAATAACAGCTCCTTCAACATCGCCTGAAAATGTTTACATACATCCCAATGGGTTTAAAGGCACTCTTACCATTGCTTCTGCTATGGATATGGAAATTATATGGGATTTATTTACCAATCTTATTGAAGCGGCTGCTATTTTAAACATAGATAAAGACTATGCGGAAATGCTGAAAGAAAAACGCCGCAAACTAAACCCGCTAAAAATTGGCAAGAAAGGAAACCTTGTAGAGTGGTATGATGACTGGGAAGATGATGAACCACATCACCGCCATGTTTCTCATGCGTTTGGTTTGCATCCGGGCAGGCAAATTTCTCCGCTACTGGATAAGCAATATGCTGATGCTGTAACTAAAACTTTACAATTGCGTGGAGACGATGGCACTGGCTGGAGCATAGCGTGGAAAATTAATTTTTGGGCCCGATTACTGGATGGTGACCATGCCTATACTTTATATAAAAATTTATTACGCTTAACAAAAGAGTATAACAAGGAAGTGTATTCTGGCGGTGGCGGCGTGTACCCTAATTTGTTTGATGCACATCCCCCATTTCAGATAGATGGAAATTTTGGCGCCACTGCGGGTGTACTGGAAATGCTGGTGCAAAGCCATTTGGGCAACATACAACTATTGCCTGCGTTACCAACTGCCTGGAAAGAAGGATCTATAAAAGGGATTGTAGCCCGGGGCAATTTTGAAATAGATATATGGTGGAAAAATGGTAAACTGGTTAAAGCCACAATTATCTCAAAGCAGGGAGGTATTTGTAAGCTAAGTACAGCAACTGCTATTGCTATAAGAAATAATACCGCTAAAAGTATGCTGAACACACAGCTGCCATTACAACAATACATAACAACCTTTAACACAGTGGCCGGGCAACGCTACCAAATAATGCCAAACGAATGAAAGGGTTTATTTCAATAGTATTTTTTTTATTGCCACTCATAGCAACTGCTCAAATGCCTGCAGGGTATAAGTTTGATTTTGGCAGCAGTCGCACAGCTAAAGGGTATATTGCTATTACGGCTGCCAGCAAGTATGAAGATGAACTGGGCTATGGCTTTTCTTACGGCACACCGGTAACAGTAGTAGACAATGGGGGTGATGTTTTAAAAGGAGATTATATCACCGCTTCAAAACCATTTTACTTTTCTGTAAAATTGCCCGATGGTAATTACGATGTTAAATTGATACTTGGCGATAGCAAAGGCATCTCTGCTACCACGGTGCGTACAGAGTGCCGCAGGTTGATGCTGGAAAATATACGTACCGCTAAAGGAAAAGTTATAACAGAAATTTTTACTGTGCATATAAAAGACAGTGTTATAAGAAACGATCAGGCAAGTATCATTAATAAAGTAAAATTAAAAGCCAGAGAATATGCGTATCTCCATTGGGATAATTTGTTAACTATAGAATTTAATGACTCTCTGCCCAAAGTGTGTGCTGTAGAAATAACACCTAATAAAAAAGCCACTACTATTTTTTTAGCCGGAAATTCTACCGTGGTAGATCAGGATAAGGAACCTTGGGCTGCCTGGGGACAAGTGTTTCCTGTTTTTTTACAGCCGGGTAAAGTGGCGGTAGCAAACTATGCAGAAAGTGGCGAAACTATGAAGGCCTTTAAAGCAGAACGACGACTTGATAAAATATGGAGCCTGAGCAAACCCGGCGATTATTTGTTTATAGAGTTTACACATAATGACCAGAAACCGGGTGGCAATCATCTGGATCCCTTTACAACATACCAGCAAACCATCAAAGAATGGATTATTGAAGCCAAAGCCCGTAAAATAATACCGGTGCTGGTTACTTCTATGCATCGCAGAAAGTTTGATGCTGCCGGGCATATAGAAAATACTTTAGCAGCCTACCCTGAAGCCATGCGACAATTAGCAAAACAAGAGCAGGTTGCGCTGATTGATTTAAATGCAATGAGTAAAACTTTATACGAAGCTTGGGGCGAGGAGGCATCCGTAAAAGCATTTGTGCATTATGCTGCCAATACTTTTCCAGGGCAGGAAAAAAAATTAGAAGATAATACGCATTTCAGTCCTTATGGTGCGTATCAACTGGCCCGTTGCATTGTTAGCAGCATACAACAACAGCAGTTGCCATTGGTAAAATTTATTAAACCGCAGATCAATGTTTACCATCCTGCAAGGCCTTTACCTTTTGAAAAATTTTATTGGCCATCCAGTGCATTTATAACCGGTACAAAACCCGATGGCAACTAAACGCCGCACAAAGAAACAACGGTTGAAGAGTGCGACGCAAGCAAAGATGAATAAAGCGATACTGCTGATAACAAAAAATATTTTGGTAGCCAGCAGTGGTAAAAATAATAAACAGCCGTTGCGTCGCACCCTGCAACGGCAACAAAAAACCCGGCAATATGAAATTATTTAGTGTATCAATAGCATTGTTTGCCACATTAAATGTATTGGCGCAAGACACTGCATTTATAGCAGCTGGCAACCCCATTATACGGCACAAATACACAGCAGATGCAGCAGCATTGGTGTATAAAGACACCTTGTATGTTTACACCGGCCACGATGTAGCGCCGGCTAAAGAAAACAGGTATGTGATGCACGATTGGTTATGTTTTTCTACTACAGATATGAAGCATTGGACAGAGCATCCGTCTCCGTTAAATACTTCCATATTTAAATGGGCAAAAGATGATGCATGGGCCAGCCAGGTAATTGAACGTAATGGAAAATTTTATTGGTTTGTTGCTATTACTCACGATAGTACACATCGTGGAAAGGCAATTGGCGTAGCCGTGGCGGACAACCCGAAAGGGCCATTTAAAGACGCCATTGGAAAAGCGCTTATTACAAATGATATGACCACCGAAGCAAAAATAAGCTGGGATGATATTGACCCTACTGTAATGATAGATAAGGGGCAGGCGTATTTGTTTTGGGGCAATACTACGTTGCATTATGTGAAGCTGCAAGAGAATATGATTGAGATGGAGGGTGCGTTTAAAAAAATTGAACTGCCTAAGTTTACAGAAGCACCTTGGGTACATCAGCGAAATGGATGGTATTACCTGTCTTATGCGTATGAGTTTCCGGAAAAGATTGCGTATGCTATGAGCCGCAATATTGAAGGCCCTTGGGAATATAAAGGTATTTTAAACGAGATTGCCGGAAACAGCAATACCAACCATCAGGCAATTGTAGCATACAAGGGGCAGTGGTATTTTATTTATCACAATGGGGCATTGGTGCCAGATGCAGGAAGCTTTCATCGCAGCGTTTGTATTGATTATCTCTATTATAATAAAGATGGTACAATGAAACGTGTGGTAATGACAAGCGAAGGTGTTAAACCCATAAAAAAATAAGTATGAAAAAAAGCGTGGTGCTGGGTTTGTTTGTTGTTGCAAGAGTAATATGCTATGCACAACCGGTAATGGAAACAGGAGGAACAAAAATGCCGGATGTATGGATTGATAAAGACACACAACATAAAGTGGTGCGCCTTACCCGTATAGCTGGCAGCAACTATAGTTTTTACTTTCATAACAATCCCTTTATTGGCAATAAGATGGTATTTTATAATGCGGCACCGCAAAAGCAGGAAGAGCAAGCTGCAAAAATTGAAATAAGTAATACCAGCGAAAGCAAACGCCAGATACATTGGGTTGATTTAAAAACATATGAAACAGCACAATTAACGCACCATGCAACAGCTATGAACGGAGAGATTGTAGCTGCAGCCACCAATAAATTATATTTTCAGGTAAAGGATAGTGTGTTTGAAGTGGATGTGACTACAAAAAAGGAACGGCTGGTGTTTGTTTTTCCGGAAGATTTTAAAGCCAGCGTTACTTGTATAAATGCCAACGGCAGTTTACTGGCGGGGGTTAAAGCCAGCGATGAAGAAAAGGAATTATTTAAGAAATACCCTAATAAAGCAAGCTACTTTAATATTATTTACGAAGCTAAGCTTCCACGTACGCTATTTACAATTGATATTGCCAAAAAGCAATTAAACAAACTGCATACCGATACAGCATGGCTGAACCATGTACAGTTTTCAGCAGCAGACCCTAACTTATTAATGTTTTGTCATGAAGGCCCATGGCATAAAGTAAACCGCATATGGACGATAGATGTAACAACAAAAGCCATTACACAAATTCATAAGCGTATTATGGAAATGGAAATTGCCGGGCATGAATGGAGCAGCGCTGATGGCAGTATTATATGGTACGATTTGCAGCAACCCCGCAGCACAAAATTTTATATTGAAGGGCATCATGTTAAAACAGGCGCTAAAACAAAGTATGAATTGCAACGCAACGAATGGAGTATTCATTTTAACAGTACCAAAGACAATAAACTGTTTTGTGGCGATGGTGGCGACCCCGGCCAGGTGGCAAGAGCCACTGATGGCAGATGGATTTATTTGTTCAGGCCCAACCAAAATGTATTTGTAGCCGAAAAGCTGGTGAATATGAAAAACCATAATTACAAGCTGGAACCCAATGTACATTTTAGCCCCGACGAGCAATGGGTCATCTTTAGGGCAAACTTTGAAGGCGAAACCAATGTTTATGCAGTAGCATTAAAAAAAGCTGAGTAATATTAAACAGCTGAAGGGTGCGACGCAACCAATGCAGCACAAAGAATAAATGTTCAGACCAAAAAAGTAAATAACGTGAGAATACTTGTAATTGCATTTTTATTATGTGGCATAACAGCTACCGCACAGCAAACCGATTATACTTATACGCCGGTGCCTTTTACCAATGTAAAGCTTACCGATAATTTTTGGTTGCCACGTATAAAAATTAATCACACGGTAACCATTCCGGCATCGTTTGAACGATGTGATAAAACAGGACGTATAAAGAATTTTTTAATGGCAGCAACCAAAACGGGTAAGTTTTGTACCACCTTTCCTTTTGACGATACTGATATTTATAAAACAATTGAAGGGGCTTCTTTTTCCATCAGTTTGTTTCCGGATAAAAAACTGGATTCTTATATGGATTCTTTAATTGCCATTGTGGCCGCTGCGCAGGAACCGGATGGTTATTTATACACGGCACGTACTATTGATCCTAAAAACCCGCATGCATGGTCGGGTAATGAGCGTTGGGTAAAAGAAAGAGAACTGAGCCATGAATTATATAATAGCGGTCATATGTTTGAAGCAGCGGTGGCGCATTTTATGGCAACAGGGAAAAAGAATTTTTTAAATATTGCACTTAAGAATGCCGATTTGGTTTGCCATGTTTTTGGAAAAGATAAAATGCACATGGCCCCCGGCCATCAGGTGGTAGAAATGGGATTGGTAAAGCTCTACCGCATTACAGGAAAAAAAGAATACCTGGAAACAGCAAAATATTTTATTGAAGAAAGAGGACACTATGCAGGATATGATAGCAAGAGCAAAGATCAATGGAAGAATGGGGCCTACTGGCAGGATAATATTCCTGTAACAGCACAACGCGAAGCAACAGGCCATGCCGTAAGAGCTGGTTATTTGTATGCAGCAGTTGCTGATATTGCAGCGTTAACCGGCGATAAAGCAATGCTGGATGCAATTGACAGCATCTGGTTAAATATGGTAAATAAAAAATTCTATGTACAGGGCGGTGCGGGGGCTATTGGCAGTGGCGAACGTTACGGGGAAAATTTTGAGTTGCCCAATACTACTGCTTACAATGAAACCTGCGCTGCCATTGCCAATGTGTATTGGAACCAGCGTATGTTTCAATTGCACGGAGATGCTAAATATGTGGATGTGTTGGAACGTATTTTATACAACGGATTAATATCAGGTGTTGGGTTAGATGGTAAATCTTTTTTTTATACCAACGCCATGGAAGTAAATCACCGGCTTACACATAAACATCTGGAAGCAGAACGGAGCGGTTGGTTTGATTGCAGTTGCTGTCCTACCAATATTTGTCGTTTGTTACCCAGTATGCCCGGTTATATGTATGCAATTGCAGCTGATAAACTATATGTAAACCTATTTGCCAATAGTAGTGCACAAATAGTGGTAAACAAAAAGCAGGTTACCATTGAGCAGCAAAATAATTACCCGTGGGATGGAAATTTAAAGTTTATCATTAGCCCAAAAACAACAACGCCATTTAGTTTACTGGTTCGGGTGCCTGGTTGGGCGCAGCAACAGCCAATGCCTTCCAGTTTATATCATTATCAAAACAGTAACAGTGCGCCAGTTATTATAAAAGTAAATGGCGTTGCAATTAATTACACATTGCAAAATGGCTATGTGGCCATTAACCGCAGCTGGAAAAAAAATGATGTAGTGGAAATGCTATTGCCCATGGATATTAAAAGAGTAGCCAGTAGTGAGGCACTAATAAATAATAAGGGCTTAGTGAGTTTGCAGCGTGGCCCGTTGGTGTACTGCGCAGAGTGGGCTGATAATAATGGCAGCACCACAAACCTGGTATTACCAGCCAACCAATCGTTAACGGCGGTTTATAACAGCAATTTGTTAAATGGTGTAATAACTTTGCAGGGAAACGCCATTGCCGTTGTAACCAATACCGCAGCCAATAGTGTGCAAACGCAAACTCAACCATTTACAGCCATACCTTATTATGCTTGGGCTAACCGTGGTAGGGGCGAAATGACGGTATGGTTACCAGAAAAAATTGCAGACGTTTTAATACTAGCACATTAATTTTTTGTAGCCAGCTATGGTAAAACCAGCAGCAGTGGTTGCGTCGCACACTTGTACTGCAGATAGTGTATTCAGCATTGTAAGAGAGAAAAACAGAATATATGAAATTGAAATTTGTATTGGTTTGCTTGTTGTTATTTTGGGGGCAAGCGTTGTTCAGTCAAACAGACAGACTTATATCAGCAAACAAACCATGGACGCGTTGGTGGTGGATGGGCAGTGCCGTAGATGAAACTGGAATAAAAAAGCAATTAACACAAATGGCCGGCGCTGGTTTTGGAGGTGTTGAAATTGTACCCATTTATGGAGCCAAAGGGTATGAAGCTACTTACGTAAAATACCTCTCTCCGCAGTGGATGAGGCTGCTGGACTATACAGTAGCGCAGGCTCAGGCATTAAACATGGGTGTTTATATATCAGTAGGCACTGGTTGGCCAATTGGGGGAACGCATGTAACAAAAGAAGATGCTGCCAGTAAACTGATTGTTCAAAAGTACACGTTAAAAGCAAATGAAAAACTGGCAGATAAAATTGAAGTGAATGATATAAAGCAAAAAGAAATTGCAATACTCAGCGCATTGGTAGGATATAAAGAGAATGGAGAGATCATTGATTTGTCTGATAAACTGCAGGCTGATGGGTTGCTAAATTATACCGCTAATGCTGATATGGAAATAATTGCTGCATTTACCGGTAAAACCAAACAGGCAGTAAAAAGGGCTGCACCCGGCGGAGAAGGGTTTACTATTGATCATTTTAGTGCAACAGCCACCGCTAACTATTTTAAAATATTTGATACGGCATTTGGTAATACATCGCACGGGGTGAAAGCTTTTTTTAATGATAGCTACGAAGTATATAATGCAGATTGGACGCCACAGTTTTTTAATGAGTTTAAAACCCGCAGAGGGTATGATTTAAGAAATTATTTACCTCAGCTTACCGGCACACTGCTAAACGATACGGTGGCAAGAATAAAAAGTGATTATAGAGAAACTATTGCTGACCTGATGCTGCAAAATTTTTCCTCCGTATTTACTGCATGGACAAATAAGCGAAATACAAAATCTGTTAATCAGGCGCATGGTTCTCCGGGTAATCTGCTCGATTTGTATGGGGCATTTGATATACCGGAGTGCGAAACTTTTGGCAGCAGTTATTTTGCAGTAAAAGGATTAAGAAGAGACAGTGCCGATATCCGTAATGTAGACCCCGATCCAATTATGCTGAAATTTGCCAGCAGTGCGGCACATGAATATAACAAGCCACTTACCAGCAGCGAAACTTTTACTTGGTTGGGTGAGCATTTTAAAACAGCCTGGAGCCAATGCAAGCCAGAGTTAGACCAGGTGTTTCTTTCTGGTGTTAACCACGTTTTTTATCATGGCACAACCTACACACCTGCCGATGTTAAATTTCCGGGATGGTTATTTTATGCATCGGTAAACTTTGTGCCGCATAACAGTATCTGGAAACATTTAAAAGGCCTTAATGAATATATAGCCCGCTGCCAGGCTGTTTTACAGGCGGGCAACTCAGATTATAATACAGTAAAAATTTATTGGCCGGTATATGATGTTTGGCACAATGCAAACGGGCTTGATATGCCATTAGGCGTACATAGTATTGAAAAATGGCTGCACCCAACTGCCTTTTATAAAAATGTTACGCAACTTCAGAATAACGGCTATGAAGTAGATTTTTTAAGCGATGAAATGCTGGCCAAAAGAGCGGCCAATGCACCCTTTTATAAAAAAAGCAGGCAAATTATTATTGTACCAGAATGCCAGCGAATGCCTGTAAGTACCTTAAGAAATATTGTAACACTTGGTGTAAACACTGAGTATGTAATTTTTCAGTCTTTGCCGCAAGATGTGCCCGGTTTTAATAGCCTTAGCAAAGAAAGGGCAGCATTGCGCCATTTAATAGATAGCCTGAATTTTAAACAAGTAGCAGAAGGTATTAATGAAACTAGCTTAAAAACAGGCGGAAAAATTATTTTAAGTAATGACATTGCAAAGGCATTGGAATATATAAAATGGACAAGCAATGAGAAAATGGCTGCATTGGGTTTAAAGTTTATAAAAAGGCGACAGGGCGATTCTTTGTATTATTTTATTGCAAACAATACAGCAAAAGATATTGATGAAACAATACAACTAAATACCAACTCCAATAGTATTGTATTTATAAATCCACTAAATGGCGAAACTGGCAGGGTGCCGTTTCAAAAAGAGGGGAATGCTGTTAAACTAAGAATGCAACTGAAATCAGGGCAGTCTATTATTGTTCGCTCCAACTATCATGTTGTTGCAAAAGAAGCCAAATGGAAATACACAGAACCGGTTGGCCATGCAATCAACCTGGAAAAAAATATATGGAAACTGCATTTTGCAGAAGGCGGGCCTTCTTTGCCAAAAAATAAAACAGTAACCACACTGCAACCCTGGACTAATTTTACTGAAGATACAGCTACGCAGTTCTTTAGTGGCACGGGCGTTTATACCACCAGTTTTACACTAAAAAATAAAGCAACCGATTATTTGCTGCAGTTAGATCAGTTATATGAATCTGCAAGAATTATGGTTAATGGCAAAGAGGCCGGTTTAATCTGGAGCCTTCCCTTTGAGTTAAAGATTGGAAAATTCCTAAAAAAAGGCACCAATACCATAAGTATAGAAGTTTGTAATCTAATGGCCAATCGTATCCGTCAGATGGATCGTAATGGAGAAGTGTGGCGCAACTACCACGAAATAAATTTTGTAAACATCAATTATAAACCCTTCGATGCTTCAAATTGGAAAGTATTGCCTTCTGGCCTTGGGGGTACCGTAAAATTAATACCACTTCAGTAAATGAAACTATTCAAAATATGTTTGTATTTGTGTGTGCTTTTTGTGGTGGCAGCCACTACACAAGCACAAATAGGTAAACAATTTCCGTCTGAAAAGAAAATTGTTAAAGATCCTGTTACAGGCACCATGCTCACTTTCTTAACAAGCACACAAAGCGGCGATAGTAAAATTTATCAAACACATAACCAATGGACGAGTGACGGACAATGGCTTATCTTTCGCAGCAACCGTGTAAAGGGTGAAGCAATGGCGGTACATGAAAACACGGGAGATATGGTACAGGTAACAGAAGGTGGTTACACCGGTATGTTAAATATAGCCCGCAAAAGCATGAAGCTGTATTTTATGCGGAACGAAAAAACAGATACCATACCAGTTACACCGGCAGATACTGCAAGGCGAAGCGTACAACGCCCTGTACAAATTATAGAAGTAGACTTAGAAAAACTATTTGCTGATAGTAAAGCAGGCACTTTAAAAAAAGCTGATTATTACCAACGTATTTGCGGCACCACACCAAAAGAAATGGGTGCTGGCGGAGATATGGCCTTGGATGGTGGTGAAGAGTGGGCTTACTTTAGAGTAAATAAGCAAGAAGCAATAAAACATTTACCCGCAAATACTACACTAGAAAAAAACTTTGGTCCGCGTAATATGGGTGCAGGCCCATCGGGCATTGCCGCCATGAATATTAAAACCGGCAAACTAAAATATGTGGTGAGTGTGCCTTTTCAAATTGGACATATACAAACTAATCCTTGGATGCCGGGCGAAATTGTTTTTTGTTGGGAGACCGGCGGTAAATCTCCACAACGTACCTGGACGGTGATGAGTGATGGCACAGGTCTCCGCCCTCTCTATCCAGAAAGCGAGTATGAATGGGTAACGCATGAAGCCGTTATCAGTAAAGATGAAGTAGCGATAGCTATTATGGGCCACAGAAAAATTTCGGGCACCAATAAAATTACTGAAGCAGGCACCGATGTTGGAGGTGCTAACCCTGGGCAAGATGCTGCATGGGGTCCGTCTGGTACAAGAGAAAAACCAACAGGTCTTGCTATTATTAATTTGCGTACCCGAGAAATGGAAATTGCCGGGCAAACAAAATCGGGTAGCGGCCTTTGGCATGTTACTGGTTCTGCTGATGGAAGGTTTGTGGTGGGAGATGATTTTGCAAGGAATATTTATCTCATCAATCGTCATTCAAAAGAAATGCTGCTGTTATCAACTGGGCACAAAACTACCGCCGCAGACCACCCGCATCCTACTATGAGCCCTGATGGCACAAAAATTCAAATTCAATCCGCTATGCTCTCTGCAGACAATCGAAGCATGAATATTTGCATTATACCTGTTCCGGAAGAATGGTTAAAGCGCAACTATAAATAACAACTCATGGGGTTCATTTTTTTTTATTCTGACGCCAGCAATCGTTACGCTACTCACCAGTTGTTGCGTCGCACTCTTCAGCATTTAGTACTATTATCAACATTTCTCAGTAGTGTATCGTTTGCATCGGCGCTGCCGATCCGGTTATTATTTACAACAAAGCAAAAAAGAAATGGTGGATGCTGTACACCAACCGCAGGGCATCCATACAAGATTCTACTGTGCAATGGGTGCATGGCACACGTATTGGCATTGCAGAAAGTAAAGACGGAAAAAAATGGAAATATATTGACACCGCAAATATTAATTACCGTCCTGATGAAGGCTACACACATTGGGCGCCAGATGTAATTGAAAGCAACGGTACTTACCACATGTATCTTACTTATGTGCCCGGCACTTTTAAGGACTGGAACCATCCGAGAGTAATTGTGCATTTAATCAGTACTGATTTACAAAACTGGAATTATCAATCCACTTTAAAATTGGTGAATGAAAAAGTAATTGATGCATCTGTTTATAAAATAAACGACACACTTTTTCGCATGTGGTACAATAACGAAAAGGATGGCAAAAGTATTTACTATGCTGATAGTAGAGATTTATATAACTGGGTTGATAAAGGCAAAGCTATTGCCACAAGGGGAGAAGGCCCAAAGGTTTTTTACTGGCAAAACAAATATTTTTATTTTAGAAAACCCCGGCACCGGAAAAGATGACCAGGCCATTGGTGGCCATTGTGATGTAGTGGTGAATGATGGCAAAGCCTACATTTATTATTTTACACACCCCGGCAGAAATAAAATAAACCCAGCTGCTAAAGCAAGTTTTAATGATAAAAGAAGTGTGATACAAATTGCAGAACTGGAATATACCAACGAAACAGTAACTTGCAACAGGGATAAACCCGTTATCATAAAATTAAAAAAGCCCTGATAGTATGAGCTACGTTGCAGCAGAAGATCGTTACACAAAAATGCAATACCGCCGCAGCGGAAAAAGCGGCCTTCTATTACCCTCCATTTCATTAGGTCTTTGGCAAAATTTTGGCCAGCCCGATGACATGAATGTATATCGCCAAACACTGCGCACCGCATTTGATAATGGCATTACCCATTTTGATTTGGCCAACAACTACGGCCCGCCGGTTGGCGAAGCTGAAATAAATTTTGGAAAAATTTATAAAGAAGATTTCATTGCTTACCGGGATGAAATTATTATTGCTACCAAGGCAGGTTATTATATGTGGCCCGGACCTTATGGCGAGTGGGGCAGTAAAAAATATTTGACAAGCAGTTTAGACCAGAGTTTAAAAAGAATGGGGTTGGATTATGTAGATGTCTTTTATCATCATCGTCCCGACCCCAATACACCATTGGAAGAAAGCATGGCAGCGCTGGATTTAATAGTGCGCCAGGGCAAAGCTTTGTATGCAGGCATCTCCAATTATCCGGCAGATACCGCTGCCGAAGCATTTAAAATTTTAAAGCAACTCGGCACACCTTGTTTAATTCATCAGCCAAAATATTCCATGCTGGACCGTTGGGTGGAAAAAAAGAACGATGCCGTAAATAAAAATCTGCTGGAAGTGGTGGATGAAAACGGCGTAGGCTGCATTGTATTTTCTCCGCTTGCGCAAGGCCTTCTTACCGATAAATATTTAAAAGGCATTCCTGCCGATTCTCGTGTGGGCCGCAAACTACCCAACGGCGCTTTAACAGAAAATGGGTTGGATGAAAATGTTTTACACAAAGTGGCAGCACTAAATATTATTGCCCAACAGCGCAACCAAACCATGGCGCAAATGGCCATTGCGTGGCTGCTGAAAGATAAACGCATTACATCTGTTTTAGTAGGTGCCAGCTCATCGCAGCAGTTACTAAACTCCATTGCCGCTGCAAATAATATTGAGTTTAGTAATGAGGAGTTGGCTGCAATTGAAGAGATATTGAAGTAGTTTTTTGTAATAAGCAGCAGTTCCATTATTCAGCATTGTTGTGTCACTCACTTGTACAATTAAAGCTTTATTGAGCATTGCTGATACAGGTGCTATAAGCACCAGTGTGCGACGCAACGATGCTAGGTTTTTTACAAATGCAGGGTACAAAAAAATACAGACAGCACAGGATAATGTGCCTTCTTCAATAAAATATATTTACAGCATTAATTATTGCTGTATGAATAAGTTAATCCTCACTATTGTTTGCATAGCGCTATTTTCTTGCTTTACAAACGCCCAACAAAAGCAAATTCAATACCTCAGTGGCACCGATGCTGCACATACTGTGCAGTGGGATTTTTTTTGCACCGCAGGCCGCAATAGTGGCGAGTGGAAAAAAATACAGGTGCCCAGCAACTGGGAGCAACAAGGCTTTGGTAATTATAATTATGGAAGAGATTATAAAACCAATGGTAAGAACGCACGGTTTTATGATGAGCAGGGAAAATATAAATATGCATTTAAAGTGCCTGCATCTTTTAAAGGTAAAGTGGTAAACATTGTATTTGACGGCAGCATGACGGATACCGAAGTAAGGGTTAACGGAAAGAGTGCTGGTGCTATTCACCAAGGGGCTTTCTATCGGTTTAAATATGATATTTCTTCATTGCTGAATTATGATAAGCCAAATACATTGGAAGTAACAGTTAGCAAAATGAGTGCCGACGCCAGCGTGAACAATGCAGAACGGCT
>REAR01000194.1:16665-24093 GCA_004295245.1 Sphingobacteriales bacterium | reverse complement strand
TGGCACCTGCCCAACGATTTAAAGTTTTTTAAAAACACCACCTGGGCCATGCCCGTAATAATGGGGCGTAAAACTTTTGAATCAGTAAACAACCAGCCGCTCAATGGCAGAACCAATATTGTAATAACCCGTCAGCCCCAAAAAATACAGGCACCGCAAGGTGTGTTTGTGGTGGCGGACAAATTTATGAAGCAGCATTACCCATGGCCGATAAACTAATAATAACAAGAGTACATACACAAATAGCAGGCGATGTGTTTTTCCCCTCGTTTAGTGAAACAGCCTGGAAACAAACCTATCACCTTGATTTTGCAGCCGATGAAAAACATGCTTTTTCATACAGCTTTCAGGTGTGGGAGCGTATAAAGTAGTAACGTTAGCACACTATTCAATTCATAATTTTTTTCGTTCTGTATTCAAAATTTAAAATAGCATCCCGGTACTTACAGTATTACCTCACTGCCAGCAATGGTAAGGGCCATGGCATACACTCTCCGTTTGTATTTGATTTTATTACGCATGTTTTAAAAGATAATCGTCATTTTTATGCGTATGAAGCTATAGAAGCCTTGCGTATAAAATTACTGCACAACAAAACAGTGCTGCAGGTAGAAGATATGGGTGCAGGCTCAGTAACAGGTGCCACCAAACAAAGAACGATACAGCAAATTGCTAAGTGGGCCGCCAAGCCACCTAAGTTTGCCCAACTGCTTTTTAAAATGGTTAACTATTATCAGTGCCAGCATATTGTTGAGCTGGGCACATCACTGGGCCTATCTGCTGCTTATATGGCAGCCGCTAATAAAAATGCCCATGTGCTTACTATTGAGGGCGACCCGGCAATTGCCGCAATGGCACAAGCTAATTTTATACAACTGAACTTGCCGCATATACAATTGCTTAATGGAAATTTTGATGAAGTGTTACCCCACTATTTAAGTACCGTACAGCAACTTATTGATCTTGCTTTTATTGATGGCAATCATCGGGCAGCACCCACTTTAAATTATTTCAATCAATTGCTGCCGCATTTAAATGAGCACAGCATTGTGGTGTTTGATGATATTCATTGGAGTGCTGAAATGGAAGAGGCCTGGCATCACATTCAACAAAACACTGCAGTTACAATGAGTATTGATTTGTTTTTTGTAGGCCTGGTATTTTTTAAAAAAGATTTTAAAGTGAAGCAGCATTTTACCATACGATTTTAAAAAGTACCTCATAAATAAACTACAGTTGAAGTGTGCGACGCAACGATGTTGCCTGAAGAAATACTGCTGGCTGAATAAAAAAATATAACTACCTTAACCGCAGAATCACTTACTATGATAATAGGCGTATTGCAAGAACCTTCATTTGAAACACGGGTATCTCTGCTGCCCGAAGCCGTTCCGGCACTTATTAAAAAAGGACATACTATTTTGGTTGCAAAGGGTGCTGGTGAAAAAGCAGCAGCCAGCGATGATGATTATATAAAAGCAGGTGCGCAAGTACAAGATGCAATAACTGTTGCTGCGGCGGCTGAGGTGTTGCTAACAATACATCTACCCGCCGATGCTTTTTTGCAACGAAATAATTTGGTGTTGATAGGAATATACCAGCCGTTGTTTAATGTTGCAGCTATGCAGACATGGGCACAAAAAAATATTTGCAGTTTTAGTTTAGATATGTTGCCACGTACCACCCGTGCACAAAGTATGGATGTGCTAAGCTCTCAAGCCAATATTGCTGGCTATAAGGCTGTGTTACATGCTGCTAATATTTCGCCCCGCTATTTTCCTATGTTTATGACAGCGGCGGGCAGTATTGCACCTGCAAAAATGCTCATATTAGGGGCCGGTGTTGCAGGCTTACAGGCCGTGGCCACTGCACGCAGGTTAGGTGCGGTGGTAGAAGTGTTTGATACCAGACCTGCGGTTAAAGAAGAAGTAATGAGTTTAGGGGCCAAGTTTGTGGAAGTGGAAGGCGCTGCTGATGCCAGCAAGGCCGGCGGTTATGCGGTAGAGCAAACTGAAGATTTCATGCAACGGCAAAAAGCAAAAATTGCAGAGAGCTGCGCCAAAGCAGATATTATTATAACCACGGCACAAATACCGGGTAAAAAAGCGCCGGTGCTTATTACCAATGAAATGATGGCAGCTATGCGCAAAGGGTCAGTAATTATAGATCTGGCAGCGGCCACCGGTGGTAATACTGAATCCACCGTAAATAATGAAACTGTAGTTTATAATGGAGTAAGCATTGTAGGCAATTCAGCAATGGCTGCTACCATGCCTTACGATGCCAGTAAAATGTACGGTAAAAACGTGGCTAACTTTTTAGCCTTAATATCCGATAAGGAAGGAAAGCTGCACCTGAATTTTGAAGACGACCTGGTAAAAGGATGTTGTATTACAAACGGCGGTGCCGTAGTACATGAAAGAGTGAAGTAATTATTGCAGGCTGTTCATCCTATTAAGTGAGTGGATAGCAAAAAATATGAAACCAGCTATTGAATATGAATTGAACATCGTTGCTCGTTGCAAACCCCGAAAAGGTTTGTGCAATGACATCGGGGCACACTTCAGCCGCAACGCATTAATAAACTAAAAAAAGTATGGCATGGAAACTATATTAAACTGGATAGCTGCACACCAACAAATGATTTATATAGTGGTGCTGATGATTTTTGTAGGTATAGAAATTATAGGTAAAGTACCCAGCGTATTGCACACTCCTTTAATGAGTGGCGCCAATGCTATACATGGTGTGGTTATAATTGGCGCCATTATAGTAATGGGCAAAGCAGAAGCAGATAATTACCTGGCATTAATACTGGGGTTGCTGGCCGTTATATTAGGTACCCTAAACGTAGTGGGTGGGTTTGTAGTTACAGACAGAATGCTGGAAATGTTTAAAGGAAAGAAAAAGTAATTGATTTTATTATTTAGAATTTAATATAACCATGGAATTAAACATACTAACACTTTGCTATCTCATCGGCTCTATAACATTTATTATAGGGTTAAAAATGTTGTCGCACCCGGCATCTGCACGCAAAGGCAACCTGGTGGCAGCTGCCGGTATGGCCATTGCTATTGCAGGCACTATTTTTTTGTATAAAGATGAGGCCGGTAATGGCTTACATAACTACGGATGGATTTTTGGCGGCATAGCCATTGGAACTATTGTTGGTTGGATGGCAGCTAAAAAAGTAAAGATGACGGCCATGCCCGAAATGGTGAGTTTGTTTAATGGTATGGGGGGTGCTTGTGCGGCGTTAATAAGTATAGTTGAGTTTAATCATTTAGTGCATGGATATACTGTAGAAACCGGTGCTGCATTTTTTGCTTCTTTAAATGGTACTACTCTTTTAATTATTATGCTGGGGTTAATTATTGGTTCTGTTTCTTTTGCAGGAAGTATTATTGCCTGGGGTAAATTAAATGGAAAGATTAAAGATTTTTCTTTTAATGGGCAGCATATCTTCAATATTGTTCTTTTATTGCTGATTGTATCATTAGCCATATATATAGTAGTATTCTCGCCTGCACAAACTATTCTCTTTTTCTATGTGGTATTTCTTTTATCGTTGATATATGGGGTATTATTTGTTTTTCCTATAGGCGGTGCCGATATGCCTGTGGTAATTTCTCTGCTTAATTCTTTTACCGGTGTTGCCGCAGCCTGCGGTGGCTTTTTATACGATAATAAAGTAATGCTTACCGGTGGTATACTGGTAGGTGCTGCTGGTACCTTGCTTACCATTTTAATGTGCAAGGCCATGAACCGTTCTTTAAAAAATGTATTAATAGGCTCTTTTGGAGGTAATAAAGCAGTGGCAACCGGTGCTGCAAAAGAACAAGGACTATACAAAGAAATTACCCTCAGCGATAGCGCAGTGCTGATGGCATATGCCAATAAAATAATGATAGTGCCGGGTTATGGTTTGGCAGTGGCGCAGGCACAGCATATTTGTCATGAGCTGGAAAAACTATTAGCTGAAAAAGGAGTGGAGGTAAAATACGCCATACACCCGGTTGCCGGCCGTATGCCGGGTCATATGAATGTGTTACTGGCAGAGGCCGATGTGAATTATGAAAAGTTATTAGAGATGGAGCAAGCGAATGATGAATTCAGTACCACCGATGTGGTATTGGTATTGGGTGCTAATGATGTGGTAAACCCCGCTGCAAAAAAAGACCCGGCTTCTCCCATATACGGCATGCCAATTTTAGATGTTGAGTTGGCTAAAACCTGTATAGTAAATAAGCGCAGCATGAAACCCGGTTATGCCGGTATTGAAAACGATCTTTTCTTTCAACCAAAAACCTCTATGCTTTTTGGCGATGCTAAAAAAGTATTGCAAGATTTAGTGGCAGAAATTAAGAGTTTATAAGCTTCTGTTACTGAACAATTATCTTTGCCTTTAAAAAATTGGCGCTGCAATTACCCGAATCACTTACTAAAAGTCTGGAGGCTGTTAACGGCTTCGATACTGCCGCTTTTGAAAACGTACACCAATCTGGTGAGCAAATAGTTTCTATACGTACCAACCCGGCAAAGTTTGCTGATACTGCAACATCACTCTGCCATTTTAATGAATTAATTGATGCAGCAAATGCAACAGCGCTAACACCTGTACCCTGGTCATCGCATGGTTATTATTTACCTCATCGTCCTTTTTTTACCTTCGATCCTTTACTGCATGCTGGTGCTTATTATGTGCAGGAAGCCAGCAGTATGTTTTTAGAACAGGCCTTGCGCCAAACCACCCATCTGAAACAGCCGTTAAAAGTACTAGACCTTTGCGCCGCACCGGGTGGCAAGTCCACATTGCTGCAATCTTTGTTAAGTGCAGAAAGTATTTTAGTAAGTAATGAAGTAATAAAACAAAGAGCCGCTATACTAGAAGAGAATATCAGTAAATGGGGGGCCGCAAATGTGGTGATTACTAATAACGACCCAGCACATTTTGCACGATTGGAAAATTATTTTGATGTAATGGTGGTAGATGCACCCTGCAGTGGTAGCGGCCTTTTTAGAAAAGATCCTCATGCAATTGAAGAGTGGAGTGAAAACAATGTAGCCTTATGCAGCCAGCGACAGCAACGTATTTTAATGGATGCCTGGCCTGCTTTAAAAGAAGGAGGGCTGTTGATTTATTCTACCTGTTCTTACGCTGCTGAAGAGAATGAAGCAATACTGGATTGGCTGATGCAACAAAAGGAGGTTAGCACCTGCCGCTTGCAATTACAGCAAGAGTGGGGCATACAAGAAGTGCAATCTGAAGGTGGGGGTTATGGATATCGGTTCTGGCCCTATAAAGTAAAAGGAGAAGGTTTTTTTATTGCCGCTTTCAGAAAGCTAAGTGGCGGCGATTATTATGAAGACGACTCCAAAAAAAGAACAGAACAATTAACTAAAACACAAGAGCAAATTATAACTCCCTGGTTAAAACAAACGGACCAGATTCAATCGCTAAAACAAAAAGAAGCAATACTGTTAGTGCCTAATCATCTTTTTGAAGCGTTACCCAACTTACAGCAGTCGCTGTATATAAAAAAAGCGGGCATTACTATGGGTAAGCTGGCACATAACGAGCTGGTGCCGCACCACGATTTTGCAATGAGCAATTATGTAAGCAATGCAATTGTTAGTGTGGCGTTAAACAAAGAAGCAGCCCTGCAATATTTACGCCGTAACGATGTTGTTATTACAAACAATTACAAAGGCTGGGCATTGGTGCAGTATGCACAGCAATCGCTGGGTTGGGTAAAGCTGCTGCAAAACAGGGTTAACAATTATTACCCCAAAGAATGGCGTATTTTAAAGCAGTAATTTTTTGTTACCAGCAGGGGTACTGCTATTCAGCTGTTGTTGCGTCGCACCCTTCAGCTGAAGGGTGCGACGCAACGGCTGTTGCCATTGGCACTACTGCTGGTTAACATACATTTTAGCACTGTTTTAGCGGTCATTTAAAAAAAACAAAGCATATTTGTAGCCACAAAAAATCCACTATGAAGTGTAAACTGCTTTTTGTACTCTTACTAAATACATTGGTGCTGGCAGCACAAAAAGTTCCGTTAATGATAAACGGAGCCAACAATACCATGCATTTGTTGCATACGGTTCAAGCCAAAGAAAATTGGTACAGTGTGGGGCGTTTGTATAATATTGGTCCAAAAGATATGGCGGCCTTTAACAACACTTCTATAGATAAAGCATTAGCCATTGGTCAGCCATTAAAAGTGCCATTAACCACAGTAAATTTTAGCCAGAATAACAGTAAAGAAGCTGATGAAGTATTTGTGCCCGTGTATCATGTGGTGCAAGAAAAAGAATGGATGTACCGCATCAGTACCAACTACAATAAAGTACCTGTTGAAACTATTGAAAAATGGAATAACATCAGTAAAGACAATGCAAAAGCAGGCACCCGTTTAATAATTGGTTATTTAAAAGTAAAAAACAATCAGAGCGATTTGGCTAAATACAGTAAAGCAGTGCCAGCCGATGTGGTTGTGAAAGAAGAAAAAAAAGAAACAGCTCCTCCACCAATAGTAAAAGAAGAAAAGAAAGTGGCACCGCCACCTGTGCTTGAAGAAAAAAAACCAGAGCCCATTAAAACAGAAGAACCCCGCATTGTGCCCAAGCCGGCAGATAAAAACCCCGTGATTGATAAGAATGGCGGTTTCTTTATTAAAGAATATGCTGAGGTTGGTAAGGCTATTAATGGCACTGCTGGTATTTTTAAAAGCAACAGTGGCTGGAGTGATACCAAATATTATGCACTGATGAATAATGTGCCCACCGGTACTATCATTAAAGTTAGTAGCGAAGCATCGGGCAAAGCGGTATATGCAAAAGTGTTGGGTGGCTTACCCGATATGAAAGAAAGCGCCGGACTTACCATACGATTGAGCGATGCAGCTGCCAGTATATTAGGCGCTGCCACCGGTAAGTTTTTTGTAGCAATAAAATACTAGCGCAATTGATAATTTTTAAATGGATAAATGATAATGTGCATTATCATTTATCCATTCTTTCATTGTCCATTCATTAATATTCTGCTACAATGCCAGTATAATTATGAGGGGTAATTTTTTTCAATTCCTTTTTTACCGTGGCGGCAATTTTTAATCCATCAATAAACTGATGCATGCTTTGTTTATTAATGGTAGCGTTGCCACGTGTTAAATCTTTCAGGGCTTCGTAAGGCTTGGGGTAGTTTTCTCTTCGTAAAATAGTTTGAATGGCTTCTGCTACCACGGCCCAGTTATTATCCAGTTCATCGCTTATTTTAGCTTCATTCAATACCAGCTTACCCAATCCTTTTTCAATAGATTTTAAGGCCAGTATAATATGTGCAAAGGGCACACCTATATTTCTTAACACTGTAGAGTCTGTTAAATCTCTTTGCAGGCGAGAGATGGGCAGTTTAGCAGA
>REAR01000194.1:0-16652 GCA_004295245.1 Sphingobacteriales bacterium | reverse complement strand
GCATTTTCAAAATCTATAGGGTTTACTTTGTGCGGCATGGCACTGCTGCCCACTTCGCCTTTCTTTACTTTTTGTTTAAAGTAGTCCATCGATACATAGGTCCACACATCGCGGCAAAAATCAATCAGTATGGTATTAATGCGTTTCATAGCATCAAAATGAGCCGCCAGGTTATCGTAATGTTCTATCTGTGTGGTAAACTGCTGGCGTTCTAAACCCAACACGCCGCCAACAAATTGGTCTGCTAATAAGGTCCAGTTCTTAGCCGGAAAAGCAACCGAATGCGCATTAAAATTACCAGTGGCACCACCAAACTTTGCTGTAAACGGTACATTAATTAATTGTTCCACCTGGTTTTGTAAACGTTCTACAAACACCATTATCTCTTTGCCCAGGCGGGTGGGGCTGGCCGCTTGTCCGTGGGTGCGGGCCAGCATCGGAATTTCCCTCCACTGGTTAGCCAATATTTTTAATTCTTTATTCAGGTTTAAAATAGCCGGCAGGTATTCAAATTCCATGGCATGTTTCCACAACAACGGGATAGCAGTATTATTTACATCCTGACTGGTTAAACCAAAATGCACCCATTCTTTTTCATTATCTAATCCAAGCCCATCCAATTTGCTTTTTACAAAATACTCCACCGCTTTCACATCGTGGTTGGTAATACGTTCTGTGTCTTTAATAGTTTGCGCATCTTTGATACTAAAATTTTCTGCTACTTCTTTTAATACTTTACGTGCTTTTGCAGATACGCTAAAAAATTTTTTATCGGCTAAAAAAAGATAGTATTCAATTTCTACTAATACGCGGTATTTAATTAAAGCATATTCAGAAAAATAATCGGCCAGTTGCTTTAACTGGTTTCTGTAGCGGCCATCTACCGGAGAAATAGCAGTAAGTGTAGTCAGTTCCATTATTGTAGCTTAAGAATGTAATACAACATAGGTTGTATATTTGCGCAAAATTAAACTAAAATGGCACACCATTTTAGTTATTTAGTCATCTGGGGCCGTGCTGTTGTACTTATAGCAACAGCCGTTGCGTCGCACACTTGTACTGTAAAACGCATCGCAGCAGCCCTGCACTTTTTTATATGAGCCTATACAAAGCCGCCGCCGTAAGCTATTTAAATACCAAACCATTAATTTATGGTTTTCAGCAAGGGCAATTACAAGAGCAGTTAACCCTGTCCTTTGATTATCCTTCATTGGTGGCCCGTCAGTTATTAAGCAACCAGGTAGATATTGGTTTGGTACCAGTTGCCGTATTGCCGCGGTTAAAAGAATGGTATATCATCAGCAATTATTGTATTGGCTGTAACGGTCCGGTAGCATCTGTATGTTTGTTCAGCGATGTGCCTATTGAGCAAGTAACAAGAGTGTTGCTGGATTATCAAAGTCGCACATCTGTACGGTTAGCAAAAATTTTATTAAAAGAATACTGGAAGATCAACCCTGTTTTAGTAGAAGGCAAAGAAGATTTCAGAGATCATATTACTGGTACCACCGCAGGGCTGGTTATTGGCGACCGTGCTTTTCAACAACGCAAAGTATCTGCCTATAGTTACGATTTAGGAATGGCGTGGCTGCAACACACCGGCCTGCCCTTTGTTTTTGCCACCTGGGTAAGTAATAAACCCTTACCAACTGCTTTTACCAATTTATTTGATAGCACCACCGCAATAGGTTTGCAACACCTGCCGGCAATAGCAGCAGCACAACAATATTCTTTATACGATTTGTACCAGTACTACACCCAAAACATCAGCTACCAGTTAGATGATGAAAAGAGAAAAGGAATGAATTTGTTTTTGAAAAAGATTGAGGAGTATGGTTGGTAAGAAACTATAAATATAAAAAGCCCCAGTCGGGGCTTTTTATATTTATAAATTATTGCATCAATACTACTTCTGCACATCAAAACTTATACACTCTTTTAATTCTTTTTCAGAATAAGCAAGTCCGTATTGTTTCAACACATCATCGGGTACACCATTCCATTGGTTGGGTTGGTTGCCCATATACCCTAAATCTTTTACGCCCATTTGTGTGGTATAAAAACCAGTGGCGGTTAAGTTGCGCATGGTATTAAAAAACTGCACGCCCTGGCTCATGGCGGGCTTTGCTTTTTCTGGGTAAGCAATCTGGTCTACCATGGCTATTTGTTGTGCAGGGGTGCAATCTTTAAACGCATTGTTATACTGGTTCATCATCTGCACATCTAACCAGCGCAGGCCACCACGTAGGGGTGTTTGGTAATGCGGCATGTCTTTAACAATAAAAGCTATAAACGCAGGCACACCGGCTTCTGAGGCGCTGCCACTTACTTCATCTTTAGGTATTATAATATCTGCCAGCACGGTAATGGTAGCCAATTCGTGTTCGGTTAAAAATTTATCGGCTGCAATTTTATTATCGCGGGCCGCTTCTTCGGGGGTGCGGTCAAAATTAGCGGCTGGTAATGCAGCTGTTGTATCTTCTTTTTTATCGGCAGGGTTGCAGGCCGTGGCTAATATGCCGGCACCTACTGTACCCAGTGCTATTGCTTTTATTGATTTACGACGATCCATATGAAGTAATTAAAAATTGAGAATTAATAAATAATAATTGCTGTTGCATTGTGCACTGCTGTTAACAGGTGCGACGCAAGGATGCTGCTATGAAAAACAGCTGCTGGTTTACAAATTATTTTTCTTTAACTCGCTAATGATATATTCACTGGCACGCATACTTAGTGCTAAAATGGTCCAGGTAATATTTTTATCGGCCTGGCTGGTAAAGGCAGCGCCATCTACCACAAACAGGTTTTTACAATCGTGTGCCTGGTTCCATTTATTAAGCGCCGAAGTTTTGGGGTTACTGCCCATACGTGCCGTGCCCGCCTCGTGAATGATAACGCCGGGTTTATCCAGCCCATAATTATTCTCTGGTCCATCATCGCCCCATGTTATAACAGCACCCATCTCGTGCATAATTTCACGAAAAGTTTCTTTCATGTGTTTGGCCTGTTTCACTTCATAGTCGCTCCACTCTGTATGAAAGCGCAATACCGGTATGCCAAATTTATCTACTACGTTGGGGTCTATCTCGCAATAACTATCTTCTCTTGGTATTGCTTCTCCGCGGCCAGCCATGCCCACACCCGCACCCCAGTAATGACGATAGTCTTGCTTTAAAGCAGCACCATAACCACCGGCATCTTTTGTTTTTCCTGCCACGGCATACTTACCATTCATGCCTTCTATACCAAAGCCAAAACCATAAGCAGGCATGCTCATGCCGCCCCAATATTCAATATGATAGCCGCGGGGGAAATCTAATTTTTTATTATCCAGCCACCATGGTGTGTACACATGCATGCCGCCCACACCATCTTCGTTGTATCTTTTTCTGCCAAACAAATTAGGTAGATAACCACCCATAGCAGCACCCGTACTATCGTGCAAATATTTACCCACTACATTGCTGCTGTTGCCAATGCCATTGGGGTGGCGCTGACTTTTTGAGTTGAGCATTAACCGAGAGCTTTCGCAGGCGCTGGCAGCGAGTATTACTACTTTGCCATTTACCTGGTACTCCATCATATCATCTTTATTAATGTAGGAGATGCCAGTGGCCAATCCTTCTTTATTGGTAAGCACTTCTCTTGCCATAGCGTTTGCAATTACATCTATATTGCCGGTAGCCATTGCAGGTTTAATAAGTACAGAGGAAGAAGAAAAATCTCCATATACCATGCAGCCACGGTTGCACTGGCTGCAAAAGAAACAAGCTTTCCGATCTTTATTATCGGGCAGGGCCTTGGTTAAAATAGAAAGGCGGGATGGAATGACCGGTACACCAATACCAGTGGCTGCTTTTTTAATCATCAGCTCGTGCAGGCGTGGTTTGGGTGGTGGTAAAAAAATACCATCGGGGTCGTTGTCTAAACCTTCGTTGGTACCAAATACACCAATTAATTTATCAATGGTGTCGTAGTAGGGTTTAATATCTTCATAACCTATTGGCCAGTCTTCGCCCAAACCATCAATGCTTTTGCGTTTAAAATCTTTAGGGCCAAAGCGCAAACTAATACGGCCCCAGTGATTGGTGCGGCCACCCAACATACGGGCCCGCCACCAACGCCATTCTGTTTTGTCTTTATGTGTGTAGGGTTCGCCATCAATTTCCCAGCCGTTGTAGCAGGCATCAAAATCGCCAAAGGGGCGGAAGTTAGTGCTGGCACCGCGGCGCGGACTTTCCCAGGGGCCTTTTAATTGTGTAATGTTTTTTGCAGGATCGTACATCGGTCCTGCTTCCAGCAAGCAAACTTTTAAGCCGGCCCTGCTTAATACGTAGGAAGCCATACCACCGCCAGCGCCGCTGCCCACAATCACCACATCGTATTGCTTGGGTGTTTTTTTAATCTGAAGATCTCCCATGAAGCATGATAGTTTAGTAGTAAAATTAGATAACTAAATGTACCCAATAAATATACACAGTGCTTTTTTTGATGTGGTGTTTTTTTGATAACCGGCAGCGATTCAAGATAAAAATGAGTACTGTGTAATCAGTGATGAGTTAATGCTAATAGCGAAGCAGACCTGCAACTTATAACCTGCAATCTGTAACTATTACTGCCTGCTTTGCAAAAACATAATAGCTGCTGCTTTCACTATATCTTCTTTTAACTGCGATGGGGATGGTACAATTAATTCATCGGGGTGCAAGCGGCCTTCGTAAATTTTTCCATTACGGTCGGCTTCCTGGCAAACGGTTAACACCAATTGCGCATTATTACTAAGTGTGTAAGTAGCATTAGCGGTGGTTAAACCTGCAGTAGGTTCTCCGTAGACAAAGGTATTGGGCAAGCCTTTAAACGCCAGTGTAACAATTTCTCCGCTGCTGCTGGTTTTTGGGCCGGTTAATAAAATAATAGTGGGGTTGTGTTGTTGCAATTGATAGCCGGTTTTACTGGTTTTGCAACGTATGTATTTGCCTTGCATGGCAGCACCATTCTCATAACTAAAAGGCACTTTATCTTCTTTGCGTACAAAAAAACCACAGGTGCCATTACCCATTAATGGGCCCACACCAGCCAACATGGGCCAACAGTTACCACCGGTGTTTTTGCGCAGGTCAATAATCCATTTGTTTATACCTAAAGCATCGTATTGCGCAATCAGTTGTTGCAAGCTATCTGCAATTAAAGTGCAAATGATTTCATCAGTTGTTGTAACCCAGGGTACGGAGAGATAAGCAATTTCATCTTCCAGCAATGCCGTTTTTATTTCTCCCACCCAATTTTTTAATTGCGGGGTAAAGTGCATAAAAGAAGTGTCGTTATTGTACTCAGCAGCTTTAACGGCAGGCATAATAAAGCTGTGTTTTTCTTTCATCACATCAAAACACCAGCCAATGGTTTCATAAGCCGCTTCGCAGGTGCTGCTGTTTTGCAGGCGCAGGCGGGCCGCATTTTCCAAACTATCCCAGGCCACCACTTCTTTTCGGTAATAATTTTTTTGCATGAGTGTAAATACTTCATTTAGCAACTTGCCCGCATTTACAATACAGGCTTCTTTAGTACGCATTTCAATAGCCGTATTATTGGTAGCCAGAGTTTTTTGTGCCAGGGCAACAGGTGCCAGGCAAAATAATAAAACGGTAAAAGACAGTTGTCGTATTGGCATGGGCAATGGTTTCTTAAAACCTAATGAGATGCAGCAGGGGTAGCTGTCCATAAGAAAACTACCTAATTATTTTTAAACGGCCTGCCATGTAAATGTTAATATTAATGAAACCAGCAGTAGTAACTCCGGTGAAGTCCCGAAACTTCGGGATTGCGTCGCACACTTCAACATCTGTGGGTATGATTTAAAATTTCAAATCATAAATATCAAATCTCAAATGCTGAAGTGTGCGACGCAACGATGCTGCTATGAAAAACAATGGCTGGTTACCCAAAAACTATTTAAGATAGGTTGCCATTTCTTGCTGGTATTGGTAAGCAATGGCACGTGCCTCGGTGGCAAAATCTTCTTTAGCAGATGCATAAATAATGGCACGGCTGGCATTTACCAGCAGGCCGCAGTCGTTTGCAAGGAGTGCGGTTTCTGAAATATCTTTTAAGCTGCCGCCCTGAAAACCTACACCCGGCACCAGAAAAAAGTGTTGGGGTGCTATTTTACGAATGTTTACAAACTCACTGGCTTGCGTGGCGCCTATTACAAACATTAAATTATTGGGCGTACCCCAGGTGGCTACTGTTTGCAATACTTTTTCGTACAGCAGTTGCGTGCCGCAGGTTTGCAGTTCAAAATCTTTGGCGCCGTTGTTAGAGGTAAGGCCTAAAACGATGGTCCATTTATCAGCATATTCCAAAAAAGGTTTTACACTGTCTTCGCCCATATAAGGTGCCACGGTAATGGCATCAAAAGGCAGCGCTTCATAAAATGCTTTAGCGTATTGGGTGGAAGTGTTGCCAATGTCGCCTCGCTTGGCATCGGCAATAGTAAGATGATTGTTGCCAATATAGGCAACTGTTTTTTGCATAGCCTGCCAGCCGGCAAGCCCCATGGCTTCATAAAAGGCTGTGTTTATTTTATACGATACGCACAGATCTTGCGTGGCATCTATAATGGCTTTATTAAAAGCAAATACCGGGTCTTCTTGCTGTAGCAAGTGCGGTGGAATTTTAGAAAGATCAGTATCTAAACCCACACATAAGTAAGATTGTTTGGTATAAATCTGCTCAATAAGTTGCTGTCGTGTCATGACCGCGAAGATACGTATTGACGTTACTTAAGCAGATAGCAGTTGTTCTAATTTATTAACAAAACAAAATACTTCCTCATAGGTATTATACAATGGCACCGGCGCAAAACGTATTACATCGGGTTCCCGCCAATCGGTAATAAAACCGTCCTGCATCAGTGCATCGTACACGGCTTTGCCATTGCGGTGCATTAATAAAGAAATTTGACAGCCGCGTTCGGCAGTATTATCGGGGGTGAGGATGGTAAAATTTTTAATGGGTAACTGTTGCAGCAACCACCAGGCATAATTACTTAATTGCAATCTTTTACTATGCAATGCGGGCATACTGGCTTGTTCAAAAATATCCAGTGCAGCTTTGTGTGCGGCGTATAATAAAATGGATGGGGTGCTTAGTTGCCAGCCTTCAGCCGTGTTAATGGGTATAAAGCCTTTTTCCATTTTAAAACGTGTGGCTTTATCGTACCCCCACCAACCGGCATACCGCTGTAAGCTGATGTCGTTATGAAAGCGTTCATGAATGTACACCCCACCCACAGCACCGGGGCCACTATTTAAATATTTATAGCTGCACCAACAAGCAAAGTCAACATTCCATTGATGTAACTGCAATTCAATATTGCCGGCGGCATGTGCTAAATCAAAGCCAGCTAACGCACCCGCCGCATGTGCTGCATGGGTAATAGCAGCCATATCAAAAACCTGACCGGTATAATAATTTAAACCGCCCCATAATACCAGCGCCAAATCATCTTTATGTATTTCAATAGCTGCCAGTATATCTTCTGTGCGAATGGTATGCTCTCCGGCACGGGGTGCTACTTCAATTAAAATATCTTCTGGCGAAAAGCCATAATGTTTAATATGCGTTTCAAACATGTATTGATCGCTGGGAAAAGCTTTGGCTTCGCAAATAATTTTATTTCTTTTACCCATCGGCCGGTAAAAGCTTATCATCATTAAATGCAGGTTTACCGTAAGCTGGTTCATTACAGAAATTTCATGTGGCAACGCACCTACAATTTTTGCCAGCGCTGGTGTCAGACTATCGTGATAATCCATCCATGGCTTATTGCCCATAAAAAAACCTTCAACGCCGTAGGTGGCCCATTGAGTTAATACTTCCTGCAAAGCAGCGGCTGTTGCTTTGGGTTGCAGGCCCAATGAGTTGCCTAAAAAATATACCTGCTCTTTTCCATCAATAACGGGTATAATAAATTGCTGCCGAAAATTTTTTAAAGAATCGGCCGCATCGGCGGCACGAGCAAATTCAATAGTATTTTCAAATTGCATGAATGGTGGTTTTGTTTTTGGTTGCCGGCATTTGTGTTTCATGGCATCAGCGTTGCCACGCTCGGTTCAACCGTATACAAATATGCAACAAAACCACAGTTTGCCAAGTAGCTGTTTTTTTGGCAATAATAAATAATTGAAAACGGAGAAAGGTTTTAAAATAAATTAGGGTAATCTGTAATAATGCCATCCACACCCATGGCTTGTAGTTTTTCAATACCAGGTTTGTCATTCACCGTCCAGGGTATAATTTTTATGCCACGTTCATGACATTGTTTTACCAAGGCTGGCGTAACCAAACTGTATGCAGGACTGTAAATGGATGGCGTAAAGCCCAATGCCTTCAATTGTTCCTCCAACGGTTTTTTATCGTACTCTTCAATAAGAGCTGCCGTTTTTATATGCGGGTATTTTTTATGCACCACTTGCAAGGTTCTAAAGTCAAACGACTGGATGATAGTGCGGCTGCCTATTTTTTTTACCACTATTACTTTCATTAGCAGGTCAACAAAAATTTCTGGCGCTGGGTGGTAGGTATTGTCTGTAGCTGGTTGTGTTTTGGTTTCAATATTATAAAAGGGCAGGGGCAGGTTGTTTTTTTTGCAATGTGCTTCAACGCTGTCTATAACATGCAGCAATAAAGGTTTGGTAGCTGGCAGCTTTTCTTGTTTGGGAAAACGCGGATGCAGCTTCTGCCCAACATCAAAACGTTGTGTTTCTTCAAAGCTAAACTGGTAAATGTTTAATTGCTTCTCCTCTTTTTCAGACACAAAGCTACCATCTGGCTTGGTAGTAATTTCATGATTAAAAAATGGCTCATGCGATAGAATTACCTGTTGGTCTTTGGTAATAACGGCGTCCATTTCCAGCGTGGTAACACCCAGGTCCAGCCCTTTAATCATGGCCGGAATGGTATTCTCAGGCATCAGGCCACGGCTGCCGCGGTGGCCTTCTTTATCAAAAGCAGGTAAGTTCATTTGTAATTGTTGTGCGGTATGGCAACCCGCTACAAAACCTATTAGTATTAAAAGCTCAACTATTTCACGTTTCCGTTTCATATTGCAAAACTAAAGCCATGCAAGTTCTTACAATTGCATTATGCATTAAATAATTGTGAACGACGATGAAGCATCTCTGCTGCAATTATTGCGCCATCTCCGCCCTGTGCAGTTAATTGTGTAATAATGGTGTCATAACTTTCCACATCGCGGTTCTGGCTTAATTTAAATGTGTGTTCTAACGTGGTTACTTCTATTTCAAAAGCTACAATGGCTTTCATCATTTTGGCAATATAATCATCGTCCATTTTTTCAACCAATGCGGGTGATTGTGGGTTGTTTTCAAAATGAGCCGTGGTTCTTCTTAAAATTTCAAGCAATGCTGTTTCATCTGTAAAACGCAATATGCCTTTTGCCTGTACACTCATGTAGTTCCAGGTAGAAGCTACTTTGTGGTTGGTGTACCAACTGGCGCTAATGTAGGCATGCGCACCGGTAAACAAGGCCAATACGTTTGGGTTGTGTTCAAACGCCAGGTGATGGTCTGTTTTGCGCTGTATATGGCCGCTTAAAAACAATTTGCCTTCTCGCTCATCTATAAACAATGGCACTTGTGTGGCAGCGGGGCAATTGTTATTACCCACGCCTATTAGTGTGGCAAATGGATGCGTTTTTATAAACTGCATTACCACAGCACTGTCTTGTTCTTTAAAATATGGCAGGTTGTACATACTGCAAATATATTGCATGCTGTATGTAAAGTGTTGCCATTGGTACAACTGTTGAACGGAGCGTCGCAACAACTGTTGCGGCTGTTGTTGCTGCCGGTTTAAAAATTGTGTGCCCTGCATTGGCTCAATACGCAGCAGTTGTTGCTCGTTGCAAACCCCGATGTGGGTTGTGTAAAGCCATCGGGGCACTCTTCTGCGGCAGTGCAGTTAGCAGCAATAAAAAAGCCGCTAAAAAATTAACGGCTTGTATTAAGAAGTTTATGTTGTTTATCGCAGGTCTACTACTTCAACACCGGGGTATTTTGCTTTATCAAAAGTAAAAGTACTCTCGGCAATAGCAGCTTTGCCGTTTAAGCTGTTAATAATGTAAGTGTATTTGTTGCCGCTTTTATCTAACCACTTGGTGGTATAAATAAACTGTGTGGCTTTGTCTACTAGTATATAAACTTTAAAGAAGGGTTTGCTTTTGTCTTTGGGTGTCATTTCTATTTCCTGCAAGGTTTTGCCGGCTTCTTTTTTTTCACCATTCAGTTTGTATAAAAAATCCTGATCGTAAAAATTAGTAAACAACTTTTGGGGTGTTAGGGTGTTTACGGTAGGGTCAAATTTATTAATGGTTACTTCGTTGGCAGCTTTATCAAAAGTCCAGGTATTATTACCATCGCAGAAAATTTCCTGGCCGGTTACAGACACACGGTATTTAGTACCCTTCATATAAACAGTGCCCTTTTTTTGTCCTTGAACTTTTCCTTTACTGTCTTCTATTTTTAAATTGAAATTAGCTTGAACGGCTTTAAAGGTTTTAAACTTGGCACTTACAGCATCCAATATTTTTTTGGCTGCGGGATCGCTGCTGGTTTGTGCCAGTGCAGCTGCAGAAATAAAAACTAAGCCTGCTAATAAAAATTGCTTCATTTGCTATTGAGTTTGATAAAATTTAAACGGCGCAAAGATAAGCGTTCAGTTATAATTTATAGGACAGGCTGTATTTATTTGTGTTTAATCAAAGTTAGGCCATTAACATATTGCTAACCAAGTAAAGAAAGATGTTGTTGTAAGTCGGCTTCTGTTTTTATAATTACATCGCGGGCCTTACTACCCTGGTTGGGGCCAACAATGCCAGCCGCCTCTAACTGATCCATTAAACGACCGGCCCGGTTATAGCCCAGCTTCATACGGCGTTGTAATAAAGAAGTTGAGCCAATCTGATTTTGCACGATCAATCTTGCTGCATCATCAAACAAGGCATCCCGGTTGCTTAAATCAAAGTCTTTGCCCTCCATTTCTTTTTCATCCACATATTCGGGTAATAAAAAAGCCTGTGGATAGCCACGTTGGTCTCCAATAAACTCAACAATACTTTCTACCTCTGGTGTATCTACAAAGGCACATTGCAGGCGGGTTAGTTCTCCGTTATATGAAATCAACATGTCTCCTTTACCAATCAATTGTTCGGCGCCACCTGTATCTAATATTGTTCTCGAATCAATTTTAGAAGAAACCTTAAAAGCTACCCGAGCCGGAAAGTTGGCTTTAATAGTACCGGTAATAATATTTACTGAAGGCCGTTGCGTGGCAATAATTAAATGAATACCTACTGCACGGGCTAATTGCGCCAAACGGGCAATGGGCATTTCTACTTCTTTGCCAGCAGTCATAATTAAATCGGCAAACTCATCTATTACCAATACAATAAATGGTAAATATTGGTGTCCTTTCTGTGGGTTCAGTTTGCGGCGTATAAACTTATCGTTATACTCTTTAATGTTACGGGCACCGGCTTCTTTTAATAAATCGTAGCGGTTGTCCATTTCAATACAAAGCGCATTGAGGGTATGAATTACTTTTTTGGTATCGGTAATTATGGCTTCTTCTTCGCCGGGTAACTTGGCCAGAAAATGGCGTTCTATAACCCGGTAAATACTCAGCTCTACTTTCTTAGGATCAACCAACACCAACTTAATTTGAGAAGGATGTTTTTTATAAAGTAAGGAAACCAATATAGCATTTAGCCCTACCGATTTACCCTGGCCGGTAGCACCTGCCATTAATAGGTGCGGCATGGTGGTTAAATCTACAATGAAGTTTTCGTTGTCAATTTTTTTACCAATAGCAATGGGCAGGTTAAAGCCGCTGTACGCATGCTTACCACGGTCTTCTTAACATTGGGCACTTCAATGCCAATTGTTCCTTTTCCGGGTATGGGGGCAATAATACGTATGCCCAGCGCAGCAAGACTTAAAGCAATATCATCTTCCAGGTTTTTAATACGGGAGATACGCACACCCGCCGCCGGCACTATTTCGTATAAAGTAACAGTAGGGCCTACCGTAGCTGATATTTTTTGTATGGCAATATCGTAGTTCTTCAGTGTGTTTATAATCTGATTTTTATTAGCCTCCAATTCTGCAGGGTCTTGTATTATTTTTTCACTGCCATGTTGCTCTAATAAATCAAGGCTGGGATATTTATAATCACGCAGGTCCAGTGTTGGCTCATAGGGGTCTTCTGTAGTACCTTTTTCAATACTTTCCTCTTCTAAAATTGTTTGATCGCGGGGGGCAGTTTTTATTTCCAGCTCCAGGTTGCTGGATGGCACCACCCTGCGTTCAGGAATAATTACCGGTTCTTCCATTACGGGCGGCGGGGTATAAATTTCCTCAACAGGTGGAATGATATCCATGGCCGGGCTTTCTGTTCTTTCCACCAATTCTAGTTCCACCTTTTCTGGTTCAGCGGCCGGGGCAATCACTACAATACCTCCCTCATTTTTGAGTTTATTCTTTTTGTTTCCAGTGGTGGGTTGTTCTACAAATAATCGGGGTGTTTCGTCGGTTGTTGCCGGTACAGCGGGTGCTTCATTTATTATTTCTTTAGTGGCGGGTTCTTTTTTGGGCAGTTTAGGCACTTTAAAAGCTGGGTTAAATTTCCAGATGATAAAAGCTAATACTGCCACCATTAGTATGCCGGCAGTTCCTATGGTGCCAATAGATTTAGTCAGCCAATCGCTGATGCTTTCTCCAAATGCACCCCCAAAGGGAAACCCGTTTCCTGAAAATAAGTAGGCAAGGGCCACACTAAGAAACACCACACCTAAAATGACATAGCGCATGTTTCTTATAATAGAGAAATATTTTTGCCCAAACAGCAGGTTTACACCAGATACAAAAAAGAAGGTGCAAAAAAGAAAGGAGGCTGCACCAAAGCCCTTATAAAAAAAGAAATGAGCTATGTAAGCGCCAATATTGCCCAACAGGTTAGCCGCTTTTATATCTGTTGAAGGCGCCAAAATAGAAGCGCCTTTAAAAACTTTATCCTGATCTTCTTTCCAGGTAAATAAATACGATATAAAAGCAACGGCTAAAAAGAAAGCCAGTAATATTAAAACAGCGCCAACAATTTTATGCGTTCTTTCGTCCTGCACCAGCTGCCGCACCTGCACCTGTTCTTCTTTTTCGGGCTTTAATTGGTCAGTATTAGCCGCCGGGTTTTTCTTCAATTTTTGTTTACTTGCCATAAGAGCAAAGATAAGTAAACCGTGCAACCATAATTAAAGGTCTTTGCGCTCTTTTAACAGGAAAGTTGTAATTTCCATTCTTGTACAAAAAGCAGTCACTTGCCAAAAAAACTTCAGCTATTTTTAATGAATACAATACGCCGCGTATTATTACCTGTATTATTTATTTGCAGTTTTTTTTTAACAGCTCAGGCTCAGTTACCGGCATTGCAGCTGCAACCTATTAATGTAGCCAATATTAAAGACCAATTATTTTGCGGTGGCATTGCGCATGTATACAAGGATAGTAATTATACCGCCACTTTTGCAAATTTTAAACAGTTGCCATGGTTTCAGCTTAAAAAAAATTCTGTAAAAATATTATCAGATAAAGATGTTACCTGTCGGTGGATATTTAAATTAAAATTAACCAATACAGAAGATAGTGCTGTTAAGATTGTTTTTTTTCCGGGGGTATACTACACCACTATTAACTTATACAAGCAAGATTCTTTAGGTCAATCCATACAGCCCTTGCCCTGTATAATGCCAAAATTCAAAGATTCAATAGGTTACCGTAGTTTTTATGTGCCCGCACACGATACTACTGATTATTATTTTGAACTGGTACCTGCCCGTACTACTGTAAACGGACTGGAAATACGCCTGGTGAGAGATTATGCTTTAAATACCTACGTACGCAATCAAAAAATACCAGTTACACATGCTACCATGTACTCTTACATTATTGTAGGTATTCTTTTAATAATGATCATCTATTCTTTGGCACTAAATATTGTAAACAAACGGGTAGAGTTTATTTACTACGCCAGCTTCGCATTATTTATAGGGCTTTTATTTTTTCTAAAATCGTACTATTTCAAAACCACAATCTCATTTGTTTACTTTTTCGAAACCTATCTCGATTTTGTAATACAGTGTCTGGGAACGCTTTTCTATTTCGTTTTTATAAGAAAATTTATTGAGGCAAAAACACAATTCCGCTTTCTGCACTATGTGTTTGTAATAAACCAGGGTATTATTATTGCCGGGTTAATATTATTTACACTTGCTTATTATATGCCACTTAGTTTTATTTACCAAAACCGGGTAGAAACCCTTGTCAAATATTCGTGGTCCTTGGGCACTATACTTTTTATTATTTATTCTTTATTTCACAATAAACGCATTCTTAATATACTGGCAATCGGTCATTTCCTTTTTCTGCTGGCAGGCATCACATCGCTTATATTAATCAGCAATCCAACCTTGTTTGGTAGCGGCCCCACCATCTGGAGAGATGCTTTGTTTTTATATGAATTAGGGCTTACCATAGAATTAATATTTTTTCTGGCAGCACTGTCATTAAAAAATCGGAAAGATATTATTGAACGCACCAAAGAGCAGGAAAGGCTTCGGCTTGAAAACGAAAGAAAAGAATTTGAAAAACAACTTGCTGTGGTAGCCGCTAAGCAAGAAGAACGAAATCGTATTTCTGCTGATATGCACGATGAATTAGGCAGTGGGGTAACTGCAATTCGTTTGATGAGTGAGATTGTAAAAACCAAAATGAAAGATTCTACTTTACCTGAAATTGACAAAATATCTAATTCGGCTAATGAACTGCTCAGTAAAATGAATACCATTATCTGGACGATGAGCAGCAGCAACGATAAGCTGGATAATATGGTGGCATATATACGTGCCTTTGCTTTGGAGTTTTTTGAAAGCACCAATATTGATTGCCATTTTAAAAACCCCGATCAGATACCCGCAGTTGAAATAAGTGGAGAAAAGAGACGTAATATTTTTCTCTGTATCAAAGAATCGCTTAATAATACCGCCAAGCATTCAAAGGCCAACGATGTGTGGATAGATGTTGTGGTGCGCATCAGTAAAATTGAAATTACTATTAAAGATAACGGAGTTGGTATTGATCTGCAGAAACTACGTGAGTTTGGCAATGGGCTTAACAATATGCGTAAAAGAATGCAATCTATAGATGGTACTTTTGAAATCATCAACAACGGCGGTACTATTACAACTTTTACTGTGCCGCTATAAAAAAATAATACCAGCCTCAGTTTTTTATGGCAACATCGTTGCGTCGCAATCACTTCATCGGCAGTGCATACACCAGCATCATAAAATAAATGTAATAAAACGGGCTATTTAAAAACTATTTGTGTTGTTTTGCACATTGTTATGCAAACCGTAATAGGAACAGATATTGCACAAGCAGCACATTGGCTGCAACAAGGCGAAACAGTAGCCATACCCACAGAAACGGTGTATGGGTTAGCTGCTAATGCGCTCAATGAAAAAGCAGTACTTAAAATTTATGCAGCCAAAAATCGTCCGCATTTCAATCCCCTCATTATTCATATACATTCAGCCGAAGAAATAATAAGGTATGCCAGTGTTGTGCCAGAGCGTTGCTTTCAGTTAATACAACAGTTTACGCCCGGCCCCATAACGTTTTTATTACCAAAAAAAACTATCATTCCAGATTTGGTAACGGCTGGTAGTAATAAAGTAGCCATTCGTATTCCGGCACACCCGTTAACACAGCAATTATTGCAAGCTATAAACTTTCCATTAGCCGCACCCAGTGCCAACCCTTTTGGTTATGTAAGTCCTGTTACTGCACAGCATGTATATAAAGGCTTAAATGCTAAAATACCTTATATACTGGATGGTGGTAGCGCAGGCGTTGGCCTGGAAAGTACCATTGTGTCTTTTGATACTAATAATGAAGTGGTGATAGAACGTCTGGGTGGCGTTAGCGTAGAAGCAATTGAAGAAGCAATTGGCAAACCTGTTATTTTAAATTTATCGCATCAAAAACCTAATACACCGGGCCAGTTAAAAAGCCATTACGCAACAGCCAAGCCATTATTGCTGGGCAATATTGAGGAATTAATACAGCAACATGCTAATGAAAAGATTGCTTTGCTGACCCTGAATAAGCAACCCGTTAAACCTCCGGTTGCTTATTCATTTGCATTATCTGAGGCAGGAGATTTGGAAGAAGCTGCCGCTAATTTATTTACACAATTAAGAGCAATTGATGCTACAGATGCAACTATAATTGTAGCAGCATTGGTACCAGAAATGGGCATTGGCCGCGCCATTAACGACCGCTTACGCAGAGCGCAGTTTATTAATAAACTATAAGTTTAGGCACTTATCTTAAAAATTACCCAACATAAAAATGCGGTTATCAATATAACAAGGGCTACCCGCCAGCGCTGCCAGTTGTGCAGTATCTGTTGTTGTTTTAAAAAATAATCTATTTGTTGTTGCAGGGCCATATTGCCATTTGCCAGATTGTTTAATAGCACAGCAATGGGTGGCAGGTAGCGTATTGGCAATGGCA
>REAR01000193.1 GCA_004295245.1 Sphingobacteriales bacterium | reverse complement strand
CCAAGAAAAGGAAGATCGTATTGTTCTGCCAGTCGCTTACCACCATCTTTACCAAAAATGTAATACTTATTATCTGGCAATTCTGCCGGGGTAAAATAACTCATGTTTTCAACCAATCCTATTATTGGCACTTTCAGTTGTGTTTGTCCAAACATGGCAATACCTTTTTTAGCATCGGCCAAAGCAACTTCTTGAGGTGTGGTTACAACAATTACGCCTGTTACGGGTACGGTTTGCACCAAGGTTAAATGAATATCTCCGGTGCCGGGCGGCATATCTATAACCAGATAATCTAAATCGCCCCAATACACATCGGTAACAAATTGTTTAATAGCACTACTAGCCATGGGGCCGCGCCAAACTACTGCATTTTTTTCATCAACCAATAGCCCAATGCTCATTAGCTGAATGCCATATTTTTCTAGGGGAACAATCATAGGTTTTTCAGCACCCACATCCATCATCATCGGTCGTTCGCCTCGTACACCAAACATAATTGGCACGCTGGGGCCATAAATATCTGCATCCATTAAACCCACTTTAGCACCATTAGCGGCCAATGCTAATGCAAGATTGGCAGATACAGTGCTTTTTCCTACACCACCTTTACCGCTTACTACCGCAATAATATTCTTAACACCCGGTAAAAGTTGCTGCCCCTCGGTTCTTAAGGAACTGGTGCTGGAACTGAATTTAACCGTTACTACAGCGGCCGAATTTATATGCTGATGTATAGCTTTAATGCAATTATTTTTTATTAAATCTTTTAAAGGACAAGCCGGTGTGGTTAACACCACAGTAAAAGAAATGAAGTTGCCTTCAATGGTAATATCTTTTACCATATTAAGTGTAACAATATCTTTCCCTAAATCGGGCTCCTGTACATTACTCAATGCCTTCAATACAAGTTCTTGCGTCATATAATCTTTCTAAAAACTATTGTTAAAAAATAAATGCACCGCAAAATTAACCAATGAACGTGGTATTTTGTTGCACAATCTATATATGAAGTAATTATCTTTGTCCGAATGAAGAAATTTTTACTACTTGTTTTGATAACAGCTGCCGCCTGCATAAAAAGCCAGGCCCAATTTGAGCAATTGAAAGACTCTGTAGTTCAGTTGTATGGTGTGGTAATGACAGCCGATAGCCTGCAGGGCATACCTGCTGTAAGTGTGGTGATAAAAGGCCAGAGCCGTGGTACCATTACCAACGAGCAGGGCGTTTTCTCTATTGTTGTATTAAAAGGAGACAAAGTAGAATTTACCAGCGTGGGTTTTAAAGCCCGATTGATCGAAATTCCAAAAAATCTTGAAGGCAACCAATACAGTGTTATACAATTAATGGTAACAGATACCGTGTATTTGCCTGCTACCATTATTAAACCACGCCCCAGCCGCGAGCAGTTTGAAAGAGACTTTGTTAATACAAAAGTGGCAGATGATGCCATAGAAATAGCCCGTAAAAATAACGATGAATCAAAAAGACGGGCATTAATTGCTTCTTTACCAGCCGACGGCCGTGAAGCGGCAAACTTTGCGCTTCGCAAAAACTCTCAACGTTATTACTATGCAGGCCAGGCACCCCCTATTGGCCTTTTAAATCCTGTTGCCTGGGCCGATTTTATACAAGCCTGGAAACGCGGAGACTTTAAAAATAAAAATTAATATTTACCAGCCTCATCGCTTTACGCAACATCGTTGTGTCACTCACTTGTACCCCATAACCAATTTGAACTAGTTACAGTAACTGCATTAAAGGTCTCATATAACTAACACGTAAAATAATAAGCCACTTTAAAATTCTTTTATTCCTTAAAAGAATAAAACCGATTTGATGAAAGTGTTTGTTTAATATTAGTAAAGGACATATATAACAAGTTCTACAAAAAACTAAAACATTTGCATTACTTATACACAAAACGTTTTTTTCTGTTGATAAAAAAGAGGTAAATACCCTAGATGGGGTATTTGATACATATCTTAAATATTATAATTTTACAACATAGAATTGCAACCCCTCCCCTCCGTAAAACTAATTTTAGGCTCCTCTTAGTACACCCCGTTTTAATTAACCTTAAACTTTTCCCTCAATGAAAAGAGTCATCTCTATTGCATTAGCAATAGCAGTAAGTGTATTAAGTATTCAGGCGCAGCCAAACATTTTTAACCCCAATGATGTTGTTTACACGTACAACTCAGCCGCTGCAGCAGGGTCTGTTACCAATCCAACAGAGCCAGCATCAGGCCAAATAGCCAAATGGGTAAGAACAGTTCGTGTGGGTTGGAACACTGATAAATTTAAGTGCTACATAATCGGCAATCTTCCATTCAGGGTTCGCTTTCCAAAAAATTATCAGCATAACGTTAACGATGGAAAGAAATATCCAGTAATCATTTTCTGGCATGGAGGCGGGGAAGCTAATACTAATATTCGCGACAACGAACACCAGCTGGTACACGGTGCACAGCAATTTGCAGGCAAAATAGACAACGACGAGTTTGATGGTTTTCTATTGTTTCCACAAAGTCCTCGTGTTGGCTGGGATACTTATTTACAATTTATACCAATGAACAATGTAATGGATTCATTGGCAAAATACTGTAAGCTGGATCTGGATAAAGTAATTTCAATGGGCTTGTCAATTGGTGGATTTGCTGCAGCAGACTATACTAAACAATTTCCAGATAGAGTTGCAAAATCAATTCCAAGTGCACCTTCATTCATTGACTTTTTAATAAGTGGAATACCCGGAAATATACATGTTCCAATGTGGGTTGGTTACGGTGGAGTTGATGCTAACCCTACCCCAGGTGCAGTAGAATCTTATATTAATTCATACAAAAATCAAGGCGGCAATATTTCGGGAAGTCTGTTTCCTACCCTAGGGCATTTTATGTGGTACGACCAATGGGCAGAGCCACGTTTAGTACCAGAATGGAATTCATCACACAAAGCAAATCCACTCATTTTTTTCAATAAAAAATATTTTTGCCCAGATTCGCCCGTTAATGCAAAACTGGGTTTAACTGCAGGCTTTGCTGCATACGAGTGGCAAAAAGATAACAACCTCATAGCAGGTGCTACAACCAACGAAATAACGGTTACCAGCTTTGGTACTTACCGCGCCAGGTTTAAGCGTACCAGCACATCGGCCTGGTCAGACTGGTCGCAAAACCCAGCTGTGATTTCACCTATTTGTCCACCTGTTGCTGGTACGGGTACGGGTCTAAAAGGAGATTATTATAATAATATAACACTAACCTCACCTGTAGCTCTTACCCGCACTGATGGTCCTGTAAATTTTGCATGGGGTAACAGTTCTCCTGCAAGTGGAACTGTTAACAGTGATAATTTTTCTGTAAGATGGACCGGGCAAGTACAACCGCAGTTTAGCGAAACCTATACTTTTTATACTAATAGTGATGATGGTGTGAGGATGTGGGTAAACGGTCAGCAGTTGGTAAACAACTGGACTGATCATGGTGCTACAGAAAATAGTGGCACTATTGCACTTACTGCCAATGTAAAATATAATATTACCATTGAATATTATGATAAAACAGGTGGTGCCACTTTGCAATTATATTGGAGCAGCCCCTCAGTAGTAAAAGAAATCATTCCGAAACTACAACTTTATCCAACCACGGGTACCAGTGTACCTCCGGGTTGTGCAACTAACAGCAGCCCTGCTACGGGTAGTACAGTAGGTACTTCAACCACTGCATCTCTTGTGTGGAATGCCGCTGCTACCGCTACCGCTTATGATTTATACCTGTGGACTGGCGCCACTGCACCGGCAACACCTACGGTTGCTAATATTACCACCACTTCTTACAATGCCACTGGTCTTGCAGCTAATACCCTCTATCGTTGGTATGTGGTGCCTAAAAATGCCAATGGTAATGCTACTGGTTGCAGTGCTAATCAAACCACTTTTACAACAGCCCCATTGCCTCCAGCTTGTGCCACCAATACAAGCCCGACTAATAATACAACAGTGGCCAGCCCAACTGCAGCATCCCTTGTTTGGAATGCGGCTGCCACCGCTACCGCTTATGATTTATACCTGTGGACCGGTGCTACGGCACCCGCAACGCCAACAGTTGCTAATATTACCACCACCACTTACAATGCTACTGGTTTAAATGCAGCTACGGTGTATAACTGGTATGTGGTGCCTAAGAACACCGGTGGCAGCGCTACGGGTTGTGCCACCAATGCCACCACCTTTACCACCGCAGTGCCTCCGGCACCCAATTGTACCAATAATACCAGTCCGGTTAATGCGGCTACTATTGCTACTTACAATACAGGAGCGTTAACATGGGCAGCTGCGGCTACCGCTACTTCTTATGATATTTATGTTTGGACAGGGGCCACCGCTCCACTAATACCAACCGCCAACGTTACCACTACCACTTACAATGCCACCGCTTTAACCGGCAGCACCGTTTACAACTGGTATGTGGTGCCTAAGAACGCTACCGGCAATGCTGTGGGTTGTGCTACCAATGCCACTACATTTACCACCGCTGTACCGCCTCCGGCTTGTGCTACCAATACAAGTCCAATTGATGGAAGTGTTACCCCGAACCCAACTTCGGCCACGCTTACCTGGGGTACTGTTGCCACAGCTACTTCTTATGATGTGTTTGTTTATACCGGAACAACTATACCGGCAACACCAACAGCTACTGTTACTACTACATCTTACAATGCTACTGGCTTAGTGGCCAATACCGCTTATAACTGGTTCGTTACACCTAAAAATGGAAGTGGAGCAGCAACAGGCTGCAGTGCAAATAAAACAAGCTTCACCACTGCACCACCGCCACCGCCAAATTGCACCAACAATACCAGTCCGGTTAATGCGGCTACTATTGCTACTTACAATATGGCAGCGTTAACATGGGCAGCTGCGGCTACCGCTACTTCTTATGATGTTTACGTTTGGACAGGGGCCACCGCTCCCCTAACACCAACCGCCAATGTTACCACTACCACTTACAATGCCACCGCTTTAACCGGCAGCACCGTTTACAACTGGTATGTGGTGCCTAAGAATGCTACCGGCAATGCTGTAGGTTGCAGTACCAATGCTACCACCTTTACCACTGCAGTACCGCCTCCGGCTTGCGCTACAAATACAAGTCCGGCCAATACTGGTGTTACTAATTATGATAATGCTACTTTAGTTTGGGGTGTTGTGGCTACAGCTACGTCTTATGATGTCTATTTCTGGACAGGGGCTACCGCTCCAATTACGCCAACAGCAAACGTTACCACCACTTCTTATGCCGTTACAGGTTTAACCGGCAGTACACTGTACCGTTGGTATGTAGTGCCTAAAAATGCCAGTGGCAGTGCTGATGGTTGCAGTGCCAGCCAAACCAGCTTTACTACTGCTGCGCCGCCTGCTTGTTGCACCGGCACTGGTTTAAAAGGCGATTACTTTAATAATACTGCTTTAACAGCACCGGTTGTTCTTAGCAGAACTGATGCCACGGTTAACTTCGATTGGCAATATGGTTCTCCGGCGGCTAACTTAAATACCAATGCCTTCTCCGTACGTTGGACAGGACAGGTACAACCGCTCTTTACACAAACCTATACCTTCTATACCAGCAGCGATGATGGTGCACGACTTTGGGTAAATGGTGTGCAACTGATTAATCAGTTTGTGAACCAGGGCACCCGTGAGTGGAGTGGTACTATTGCCCTTACTGCTAATGTGAAGTATGATATTAAGCTGGAATATTTTGAAGGTGGCGGTGGCGCTAATTGCAAACTATCGTGGTCTTCTGCTTCCACGCCTAAACAAATTATTCCGCAAACACTGTTGTACCCCACAGGCTACACAGGTACCAATGCCAACCTGATTACTTCTATAATGGAGCAGGTGCCTGCTGTAAATACAATTACAAAAGCTAGTGTGGCCCCTAACCCCGTAGTAAGCGGACAAACTGCAAGATTGCAATTTAACAGTAACTCAAAAGGCACCACCACTATGCAGGTTACAGATATGTTTGGCAGATTACTATTGACTAAAAGATTAAATACAAACGAAGGTGTGAATACTGTTTTAATTGATACCAGAGGTTTACAAAAAGGTATTCACCTGGTGCGTATTGAAAACGCAAGTGAAATAGTTACGCTAAAACTGAACGTTCAATAATAGCTTAGTTTAAGTTAAAAAGGCCCCGCTAATTGCGGGGCCTTTTTAATGTAATCAATAGCGGTATTTCAATGAAGCATTCTTGCGTCGCACACTTCAACGGCAAGATTAATATGAACAAAATGAATGCGGCCTAAGTATATGCTCAATACCTTTTACAATAGCTGCAGTGTGCGACGCAACGGCTGCTTAACCGGAGTTACAGCAGCTGGTTACCAAAAATAAAAATCATGCGAGCAGGGTGATGAAAGTCACCCAAGAAGCTGCAGAACTTTTATAGCTTGCTGTTGCAATGAAAAAAAAACCGTTGTATAAATGGATAGTGGTTTGCAGTATTTGTGCTGGTATTGCGGTTTTAATTGCATTGGCGGTTCAATTATTTTCTTAACGATAAAACCATCACATCATGAAAAAGAACATGGGTACTACAGATCGTATCATTCGCTTAGTACTGGCGGCTGTTTTTGGTTATTTGTACTTTGGCAATGTTGTTACGGGTACACTGGGTTTGGTGCTGGTAATTTTAGGCGGCGTTTTTGCACTTACAAGCCTGGTAAGTTTTTGCCCTTTGTATAAATTAGTAGGCATGAACACTTGTGCTGTTAAGCAATAAACTTTTAACTAACCTTACTATTATCTAGTTGCTTTGGAAGAAGGGAGGTCACATCCTTCTTTCAAACATCTTTTGGGGCGAAAGAACCCGGTTATAAAAAGTATGCCGCCAAAAATTATTGCAGGCCACCCTCCTTCTTTCCAATACACAATACCCACAATTATAAAAACAACACCTAATGCAAAGCGCAATAAACTGCTAAAAATGGCTATTTTATTATTAGCAGTATTACTCATTTTCTGAATTGTTATTAGTGCCAGCAGTATTTTTCTTTTTTGATGGGGTAAATAAACTAAACACTAAAGCACCCACCACGGCAAAATAAATGGTACTGTTAATGGGTTTAGAGGTAATCATACAACTACCACTGTTACACCCTACCCATTTCCAATAAAGATAGCCTGCAATAGCACCTGTTAAAGCACCGGGCACCCAAAGCCATTTTAGTAATTTTGTTTTCACTGTTTGTTTTAATAGTTAATTAATATGTTTTTGCAACTCTTGCCAGGGGCCTCCATCATAACAATCTAAACCAGCCGTTTTTATTAGCTGACAAGCAATATTACTGCGGGCACCGCTGCGGCAACAAGTAATAAATACTTTTTTTTGTTGCGTTAGAACCGGTAGCTGTGTCTGCAATTGCTGTAACGGAATATTGGTAGCAGTAGTTATATGACCATCATTATATTCTGCCGGGGTTCTTACATCTATTATTAAAGCTCCTTGTTGCAATGCTTGTTTTAATTGCAGATTAGCTAATTTTTTCTTTTTAAATAAGTTTAGCATAGCAGCGCTATTTTTTTACAAAGTAGCAGTAAACATATTTTTTTAAAATACGTGAAACCACCCTTTTTGTTACTGTAAAAATAGTTTTGGTTGCAGCTAGTATAATTAACTTATGTCACACAACAAGAAAACATGTATATGCTAGTCTCTGATCCATTCAAAAGAATTACGGTGCATTACAATCCACCCCTCTTTTTCCATTTTCTTTAGCAGGCGGCTGATTACTTCCCGGGAAGAATTGAGATCGTTGGCAATTTCATGATGGGTAAGTTTAACCTGTTTGCCCAATTGCTGCACATGTCGCTTAATGTAAAACTCCAGGCGCTCATCCATATTTTTAAAAGCAATAGCATTAACGGTTTGCAACAATTCTTCAAAGCGACTGCGATAAGTGCGTATTACAAACTGGTTCCAGCTGCGGTAACGCAGCATCCAATCTTCCATATAGTTTAAAGGAAGGCTCAGCAATACAGAATGTGTAAGTGCCTTTGCGGTTATATGGCTTTCGCCCATACCATAACCACAAACCATAGAAATAGCGCAGGCCTGTCCCGGTTGCAAGTGATAAATAAAAAACTCTCCGCCATCTGCATCTTGCTGATACAAACGGATGGCACCTTCTAACACCAGCATAGTAGCACGTATCGGCTGGCCGCTACGCATCAGCACATCGCCGGCTTTTACTTCTTTAATAGAGCCATGCGTTTCCAGCTCTGCATACAACCCTTCTTCTAAACCGGGAAACAGCGCTTTTATATTATATTGTGCTTCTATTGGCATAGCCGTTTTTTTATACAATAAATGTAAGCCAGTTTTTTTAATTGATACTATGCAACTGATTCTTAAAAATATTGCCCGCCACATTACTTTAACAGCCGATGAAGAAGCTTATTTTCTTTCGCTGCTGCATGCCAAAAAAGTAAAACGTAAACATTTTTTTTTACAGGAAGGAGAAACCAGCCGCTATTCTGCCTTTGTATTAAAAGGAACGCTACGGGCTTATACCATTGATGAAAATGGCTTTGAACACATTTTACAATTTGCCCCGCCCGATTGGTGGATTGCCGACATGTATAGTTTTATTGCAGAAAAGCCCGGCAACCTTAATATAGAAGCCATTGAAGACACAGAAATACTTACTATTCATAAAAAAGACCTGGAACAATTATATAGCACCATACCTAAGTTTGAACGTTTCTTCAGAATTATTACTGAAAAATCTTTAGTGGCAATGCGCCAACGTTTAATAGATAACCTGAGCCTGACGGCAAAAAAACGGTATCAAAAATTTTGTCAGCAATACCCATCTCTTATAAACAGCCTGCCGCAAAAACAAATTGCAGCCTATATTGGTGTTACACCAGAGTTCTTAAGCAAGATGCTGAAAGAAAAGAATTAAACACCACAAAAAACTTAATCTGTATTATTGTTTGTAGCCTGCACGCTATTGTAAATTTGTGTATTAAATTTTTAGAAAAATGACAAATATAATATTACACAAAGCAGCCACCCGCGGCCTTGCAGATCATGGTTGGTTGAAAAGTTATCATACTTTCAGCTTTGGTGGTTACCACAATCCAGAGCGTATTCATTTTGGTGCCTTACGTGTTTTAAACGATGATAGCGTTTCTAAAGCTATGGGCTTTGGCACACATCCGCACGATAATATGGAAATCATTTCCATTCCTTTGGAAGGCGATTTGGAACACAAAGACAGTATGGGTAATACAACAGTAATACGGCAGGGAGATATACAAGTTATGAGTGCGGGCACCGGCATTTACCACAGCGAGCATAATAAGAACCGCGACCAGGATGTAAAATTTTTACAAATATGGATCCTTCCAAATAAGAAAAACGTAATACCGCGTTACGGACAAATAAGTTTAAATCCTGCAGACAGCCATAACCGGTTACAACAAATTTTGTCACCCAACCAAAACGATGAAGGCGTATGGATACATCAGGATGCCTGGTTTCATTTGGGTAATTTAGACGAAGGCAAAACGCTTACCTACAATCTTCAAAAAAAAGAAAATGGCGTATATGCTTTTATTATTGAAGGCAATGCAACCATCAACAACCAGCCGTTGGAAAAACGTGATGGTTTGGGACTTTGGGATGTGGAGACACTTTCTATTACAGCCAATAGTAACGCCACTATTTTACTTATGGAAGTACCCATGAAGTTTTAGTGGTGCTTTTTTATAACCAGCAGCAGAACATCCATCACCATCGTTGCGTCGCACACTTCAGCTGTAGTATTTCTGATTTAAGGTTTTAAATTTCAAATCAGAAACATCAAAGATCAAATGCTGAAATGTGCGACGCAACGATGGTGCCATAAAACAACAAAGCCGGCACCCAAAAAAACTTAACCTGCATTAAGGTTTGCCATTAACCTACATTATTGGAAGCCTATTGATGCTATAGTACTTTTGAGGTATTAAAAACAAATAAAAAAAACAATTATGGCAACTTATAAAATTGACCCCAGCCACAGCGAAATTCAGTTTAAGGTAAAACATATGATGATTACCAATGTAAACGGACAGTTTACACAATTTGATGGCAGCTTAACTGCAGATGCCGCAGACTTTAGCGATGCACAAATAAATTTTGAAGCATCTGTTGATAGTATTACCACACACAATGAACAACGCGATGCGCATTTAAAGAGTGCAGATTTTTTTAATGCAGCTGAATTTCCAAAGCTGACTTTCGTATCCTCGTCTTTCAAAAAAAATACGGATGATACTTATAAGCTGAGCGGTTTGTTAACCATTAGGGGTATTAGTAAGCCTGTTGTATTGGATGTGGAATACGGTGGCACCATGACTGACCCTTGGGGACAGGTGAAAGCCGGTTTTGAAATTAACGGAAAAATAAGCCGTAAAGAATTTGATTTGAAATGGAACACTGTTACTGAAGCGGGTGGTGTAGTGGTAGGCGATGAAGTAAAACTGCACCTAGGTGTGCAATTAGTAAAACAAGCATAAGAGAAAAAGTAAAGGGCTGTTGTAAAACAGCCCTTTACTTTTTTAGTGTGGCAGTTTATCTCTGAAGTATCCATAAGTCCAGGTGCCGGCAATAGCACTTAATATTACCACCAGTATTACCAAAACACCAGAACCAACTTGTGCAAAAAGAGGCCCGGGGCAGGCACCGGTAATAGCCCAACCCAAGCCAAATAGCAAGCCGCCATACACCTGGCCTTTATTAAATTTCTTGGGCTGAAAATCGATGCTTTCTCCGTGAATGGTTTTTACATTAAACTTCTTAATAAGAAATACAGAAATGATACCCACTACCACAGCGGTACCAATTACACCATACATATGAAAACTTTGCAGGCGAAACATTTCCTGAATGCGTATCCATGAAATAATTTCTGCCTTAATAAAAACAATACCAAACAAAATGCCCACAGCCATATAACTGAAATTATACCACCAGGGTAATTCTTTTTCAGATTGGTTTACACACATGGTTTGAAGCGAACGCACTTCAAAGTCTGTATCGGGTTGTTGTATTGCTGTTATATTTTTAACTGACATAGTTTTTAGCTTAAACGTAAAATAAAAGGAAGAATAAAATTGGCCATTAAAAAACCACCCACCATAAACATTATAGTGGCAATCAGAGATGGCCATTGCAGGTTACTTAAACCCATTATAGCATGGCCCGATGTGCAACCACCGGCATAGCGGGTGCCAAAGCCTACTAAAAAGCCACCAGCTACCAGCATAATAAAACCACGAAGTGTTAACAGGCTTTCAAAAGAAAAAATTTCTTTTGGCATTAAGTTATCTGCTGCTATTCCATAACCAGAAAGCTCGGTTACCAGTTTGGGGTTTACTACAATTGGGTTTGGGTTGGCCAGCCATTGCGTTGCGATAAAGGCTCCAATAATAATACCACCGGCAAAAAAAAGATTCCAGGCTTCTTTCTTCCAATTGTATTTAAAAAAAGGGAGATTGGCTGGCAAACAAGCCGCACAAATATGGCGCAGGTTTGCAGAAATACCAAAATGCCGATTGCCTAATAATAACAAAGCCGGAACGGTTAATCCGATAAAAGCACCGGCCACATACCACGGCCAGGGTTGTTTAATAAAATCCATAATTATTGTTTCTGTAATTTAAGTTGATATGTATAATTGGCGCTAGTCAATCCACATATTAATTTCATTGACCAATGCATGTACGGGTACCAAACCTGATTGCCGCCATTTAACCTGTCCTTTCTTAAAAATAATTAAAGTAGGCACACCTTGTACACCAAAGTTCATGGCAACTGCCGGGTTTTTATCTACGTCAATTTTTATGATAGTAACTTTTTCGCCCAATTGTTCTTTTGCCTGCTTTAAATAGGGAGCCATCATTTTACAGGGGCCACACCATTCTGCAAAAAAATCAACCAGCACGGGTTTGTCAGATTGTATTAGATCACCAAAGCTTTGTGTCATACT
>REAR01000063.1 GCA_004295245.1 Sphingobacteriales bacterium | reverse complement strand
ATGACCTAAAATGCAAACGCGGGTATCTACCTGAGGCATGCGTTCTTTTATTACTTTGCTTACTTTTTCTGCACCGCCAAATTCATCTCCTTCGGCTACTACAATCATATTAACTAATTTGCGGCGCTTTTCTTTTTCCTGCAGGTTACGAATTATATATTCTATATCTGTTTTGCTTTCTGGTATTAAAATATGCTCGGCGCCGGTAGCAATACCACTGTGCAGTGCAATATAGCCTGCATCGCGGCCCATTACTTCAATAATAAAAAGGCGATCATGTGCATCGGCAGTATCTCTTATTTTATCTATTGCTTCTACGGCAGTGTTTACTGCGGTGTCAAAGCCAATTGTAAAATCGGTACCTGCAATATCTTTATCAATAGTACCGGGTAAACCAATACAGGGTATATCAAACTCCTGGCTAAACTTTAGTGCGCCGCGAAAAGAGCCGTCGCCACCAATAATAACCAGGCCATCAATGCCGTGTTGCTTTAAATTGTTGTATGCTTTTTCTCTGCCGGCAGGCTCTAGAAAGGCTTTGCTGCGGGCCGTTTTTAAGATGGTGCCGCCGCGTTGTATAATGTTTGCAACAGAACGAGATTCCATTTTCTGAATATCGTTATCAATCATACCACTGTAACCGCGGGTAACGCCAAACATTTCTAAACCATGATATAAACCTGTGCGAACGACTGCTCTTACTGCAGCATTCATACCCGGCGAGTCGCCGCCGGAAGTGAGGACGCCAATTTTTGTTACTTTTTTAAAATCAGTCATTTAGTCTGCAAACAGTTTAGTTAAAAAACCATCCCCAACCATCACAATCAATTGATAAATTGATGTTGGGAATACACGAAGCATCAAAAATAAGCAAATGAAACGATACATGAACGGCAAACACACATATTCATATTTTAATAAAGTGTTGGTTTTTTACAAATGAAACGTTTGTTAGGAAAATGGTTTTGTATAAAATGCCATTGCTTTTGGTTGTTTTGAAAAACGAGGGGTTTGTTTTTTTAGCATTGGAACTGTGGAGTGCTTTGATGTCTTTTATACCGGCCATTCGCGACTCCCTTTAACGGCATTGCAGCGGACTGTGTTATTGATTTATTATAAAAGCAATATTATTAAGTAGCATGCTGTTATTTTGCAAAACAATTGTAACAACCTTTTAAATGCAATAATGAAAACAGTTTTAGTAACAGGCGCCAATGGGTTGCTGGGGCAACATTTAATTAATATACTTTTAAAAGAAAGCTATACTGTCATAGGTTGTAGTAAAGGGCCTTGCCGGTTACCATTTGTCAGTAATACCAATTTTATTTATTACGATTGTGATATTACAGATGAAATTGCTGTGTATAATATATTTGAGAAAGAACAACCTGCAATAGTAGTACATGCGGCTGCTATGACGCAGGTAGATGATTGTGAGTTGCAACAGGAAAAAGCGGAGGCTATTAACGTGAAAGGGACTGCAACGGTATTGCTGAATGCAGAAGCGCACAGCAGCCATTTCATATATATTAGTACTGATTTTGTTTTTGATGGCGAAAAAGGTAATTATGCCGAAGACGATCATTTAAACCCAATCAGTTGGTATGGGTTTACCAAAGTACAGGCAGAAAGCATAACAGAGTTATCTGAAATTTCGTGGACAATTATACGAACCTGTTTGGTTTATGGCAATACCCTAAGTGGTACCCGTAGTAATATTGTTACATGGGTAAAACAAAATTTAGAAGCACAGCAATCAATTAAAGTAGTAACCGATCAGGTAAGAACACCTACTTATGTAGCAGATCTTGCCAAAGGGATTGTTTTGATAATTGAAAAAAATGCCACAGGTGTTTTTCATGTTTCTGGTAAAGATGTGCTAACGCCATTCCAAATGGCAGAAGCAGTGGCTTCTTATTTTAAACTGGATAGAAATTTACTGCAACCAGTAGATGCCAGCACGTTTACACAACCCGGTAAACGGCCACTTAAAACCGGTTTCAATATTAATAAAGCCGTAACGCAATTGGGGTATCAGCCGCTTTCATTTGAAGAAGGAATTGCTAAAATGTTTGAAGCTAATTAACCGCTGTAGCATCATACACTTCTATAAAATGCGGCACGTACAAAGAAGAATATACATAGTGTAGACCGAGGTCTTTATACTGGCTGAAGCGGATGCGTTTTCCTGTAACTTTTAAAGAAGCAGGTAGATTGGTAATACAAACACCTTCTATGCAGGATTCTGGTCTTATAAAGACAGTACTTTCTTTACATACAAATGGCTGGGTTTGGGCATTGGGATTGTCTAACAAAATATAGTATGAACCCGGGCTAATAGATGTGGTCATTTCTTTTATTACCATTCCGGTACTAACAGTAATATTGTTATTGTTTTTTTTGCAACCTTGTATTTGCGTGGCTATAATTAATAGAAGCAGGTAAAAGAAAGTAAACGTATGTTTTTTCATATAGCTGTTATTAGCCGGTTGACAAAGCTGGCATTAATACCGTTGCACTAATTTAAAAAAAATATTAATACTGGCTTCCTGCGCCTCAGTCTAATGCGTGGTTAGTTCATCATTAAAATATTAACGCTGCGCTGCAAAATATTAAAGGCTATTTCTGCCATCAGGTTTTCTTTGTCAAGCGTTGGGTTTACCTCGGTAATTTCAAAACAACAAACTTTGCGGTTTTGCATAAACTTGCTAATTAAATCTTCTGCTTCACGCTCTTTTAAACCATTACTAACAGGTGTGCCTGTGCCTTTAGAAATGGATGCGTCAAGGCTATCTACATCAAAGGATATATATATGTCGGTACAATCACTCAGATAACGAATTACACTACGTACTACATTTTCTGGCCCTTTTCGTCTTACTTCACTGGTTGTTATAACTTTCATGCCGTGTTTTTCTATTAGGCCCCTTTCTTCTTTTTCATAATCTCTTAAAGAAATAAATACTACATCTTCTGGTAATACTTTCGGGGCAATTTTTCCAATAGTCTTTAACTGGTTCCAGAGTTTGGCAGTATCTGGGTCTACTTCATGTACCGCATAATCATCATTGTCTTCATTAATAGTGGCAGCCAGTGGCATACCGTGCATATTGCCCGATGGGGTGGTGTAAGGGGTATGTAAATCAGCATGTGCATCAATCCAAATTACGCCCAGTTTACTTTTGGGTTTTGCCATTTTAATACCAGCAATGGTAGCCCCCGCCATACTATGGTCGCCGCTGATAACTACCGGGAAGAAATTATTACGCATAGTATCGCTTACGGCTTTACTTACTCTTTCATACATGGTAAGAATACCCTTGCCTCTTTTAGCGTAAGGAGATTCGATGGGTTCGTAGAGTAATTTGTTTTCTGTAGGAATGCGTTCGCTGGGGAAATGAATAAAGAAATTACTCATAAAATCAAGCGCCGCTATTTTTATAGCTTCTATACCCAAGCTGGCACCACGGGTACCAGCACCAATTTCTGATGGAACTTCTATCAGCTTAATATTTTTCATATAATGTTTTTAGTGAAACACACAGCAAAGCCTGGCGATACCTTTTGAAGAGAAATCAGTCTGGTATATAGTAATTAGCCGGCAGTATGTGTACTGCTGTAGAAAGTGTAAAGTAAGGATGTTGTTTGGCAAGCTGCATATAGCAAATTAGTTTGTAAAGATAGGGTATTTAACCGCATGGCAAAGTGGTGTGCCTTAAGGTTGCCGAGACTGGTACCATAGCTGAAGGGTGCGACGCAACGGCTGCCGGGCTCTATTTTACAGATGGCCAATAAAAATATTTATCTATACTATAACGTGTGTTTGCTTAATAGTACCCATTACAAAAGTGCTTTGCATGTGGCCAATGTTTTCAAGCTGTCCTAATTTGTTTACATGAAAATCGTAGTAAGCATCCATACTTTCTGCAACTACTTTCAGCATAAAATCAAACTCGCCGGAGATATTATAGCATTCTAATACTTCATTCAGTTCATGAATCGTTTTTATAAACCGGGCCCCTGTTTTTTTACTATGCTCTTTAAGCGATACATAGCAAATAACCATAAGCCCTTTTTTTACTTTTACGGGATTGATAAGGGCAGCATATTGGGTAATAACACCTCCATCTTCCAGTCTTTTTATACGTTCGTGTACCGGAGTGGTGCTAAGGTGTATTTTGGCTGCAATTTCTCGCACTGTAATTTTAGCGTTCTGCTGCAAGAGTCTTAATATCAATAAGTCTTTATCATCAATATTTACGGGCTGGGCGTTTTTTTCTTTTTCGGGTTGCTTTTCCATACGATTAAAGGAATTTGTTCTGGTAAATTTACATTTTAAGTCAGTTTGTTCCAAATTTCCCAAATTTCTATGATATTTTGTTCCCTGAAATTAGCTTTGCACCTGTTTGATAGTATCCATTAAATTTAATTTAAACAAAACAATCATTATGTCTACAAGTTTGAAATCTATTGACTTCAGCCTGCCTTACAAAGTAAAAGATATGAGCCTGGCTGAATGGGGTCGTAAAGAAATACGTTTGGCTGAGGCAGAGATGCCCGGTTTAATGTCAATCCGTGCAGAGTATGGTCCATCTCAACCATTAAAAAATGCCCGTATTGCTGGTTGCTTACACATGACCATTCAGACCGCGGTTTTAATTGAAACGCTGGTGGCTTTAGGTGCTGAAGTAAAATGGAGTTCTTGTAATATATTTTCTACGCAAGATCATGCAGCGGCTGCTATTGCTGCAGCAGGTATTGGTGTATTTGCCTGGAAAGGTCAATCTCAAGAAGAAGCAGATTGGTGTATTGAGCAAACATTATTCTTTGGCGGTGCAGATCGTCCGTTGAATATGATTCTGGATGATGGAGGTGATCTGACGAATATGGTGTTTGATGTATATCCTGAATTTGTAAAAGGCATTAAAGGTTTATCTGAAGAAACAACAACTGGCGTACATCGTTTATATGAAAGAATGGCAAAAGGTACTTTACCAATTCCTGCTATTAACGTAAACGACAGTGTTACCAAATCTAAGTTTGATAACAAATATGGTTGTAAAGAAAGTTTGGTTGACTCTATCAGAAGAGCAACAGACGTAATGATGGCTGGTAAAGTAGCCGTTGTAGGTAGCTACGGAGATGTGGGTAAAGGTTCTGCTCATTCATTACAAGGTGCAGGTTGCCGCGTAATTGTTACAGAAATAGATCCAATCTGTGCATTACAAGCAGCCATGGACGGATTTGAAGTGAAGCCAATGATAAAAGCTGTTCCTGAAGCTGATATTATTGTAACTGCTTCTGGTTGCCGCGATCTGATTACTGAAAAGCACTTCCGTGCAATGAAAGACAAAGCTATTGTTTGTAATATTGGCCACTTTGATATTGAAATTGATATGGCTTGGTTAAATAAAAACTACGGTCATACAAAAGATACCATTAAGCCACAAGTTGATTTATACAATATTGATGGTAAAGATGTAATTGTATTAGCAGAAGGCCGCCTGGTTAACTTGGGTTGTGCAACAGGTCATCCATCATTTGTAATGAGTAACTCTTTCAGTAATCAAACACTGGCACAAATTGAGTTGTGGACTAATCACAGCAATTACAAAAACGAAGTATATGTGCTGCCAAAGCATTTAGATGAAAAGGTAGCCCGTTTACACCTTGCTAAAATTGGCGTTGAGTTAGACGAGTTATCAGATGAGCAAGCGGCTTACCTGGGTATACCAAAGGTTGGTCCGTTTAAGCCAGAACATTACCGTTATTAATAGTAACTGGTTTTACAATACAGCCCCGCAATTGCGGGGCTTTTTTATTTGTCACCAGCAGTTGTTTTATATAGCAGCATCCTTGCTACGCTCAGTTCAACTTCCGGTCCATTGGGCAACAACACCATTGCAGGCTTTGTTTAATAAAAAGTTGATTTAAATAAACTTTATTGCAACTATTTGCGGTAATTTTGAATCTAAGAGTTTACTCTTAAAACTAACAAATCCAAATTTATGAGGCACTTTTTACTAGCAATGATGATGATTTTTTCTGTGATTTTGGTAAAATCACAAACATGTCCAACCAGTGGTAACACCACTATCTCAACCAATCCAAATACATATTATCCCGGCACACAAGCTACGGTAGCTGCAGGCAGCACATCTATAACATTAGGTGCAGCTACTATTGGTACTACAGCTATCAGCTCCGGAGATTTGGTATTAATTATTCAAATGCAAGGGGCCGAAATTAATGTAACCAACGGCGACACCTATGGAGATGGTGTTAGTGGCGGTACCGGCAGTGGTTATCTAAATAATAGCAATCATATTGCTGGTAATTTAGAATATGCCGTGGCAACAAATAGTGTATCACTTGCGGGTGGCACATTAAACATTAGCAGCGGTACCAACCGAGAATATAGAAATTCTGATTATGGCAGTTTCGGTCAATACCGTTTTCAAGTTATTAGGGTGCCTGTGTATTTTAATGCCACATTAGGTGCAAATATTGCTGCACCAGCATGGACAGGCACAGTAGGCGGCGTTATGGCTATTCATACTTTAAACGATTTTAGCTTTGCAGGGTTTTCTATGAACGCGGCAGGTCTGGGTTTCAGGGGTGGTGCTTCTCAACAACTAGGTGGTGGTGCGGGTGCTAATACAGATTTTAGTACACTGGCATCTGTAAACAATAATGCTGCAAAGGGAGAAGGTACGGCTGGCATGCCCCGTTTTTTAAACAATGCAGGAAGTTTATTAGATAATGGTGCTGCAGTTGAAGGTTATCCAAACGGAAGCAATGGTAAAGGATCACCGGGTAATGCCGGTGGCGGCGGCACCGATGGTAACCCCGGCTCAAACGACCAAAACTCTGGCGGCGGCGGCGGCGCCAATGGCGGTACTGGTGGTAAAGGTGGTAACGCATGGAATAGCGGAGCAACCAGTGGCGGCGAACCTGCAGCAACTTTTGCTCAACGTGCGGCTAACAGAATTGTAATGGGCGGCGGCGGTGGTGGTGGCAGTACCAATAATGGTACGGGTACACCCGGTAGTGGTTTTGCATCAAGTGGTGCAGCTGGTGGTGGCATTATTATTTTGTCTGTAAGAAATATTACTAGCGCAGGTACTATAAATGTTAATGGAAGCGATGCTAATAATACGGTAACCAATGACGGTAGCGGTGGTGGTGGTGGTGGTGGAAGTGTATTGGTATTTGCTGGCTCTGGTCATTCTAACGTAACGATTACGGCTAATGGGGGTACTGGTGGCACTAACACTGGTGGTGGCGCTTCTCATGGACCCGGTGGCGGCGGCGGCGGCGGCGTTATTTATTCTAACGGCACTTTAAATGCTGGCAGTACGGTTACTGCAGGTAGTGCAGGCACCACAGCCGGTGGAATTAATTTTGGTGCAGCTAATGGCGCAAACGGCGTAATTACACAAAACAGTACCGTTATACAGTTTCCTTCTAATTTTAATACTTGCTTGTTTTTGCCGGCACAATTACTTTCTTTGTCTTATACCAGGCAAAACCAGGTATTGCAATTGCAATGGAAGGTTAGCAATGAAATAAATGTAAAGGAGTATGTGGTGGAGAAATCAGCAAATGGTAATAACTTCTATTACTTAGCTGCTATTAATGCCAGTAGCAATAACGAAAATGTTAAAAGCTATCAAGCTGCTGATATTATTTCTGCAGGTACTGCTTATTACCGGCTGAAGATTGTTGATAGAGATGGTCGCTTTGCTTATTCAAAAGTGTTGTTGTATAAAGAAGCGTTGCATAACAAAATTGATATTAGTATTTACCCCAACCCGGCTGCGCAACAGTTTACAGTAGTGTTGCCAGAAGCGTTGCAAGGCAAACAACTTACAGTAACCATAATCAATTTGGCTGGTAAAAAAGTAGCAGTGCAACAATTAGCAGCTGTTACCAATCAATTACAGGTTTCTGTACCATCAACAGTTAAGGGCTTAATGCTGGTGCAGGTAGCTGCTGGTAATAGCAGCCAAACTTACCGTAAAACAATTTTAATTGAGTAGGGCGTGTTGCTTAATTTATAATAAAAAGGCCTGCATAATGCAGGCCTTTTTATTATAAAACAGTTTTGGCATCTTTGGCAATGCAGGTGGCTAATTGCACAATTATTTTTTGTTGGGCATCATTTAGTGCAACCAAAGTGGTTTTGCTATTACTGGCTGTAAATAAAAAGCTAATTGCTTTTTTGGCAATTAGTTTTTGTAAACCACTGGGCGTGTAGGTAGCAGAGTTTCTAAATACCAGGTGAAAAACACCTTCACAATTAGTATAGCCCGTGCTATTGCGGTATTCATTTTTTAGTTTGCCTCCTTCGTAGGTTACCAGCACTTCACTTTCATCGTTAAAGCAATTGGCGGCTTTGTTTTTTATTACAAAAAAAAAGTCAATGTCTTTACCAGAGACTTCTATGTTTAGTATAGCATTATCTAATTCAATAAAACCGGTGGATAGTTTGGGTTTGTTGGTTAAGAGGTCCTGATCTTTTTTAAGATTGCAATCCTGTGCCTTTATTGCAGCAGGTAGTAATAAACAGATAAAGAACCAATGCTTCATATAAAATGTATTGTTGGCTATAAAAATAAGGGTTGGCTTTAAATGCGCCACAGTTTTTTTGTTAAGGTTTTTATTGGTAAGTGCTTGTTGCCACCTGCACTGCTGCTAAAACGAGCGTGGCAACAAATGTTGCTTTATTGGTGCTGCTGGTAACATAAAAAAAGCAAACTTTAAAATTTTGTTGTAAAGTGGCTGTGTTGATAATATTGTATGGCAGTAACGGAAATTTGCACGATGATTGCAGTAAGAAAGATATAAAGGGGTACTATGCAAATTCATTTTATAAAAAACGTTCAGTTTACCAAATTGATTAAGGCAGAGGGTAGATTGAGAGAATTTAACTTTAGAAAAATTAACAGCAGCGCAGAGTTGGTGTTTACTATCGATGTAAGTGATGATAGGGGCAATCGTATTATGATACGCATGCACAAACCTGCCAATTTATGGACGATTATGCCGCAGGTATTGCCAGCATGGCTTACGCAACTGGAACCTACTTTTCATCAGTTGATTGAAGAAGCAGTAAACGAATAATTTTAATTTTTTTGCTGGCAGGCCAAAAACGTGTTTTTCATAAGTGCTGCAATGGTCATGGGGCCAACGCCGCCGGGCACTGGGGTAATATAGCTGCATTTAGGCGCTACTGCTTCAAAGTCCACATCGCCTTTTAATGCAAAACCACTTTTTTTGCTGCTATCTGCAACTCGGGTAATACCCACATCAATTACAATAGCACCCTCTTTTACCATATCGGCCGTAATAAAATTGGGTTTGCCCAATGCAGCCACAATAATATCTGCACTGGCGCAAAGTTTTTTTATGTTGTGGGTATGAGAGTGGGTAATAGTTACTGTACAATTGCCAGGGGTGGTATTATTGCTTAATAAAATGCTCATAGGCCGGCCCACAATATTACTTCTGCCCACTACCACAGCATGCATTCCTTTGATGTTAATTTTATAATGTTCCAGCATTAGCATAATACCGTAAGGGGTGGCCGGCACAAACGTATCAAGGCCCTGCACCATTTTACCTACATTAACCGGATGAAATCCATCAACATCTTTTGAAGGATGAATTGCATTGATTACATTTTCTTCTGAAATCTGTTTGGGTAGTGGCAATTGCACCAATATACCATCAATATCCAGGTCTGCATTCAGGTCTTCAATAACTTCCAGCAGTTTATGTTCACTCACCTCTGCTTCCATGCGTATGAGTGTACTTTTATAGCCAATTTCGCTACAGGCTTTTACTTTAGCGCCAACATAGGTTTCGCTGGCCCCGTTACTACCAATTAAAATAGCCGCCAAATGAGGTGTTTTTTTACCCTCAATATTTAATTGCGCCACTTTTATTTTTAAGTCTTCTTTGGTGGCTTTGCTAACCAATAACCCGTCCAGTATTTGCATGGCGCAAAGGTAGGGTGCAGCTTGCATCGGTGCTGCGGCAATAAAAATTTTTTTTGCCACAAATTGTACTTAGTTTTCAAATACCAAAACAAGGGCATGAGAAAAAAGGCACCATTTCTTTTTTTGGGTAATAACTCCAGCCAAATAACCTTATTCAGCATCGTTGCGTCGCAGTCCTTTCATCGGCAACGCAGCTATCGGCTTTTTAAGCTTATAGGCTGTTGGGTTGTATGCATTCATTTTATACACCACAAAACAGTTGCTCAAATTACCCGCAGCACTGTAAGCAGCCGTTATACCAGTAACGGTGCGTATACCAGTAGTTTTGCAGATGCTTTTGCGGGCACCGCTAACCAGGCCAACCTTGCCAATGTACAACAAATACATGCTGGCATATTTTCAGAAAGGCGCTTTCAGCTAGAAGCATTCAGTATTTACCAGGCCAGTATTGTGCTGCCATCTAAATGGGGCGGGTTTGGCCTACATCTTAATTATGGTGGCGGTGCAGATTATAATAATACACAAATGGGGTTGGCGTATGGCAGAAAATTAGGTTCAACAGTAAGTATAGGGGCACAAATTAATTATAACACTGTACGAATACCAGTTTATGGCAGTAGTAGTGCCATAAATTTTGAAATAGGCAGTAGCTGGCAGTTAACAAAACAATTGGTAACCGCAATTCATCTTTACAACCCAGTTGGTGGAAAGTTTGGAAAAGGGAGCACAGAGAAACTTCCTTCTATTTATAAATTGGGGTTAGGGTATACTGTAAATGATAAAGTAGTACTAACTACAGAAATGGTGAAAGAAGAAGCTGAGCCAATTACTATAAACGCGGGGGTACAATATCAATGGAATGACCAGTTTTTTGGAAGAGCTGGTGTGGTTACAGCGTACAATCAATATTATATTGGCGCAGGTTGGCAATGGAAGCAACTGAGAATTGATGTAGTAGGAAGTTTTCATAATCAGCTAGGGTTTACCCCCGGATTGTTATTATTATTCAAGGCCAAAAACAAAAACGAGCCACTCAAAGAAGAACTCTGATAGCAGCGCTTTTTATAAATCGTAATGTATAAATAAAAGTGCCGGGCAAAATATATTTATTGTTTTCAATAATGCTACTGCCACTCTTTGTAGTGGCACAAGAACCTGCATTGTCTGCTACCGAACAGCAATTAGAGAACCTGGCAGCTGCCAATGACAATAATGAAACAGAAGACGATTCTTACCTGCAGCAACTGCAACGTTACAAAAAGCAACCGCTAAATTTAAACACCATAAAGACTGAAGAGTTAAAGGAATTGTTGGTTCTTTCCGATTACCAGATAATACAGTTTATTAACTACCGTAGCCTGCTTGGGCCATTCAAAACTGTGTATGAATTACAGGCTGTACCCGGTTGGGATGTTGCTACAATAAAAAAAATAATTGCCTTTGTTACAATTAGCAACGCTATTGATTTACCTGTAACACTCAGGCAACGGCTGCGTGGTGGTACTTATAATTTTTTGTACAGATATAGCCAGGTTTTAGAAAAAGCAAAAGGATATCAGGTACCCAAATTACTCGGCACAAATTTTTATTTGGGCGAAAGAGACCGTCATTTTTTTCGATTCAACTATAACTATAAAAATGTATTAACGTGGGGCTTTGTAGCAGATAAAGATGCCGGTGAATCATTTTTTAGGAATAAAAATACCAAAGGGTTCGATTTTTATTCGTTTCACTTTTATGCCAGAAACTTGGGTAAGATAAAGACACTTGCTATTGGAGATTTTAGCGTAAACATGGGGCAGGGCTTACTACAATGGCAAAGTCTTGCATTTAAAAAGAGTGCAGCCGTATTGGCTATCAAACGACAAGCTGCAGTTTTCAGGCCATACAATTCACCGGCAGAGTATAATTTTCATAGGGGAGTAGCTATAACGGCTGGGTTTAAAAAATGGGAGTGGAGTGTTTTCGGCTCGTATAAAAAAATAAGTGCCAATCTAAATATCGATAGCCTTTCTGGTAATGATTGGGTTAGTTCTTTATTAACCGGTGGTTATCATAGAACATCATCTGAACTTGCAGATAGAAACAGTATAACACAAGTAGCTGCGGGAGGGGTATTGCGTTATCAATCCGGAAACGCACTTTTCAGCTTTAATACTATTCATCATGGGTTCTCAAACCCTTTTATAAAAGAGCTTGTTCCCTACAATTTATATGCATTTAATGGCCAACGCCTTCATAATTATAGCGTGGACTATAATTATACTTTTAAAAACTTGCATTTTTTTGGAGAGACAGCTATTGATCATAATAAGTCTATTGCTACCATAAATGGAGTGCTTATAAGTTTAGACGCAAAAGCAGATATGAGTTTTTTATACAGAAATATCAATAAGGCATACCAATCGCTAAACGGAGATGCATTTACTGAGAGTAGTTTTCCAACAAATGAAAAAGGGTTCTATACAGCAATCAGCCTACATCCATTACACAGCATAAAAATAGACGCCTATGCAGATTTTTACCAGTTTCCATGGCTTAAGTATAGAATTGATGGTCCTTCAAGTGGAAAAGATTTTTTAGTACAGCTAACCTATATGCCCTCAAAGCAAACAGAAATTTATGTACGGTACAGAAATGAAGCAAGGCAGCAGAATACGTTTGAAAATACTCAGGTTAACCCGGTTGTTGCCTTTTTACCCAAACAAAGCTTAAGATGGCAAAACAGTATAAACATCAATTCAAGGGTTATTTTAAGAAGCCGAGCCGAGATGCTATGGTACAATAAAGGAGCTAAGGCATCAGAAGATGGCTATTTGATATTTGCCGATGCGTTCTATAAATCGGGGATAAAGAACTGGGCGGCAAATTTCAGGCTTCAATTTTTTGAAACAGCCAGCTACAACTCTAGGATCTATGCCTATGAAACTGATGTTCTTTATGGATTTTCTATACCGGCATTTTATGACCAGGGGCTTCGTTATTACTTGAATTTCAATATAAAAGATCTTAAATTTTTTCGGAATCCCATAAAAAAAGCAAATTATGAATGGACGTTTTGGTTTAAATGGGCGCAAACTATTTACAAAGGTAAAGCTGCTATAGGCTCAGGCCTAGATGAAATTAAAGGAAACAGAAGAACGGAACTTAGGATACAAACGATTTTTAGTTTTTAACGGTTGCAGCGTTCCTATAAGCTTGTTTGTCTGTCAAATTGTATAGGAAATTACGAACTTTAACAAGTTTTTGGCGAAGGCGAAATCTTCCTATATTTACAATCTCTCGATAACTAAAACTAACATAACAATGAGAAAACTTCTATCACTGTTCTCAGTGCTAATGCTATTTTCAATTATGGCAGTGGCGCAAACCAAGATCATTACAGGTCTGGTAAAGGACGAAAAAGGCGAAGCAGTAGGTTTTGCTACTGTTACTGAAGCCGGTACAAAAAACACCGTTAAAGCAGACGCAAACGGTATTTTCACAATCAAAGTAAAAGAAAACGCAGAGTTATTAATTACTGCCGTTGGTTACTCAGAAAGAACTGTTGTAGCCGCGGGTAAAAATGTAAATGTAACCCTGACCACCAAAAATGAAGACCTGAAAGAAGTAGTTATTACTTCTGGCTTAGGTGTTAAAAAAAGACCCAAAGAAATTGGGGTTGCCCAATCTACTGTAAACGAGAAAGACCTTACGAACGGTAAATCGCCTCAATTAGCACAGGCTTTATCAGGTAAAGTATCTGGTTTAACAGTAGTAAACGCTAATAACAGTGTAAACCCTGCAGTAAAGATTGTTTTACGTGGTTATCGTTCAATGACTGGTAATAATGAAGCATTGATTGTTTTGGATGGTGTTCCCGTTCCTCAAAATGCTATTGCTTATTTAAACCCTAATGATATTGATAATGTAACTGTTTTAAAGGGTGGTCAAGCCGCTACTTTATATGGTTCTGATGGTGTTAATGGTGCCTTATTGATCAATACTAAAAGAGGTTCTAAATCAAAACCAACGGTTACTTTTTCAAGTGCTGTTAACGTAGAAGAACTTTCTTTCCTTCCAAAGTTTCAGGACGAGTTTGGTTCTGGTTCAGATTATGGTGGTATTGATCCTTCTGGTAACTATAGAAGTTATGAGAATCAGCAATATGGCGACCGTTTTGATGGAAGTATCCGTCCTTTAGGCCGTCGTTTAGAAGATGGCAGTGTTTTAGAATTGCCTTACTCTGCAATTCCGAATGAAAGAAAAAAAGTATGGCAAAAGGGTACCACATTTACAAATGATGTATCTGTAAGTGGTGGAGACCAAAACAGCCGTTTCTTCTTGTCTTTTCAGGATGCAAAAATTACAGGTATTGTTCCTAAAGATGAAAATCGCAGAAACAGTGTAAGAATGAGTGCTACCAAAGAGTTTGGAAAATTCACAGCTTCTTTTGTAGGTAATTATATTCAGGAGCGTCTTAATCAAACCACTTCTGATTTCTACTTTAATATTATCAATACAGCTGCTCATATTCCTTTATCTCAATTAACAGACTGGAAAAATAATAAGTTTGCAAACCCTAACGGATATTTCAACGATTATTATGAAAATCCTTTCTTTGAATTAGACAATGAGCGTCAACGTGTAAATAACAACTATTTTAACGGTAACGTTCAGTTAGATTTTCGCCCGGTTAGTTGGGTAACTGTTACTGAAAGAGTAGGTATTGCCTTAACCAATCAGTTTGGTAAGTCTTGGCAAGGTAAATTCTTGTTTACAGACTATGCTGCACGTCTTGCGCAGGTGCCAGCCCCATTCCCCAACGATTATGATGGTATTAACAGAGCTACCACTAATATTTTAGGTGGTGTGAACGATTTCTCTTCTTATGGAAGAAGAATTAATAACGACCTTTTTGCAACTGCAAAAAAGAAGTTTGGCAAAATTGAAGCAACAGCAATACTGGGTTCTAACATACAAATCAGAAAATCTCAGTCTGTATCTGTAGGTTCCAGTTCTGTATTAATTCCAGAATTGTATAACGTAGCATTCAGAACCGGTGAATTAACTGGCGGTGGTTCTGAATCTGAAATCAGAAAGTATGGTGTTTACGGCGACTTAACTTTAAACTACAAAGATTTCTTATTTGTACATGGTACAGGCCGTTATGATGGTTCATCTGTTTTTTATGCAAAAGGCAGAGATAAGGGCTTATATCAATATGCTTATTATGGAGGAGATGTTTCTTTTATTGTTACTGAAGCAGTTCCATCACTTAAAAATGATGTACTTGATTACTTAAAACTAAGAGGCGCATTAAATAAGAATGGTAACGATAATTTAGGAGCATATGGACTTGCGTTAACATATGGTGTAGGTGGTGGCTTCCCTTACGGTAATACAGTTGGTACTACTGTGGGTGATAACTTTCCCGATGCATTACTTGGACCCGAGTTTGTAACTTCAAGAGAATTTGGATTTGAAGCTGCTTTTTTCAAAAACAGAGTGAACGTAGACTTTACAGCGTACAATCAAAGTTCTAAAAAGCAGATTCTTCCTATTACCTTAACTCCTTCAACAGGGTTTGCTTCTGCAACAGTTAATATTGGTGAAACCAAAAACTGGGGTTATGAAGCTGATATAAAAGCACAGGTGATAAAAAACAAAAATCTTACCTGGGAAATCAGTGCTAGATATTCTTTCAACAATAACAAAGTAGTAAGCCTCTTCCAGGATCTACAGCGTTTAACTCCATATGGTGGTGGTTTTACATATGCGCAAACCACTGCGGAAATTGGGTTGCCTTTCCCTTACCTGAGAGCATCTGCCTATGCTCGTGATTCAGCTACCGGCAGAGTATTAGTAAATGAAGCTGACGGCTATCCACAAACAGCATCTTCTTTAGTAGGCTTTGGTAATAGCTTACCGAAGCATCAATTAGGGCTAGGTACAACATTACGCTACAAAGGATTCAACTTTAGCGCAAATGCTGAGTATCGTGGTGGTAATGTGGTGTATCACGATATTGGTCGCCAAATGACTTTTACTGGTTCAGCAAAAGTTACCACCCAATATGGTCGTGCGCCATTCATTTATCCTAATTCTGCTTATGTAGAATCTTCAACTGGAAAAACTGTTATTAACGATAAAATTCCCGTACAAAATGGTCACTACACAGTTTGGGTAACTTATTATCGTCAGATTGCAGAGAACTTTATTACTTCTGGTGCATTTTGGAAATTACGTGACGTTTCTTTGAGCTATGACCTTCCTAAATCTGTTTTGGATAAAGTTAAGTTCATGAAACGTGCTACAATAGGCGTATATGGTAGAAACTTACTGACTTTATTACCCAGCAATAACTGGTATACAGATCCAGAGTTTAGTACCACAACTGGTAACGGTTTAGGTATTAACAGTATTGGTATTACACCACCTGTAAGAGCTTATGGTGCTAACTTATCAATTACATTTTAATTGAAACTGGAGTAATATTTATCAGAAACACAAAATTTGAATTATGAAACTTAAAATAGGTATTTTATTAATTATGATGGGGGTGGCATTTGGCAGCTGTAAAAAAGGCTGGCTGGATGTGAATAATAACCCCAACTCACCCACAGCTACCACTTCTGATTTAGTTTTTACTAATGCACTTAATACCACTATTGGTACTCTAGGCGCTAATCAACTTGGCGGTTTTTGGGGTGGTCATTGGTCGCAGTCTACCAGCTTTATTGGTGGTCAGGCCCAAATGACTTACGTTGTAACTAACACAGATTTTAACTTCTGGACAGGTTATTACAACAACCTTTATGATTATGAATTTGTAATCAATAATGGTAAAACAGATGGTCGCCCAAATCTGGCCGGCTTTGCAAGAGTAATGAAGTGCATGGTTTATCAAAATCTGATCGATCTGTACGGTAATATTCCTTATTCAGATGCATTAAAAGGTACTACAGTATTACAACCTAAATATGATGATGCTAAAACAGTTTATGAGGATTTAATCAAGCAATTGGATGCTGCTATTGCAGAAATAAAAGCAGCCACAGCAGCTTCAGACCCGGCAGATATTGTATTTGCCGGAAACAAACAGCAGTGGGTTCGTTTTGCAAATACACTTAAGATGCGCATCTTAATGCGTCAAAGTGCTATGGCAGGCCGTGATGCTTATATCACTGCAGAGATTAATAAAATTGTTGCTGAAGGTTCTGGCTTATTAGCATTGGGTGAAGATGTAACCGCCTCTCCGGGCTACCAGTCTGGTGTGGTGGGTAAAATCAATCCATTCTATGCTACTTATGGGTTTGATGCTAACAATGCTCCTGCTGGTTCAAACAAGTTTATTCGCATGAGCAAATTATTAGTAGATAATTTTAAGGCTACCAATGATACTTTCAGAATGAAGCATGTTTGCTCTCCAAGACCGGATGCTTCAAACGGTGGTATTGTTACGCAAGCCACAGCAGAAACATTTGCCGCTTCACGCTATGTAGGTGTTCCATTAGGAGCGCAAGGCACTGCTTACCTGGAAGCTGTTTGTTCTCCGATAGGACCCTTCCAGATTGAAGCTTACAACCAGATAAAGCGCCAAATAATAATGACCTCTTCTGAAGCGCAGTTCTTAATGGCTGAAGCTAAACAAAGATGGCCTTCTGTTACATTGCCTTTAAGCGCAGAAGATTATTACAAAAACGGCGTAAGGGAGTCATTTCGTTTAACGGGTACTGCGGTTAGTAATGCTACAACATTGTTAAGCAGTGGTATTAACAATGCAGATTTTGCAGCATCAACTAACAAGCTAAATGCTATTGCGCTGCAAAAATGGATTTCTTTAGCTAACATAAATGGTTTAGAAGCATGGAGTGAAAATCGTAAGAGTGGTTTCCCTGTGGTGCCATTATCTGCTCAGGCTTCTACTACATCTCAACCAATAAGATTGCCTTATCCATTAGTAGAGGAGTCTTCTAATACTCCTAATGTACCTAAAGGGATAAACATTTTTACTTCAAAAATTTTCTGGGACAATTAATAGTTAATCTGAAAAAACGAATGATATGATTATAAATAGTAAACATACAAAAGTACTGGCACTGGCTTTAGCTGCTACAGTATCGCTGTCATCGTGCTTAAAAAACACGGGATATGAAGATGCTTTAACTGATAACCCCGCTGCTGCAGTAATGATTGCAGATGCTGCCAGCGAAGATTCTAAATCCTTTGCACTCAACTCTACTCCTTTACAGGAAAAATTTGATGCTATCCGTATTTTTCTGGGAGATCAGGGGTTGGCTAAGAAAGATTACCTGATTAAAGTTTCTAAAAATGCAGGTTTGATAGCTGATTATAATACCGCCAATAGCACGGGTTATATTGAACTTCCTGCCAATGCATATACCGGAAGCTTTGATGTAACTGTAAAGGCAGGCACTAATGTGGTAGATTTACCTATTACATTAGATAAAACAAAAATTGATCTTTCTTCAAGCTATGCACTGGGCTTACAAATTGCTGATGCAAGCGGTGCCGTTATCAACCCAAACGCCAATAAAATTGTAATTATTATTGGTGTTAAAAATAAGTATGATGGTGTTTATACTTTTAAGGGTAGAATTGCTACAGAAGTACCTGGCGACCGTCCTGCTTCTTTCTTAAATCAGCCATTTACTTATCCGGTAGATATTGAATTGATTACTTCTGGTGCCAGCTCTGTTAAAATGAGAAATCCAGCATTTGGTTTAGAGGGATTTCATCCTTTAATTAACAACGGTGGTATCAGTGGTTTTGGTTCTACACGTCCAGAATATGTGTTTGATAATGCAGACAAATTAGTTTCTGTTGCAAATATTTATCCCAATCCAACCAATGGACGTGCATTTATTGCAAACCCGGCTATTACTACTAATCGCTATGTAGCTGGTAGTAAAACAGTATACGCTGGTTATTTTATGACGCAACCAAGCTTCCAGCCGCTGCCTTTATATGATACTTTAATCTACAAAGGACCAAGACCATAATTTTGGACCTTTGCTATAATAAAAAAAGCTACAATTTTATTGTAGCTTTTTTTATTGGCCATGCAGTAAATAGTATAGCAGCATCGTTGCGTCGCACCCTTCAACAGCATATCAATTTTTAACAGCTAGAGTAAGAACACAATTAATATTTTGTAACTTTAGTGAATGCTGCAGTTGTTGTTACAGTACAAGTGTGCGACGCAACAATAGCTGCTATTTATTCTTAAGCTCACAAACACCTTTTAAAAATATGAAAAAAAAGTACGTCGGTTTTCTATTGCTTTTATGCATTAACGCTGCTGTTACTGCACAAAGTGTTAGCTATACACAAGGTATGTTTAGAGACCGGTTAGAATTAAACGGAAGCTGGTCGCCTTCTTTAGGCAATGGCAATTTTGTATTAATAAACAATGAAAGAGTGGCAGGCTCACCTTTTTTGTTTGAAGACTGGGCCGATGGCTATGTAAAAACCCCGGATGGCAGAGAGTATAATCAGTATACTTTTAAATACAGCCCCTACGATGGTACTGTGCATTTTAAAAATGGTAACGATTCCAGCGAGATAGATGAAAAAATTGGAGAGTTTGTACTTACAGTTACAGACCCGGAAGATAAAAAAGTAAAAAAATTGTTGTTTTTACCGGTTGCCAATTACCCCAAAGTTAAAAATGTAAAAGGCTACTATCAGGTTGTTTATGATGGGGCCAGCATAAGCGTGTTAAAAGCCTATCGTAAAGAAATTAAAACAACTTCTTCTGCATTGCCCGGCACGGCAGATAATAAGTTTTTCGACACTTACTGGGATTACTATTATTATGATAAGGCCAGCAAAAAAATTGCAATGGTTAAAGGCGATTTTACCGCTATTGGCCCTTATCTGCCGTTGAACGACGAAGAGAAAAATTCTTTTGTGGTTCAGATAAAAGACAAACCCACAGAAAATTTATTGAACCAACTTTTGCGTGAAAGAAAATTATAACAGCTACTATTTGTTTAATAAATTTGCCGCAGGAGATTGAATATTCAATCTCCTGTTTATTTAAATATAAATTATGGAAAACACTCCACAAAACAACAGCCAGTTAAATATTGAAATTACAGAAGAAGTGGCAGAAGGTACTTATTCTAACCTTGTAATTATTACACACTCACATGCAGAGTTTATTGTAGATTTTGTAAACGTTATGCCCGGTGTGCCAAAAAGCAAAGTTAAAAGCCGTATTATATTAACACCCCAGCATGCCAAGCGTTTTTTAAAAGCGCTAGATGATAATATTCATCGCTTTGAAGAAGCACACGGTGCAATAAAAGATCAGGAAATGATAGAGTTTCCAATGAATTTTGGCGGCCCAACCGCACAAGCCTGATATAAAAATTAATAAATAATAATGGATAATTGATAACCAATATAGCATGTCAATTATCCATTATCTTTTAAATAACTATTCCGCTATCAGCTTTCTTCTTCATCAAAATCTTCGGCACCAGAAGTTAAACCACCCAAATTTACCATGCTGCCAATTAAATCTTTAAACTCAATGCGGTTGTCTACCATTTTTTTACTAATGAGTGAGTAGGAGGCAAGCCCATGTAAAACAAACTCCATTAATAGAGCCGTTTCCATTTCATTAGCCTTGCTGAAATATTTTTTTACCAATGGATGCAAGCCATTCACCGCATATAGCTGTACTATTTTTTCTTTATCAGTTAAACCAAATGGAGTGTCTACGCTATTGCCATTATCAAACCAACGTATCACGGCCTTAAACGGGTTTTCTTCTTCACGGCTACTTTCTTTACCAGTGTTTCTTTTTTTCTTAAAACTTTCCGGGTTTGGAAAGTATTGAATGAATTGCGTACGAATGGCCTTGTCCATCAGGTTCAATGCCACTTGGTATGGGCCTTCCTGTTCACCCTCATATACCAATTCAATTTTACCGGTAATAGATGGAATGATGCCTGCAAGATCACTTATCCAAACCTGTGTATTTTTTTCCTGATTAATAATAGCACGCCGCTCAGCAGCACTTACTGCATTCTCTAATGCGGCAATCGTTAAGCGTGCACTTACGCCACTTTTTTTATCAACATACTCATTGCTTCTTGCTTCAAAAGCAACTTGTTCTATCAGTCGTTTAATAAGATCACTAGTATTAATCATTGCTTTTTGCGCAGCATCAATTTCAGCTTCTTGTGCAGTAATGGCTAATGATGTTTCTAATGTTTTGGGGTAGTGCGTTAAAATCTGACTTTCTATTCTGTCTTTTAACGGCGTTACTATAGAACCACGATTGGTATAATCTTCAGGGTTGGCTGTAAATACAAATAACATATCTAATGGTAAACGTAATTTAAACCCACGTATCTGAATGTCGCCTTCTTCTAATATATTAAACAGGGCCACCTGTATTCTGGCCTGTAAATCGGGTATTTCATTAATAACGAAAATTCCACGGTTGCTTTTAGGTATAATACCGTAATGAATGACTCTTTCGTCTGCAAAAGTTAAACGCAGGTTAGCTGCTTTAATGGGGTCAACATCTCCAATCAAATCAGCCACACTTACATCTGGTGTAGCCAGTTTTTCACCATAGCGTTCACTACGGTGTATCCAATGTATGGGAGTATCATCTCCCTGCGTTGCCAACAAATCTAATGCATAACGAGAAACTGGCTGCAACGGATCATCATTAATCTCACTGCCACTGATGCAGGGTATATATTCATCCAAAAGCTCTGTCATTAAACGAGCCATTCTTGTTTTTGCCTGCCCCCGTAAACCTAAAAAAAGAATATTGTGTTTACTCAATAAGGCTCTTTCCACATCGGGCACTACAGATTCTTCGTAACCCAATATCCCTGGAAAGGTGGTTTCTTTTTGCTGCAGTTTTTTTATTAAGTTGGCTCTTAATTCTTCTTTTACTGTTTTTGGTTGATAGCCACTTTTTTTAAGTGCTCCAACAGTTTTAATCTTCTTAATATCCATGTATGTTTTTTATATTGTCAACATTTAATCTTTACTCAACATCGTTGCGTCGCACACTTGTACTAAAGTTTATAAATAGCCGGTAAAGAAGTAAGCAGTATATAGTATTTACACAAAAACGTCTAATTCCATCTCTAGTTAAAGGAACATTGAAATTTATAATAAAACCTGCTTTCTTTCGGTATTACCGGTTAATAAAGTGTTTTTCGTTTACCACTCTCAAAATCTCTGAATATAAATGCGCCTAAATGATCTAAAGAGGCAAAGAAGGCTTTGCCATTATTGGTTTCTGTAAACTCAGTTACAAATCGCTGCAAGTAGGGGTCGCTGGCAATCATAAAAGTTGTAATGGGTACTTTTATTTTCTTACACTGTGCCGCAAGGTTCAAACAACGACTGGTAATTTTTCTATCTAAGCCAAAACTATTTTTATAATACCGTTTACCCACTTTTAAACAGGTGGGCTTTCCATCAGTAATCATAAAAATTTGTTTATTGGGGTTGCGGCGTCTTCTTAAAATATCCATGGCTAATTCTAAACCGGCAACTGTATTGGTATGGTAAGGCCCCACTTGTAAATATGGCAAATCTTTTATTTCAACTGGCCAGGCATCATTGCCAAATACTACAATATCCAATGTGTCTTTTGGGTATTTGGTAGTAATCAATTCACTTAAAGCCATGGCTACTTTTTTAGCGGGTGTTATACGGTCCTCGCCATATAAAATCATTGAGTGCGAAATATCAATCATCAATACTGTAGACGTTTGAGACTTAAAATCGGTTTCTTTAATTTTAAGATCGTCTTCATGCATTGTAAAACTATCCAGCCCGTGGTTAATCTGTGCATTGCGTATAGATTCAGTAAAGTCTATTTGCTCCAGCATATCTCCAAACTGAAAAGGGCGTGTTTCTGCATTTAATTCATCGCCTTGCCCCGGTCTGCGGGTGTTATGGTCGCCCTGTTTTGTTTTTTTAAGTTTGCCAAATATCTCTTCCAAACTGCTTTTTCTGATGCTTTGTTCTGTTTTGCCGGTTATTTTAATTTCACCAGTGGCGGCATTTTCATCCAGGTAGCCTTTTTCTTTTAACTCATCAATAAAATCGCCCATGCCATATTGCGGAGCAGTTAGTTCATAATTACGATCCAGCTCATTCATCCATTGCAGTGCTTCACTGGCATCTCCGTTGGTATAAGTAAGCAACTGTAAAAAATAATCCAACAGTTTTTCAAACGGTGTTTTATTGTTTTCGTCGGAATTGTATTTGCTAAATAAATAGCCCCTCATATCTCATTTGCTTTTATACTACAAGTTACAACTTTACAAGTTTTTACTGGTAGTGGTTTATTAAAGTATAACAAATTTGGCGGCATTCTGTTGCAATGTCAGGGTTAAAATAGATGTCTGGCAGTTTTGCTTTTTTGCCTGGCAATGTTTTGCTGCTGAAGGGTGCGACGCAACTAATGCTGCCCAGTGTTACCACTGCCGGTAACAAAAAAATAACCCCCTGCAAACAGGGGGTTATCAGTAAGTATAAAGTTTATTTTATTTACTTGTATCGGTTGCTTGATTGTTTAAAAGCTGTCCGCCTTCAGGGTTTGCTTTTAAGGTACTTTTTTTATACTGCGCTTCCATCATGTCCAGCATTTGCTTTAATTGTTGGGCACCTTGTATATCGTTAGCCATCGATTCCTGGTAGCGTTGTGGTAGTTGATTGTAGTATTTTATCTGCTGATCAAAATCTTTATGCAATGCTGCAGATACTTTTGTTGCCAGTTTCTCATGACCAGCCTTATAACATGCTTCTAAAAACTGCATGTTAATATAGTTGTGCCTGTTTTGAGTGCTTACTATGGCATAAGGGTTGCTTTCTTCTAATATGTTCTGGTCTGCCTTATTTAATACTTTAATGGCTTCGTCTTTTCTGTTTTCATCTGCCAATGCGGCGCCTGCATCGGCATATGCACTGCGAATACTGTTTAAGTGAAGCCGGTTTTGCTCATCAAAATAAACACCTTTTATGTTGGCGCTACCAAATGAAAACTTGTTCATCAGTTTATCTACCATCCAATCTGTATTAATGCCTTTGTTATTTCTAACAGGCACCAGGCGATAGGTTAAACCATCTTTACGCAGGTAGCGTTCAAAACCCAGTTCAGAACCGGTGTAAGCTGCGGTAAAGTAAATTGGGCGTTTCCATTTGTTAGCAGCAATAATGTTTAAAATAGCCAAATCGTTTTTCATTATTACATTCTTTCCTTCTGGTAAATCAATCAGCATTTCTGCGGTAACACTATCTGCAGCGTTTACCGTTCCATTGCCTCTTACCAATGCTTCATCTACACTCACTTTTAATTTACGGGTTGGTATATAATTTAAATACTCTCCCTGAGACATAGGCACTTTTACTTTGGGGTCATCGCTGCCCACAAAGTCTTTCATTACCTGGTACAGGTCGTAATAATTATTCTGGTTCAACTCCTGATTGGGGTTAATGTAAACATAGTCGCGGGTGCGGCCTTGTATTTTTTCTGCTTCCCAAATAACATCAATGGCATCACTTTGGTTTACCTTATAGCGCAACTGGTTAATGTACCAATCTATACCTAACAGGCTGTTATTAATTACACGTATGTCGGGGCGTATGCCTTCAACTTCCTGTGCATACCACAGCGGATAGGTATCATTATCGCCATAAGTAAATAAAATAGCATTCGGGGCACAGCTTTCTAAATAATCTCTTGCCAAATCTTTTGCTAATACTTTTTTGCTTCTGTCGTGGTCATCCCAACCTTGTTGTGCCATTAAGAATGGTACGGCAATAAAGCTTAGGGCCACTGCAATAATACCGGCAATATTTTCGCTTAGTTTTATTTGCAGCCATTCTTTTATTTGCAACACCCCCAAACCAATCCAAATAGCAAATACATAGAAAGAACCTACATAGGCATAATCCCGTTCTCGGGGTTGGTTACCTGCCTGGTTTAAGTACAATACAATAGCTAAGCCGGTAAAGAAAAATAACAGAAAGGTTACTAAGAAGTCTTTACGGTTTTTAAAAAACTGATATACAAAACCCAGTAAACCTAGTAAAGCAGGTAACAAATAAAATTTATTATTGGCTTTGTTATTTTTAATGCTATCCGGCATGGCATCCTGGTTGCCTAGGCGGGCATTGTCTATTAAAGAGATACCACTTACCCAGTTACCATCTCTTACATTACCTGGGGCAAAACCTTGAACATCATTTTGCTTGCCGGCAAAATTCCACATAAAGTAGCGCCAATACATCCAGTTTAGTTGGTAGCCAAAGAAGAAGTTGAGGTTGTCTCCAAAATTAGGTTTCTCTCCATCACTCAGGTTTAGCCAGCTTTTGTAAAAATTAGCATGGCCCTGGTCGTTGCTGGCATCCCAAACACGCGGAAACAGCATCATATCATCACTGTTGTACACAGCCTTAACATCTTTACCAATTTCTATGTATGCATCTTTCTCTTTACCGCTTTCATCTTTTACAGTGCCCTTACTGTACTTCATACCGGTTTCTTTATAATCTACCGGTTGTGCACTAAATACCTGGCCATATAGTATTGGAAAATCTCCATACTGATCGCGGCCCAGATAACCCACCAATGAGTTTGGATTGTCTACATTGTACATATCCACCGCTGGGTTGGCATTAGAACGTATCATGGTAGTTACATAGGTTGAGTAACCCAGTAACATAAAGATGCTGCTCCAGATACCCAAGCGCAAGAAAGACCAATTGTTTTTATTGGCTACTTTTAAAAGAACATATAGTAAAGCCGAAAGGAAAATGAAGAAGCATATAAAACCAGTAAAGAAAGGTAAGCCCAAACTATTCACAAATTTCACATCCATCCAACCGGCGGCCTTAACCGTCCATTGTATAACCACCACCTGTATAAAGCCTGTAATTAAACACCCAATCATAAACGCCCAAAAAGTACCCCACGGTGTGGCTTTGTACTTTTTAAAATAATAAATCATTACAATGGCGGGTATGGTTAACAGGTTTAATAAGTGTACGCCAATAGATAAACCCATCATTAAAAAAATAAACAGTATCCATTTATCGGCACCGGGCTTATCAAAATTATGTTCCCATTTCAGCATGGCCCAAAACACCAGTGCTGTAAATAAGGAAGACATAGCATATACTTCGCCTTCAACAGCACTGAACCAAAAAGAATCGCTAAAGGTATAGGCCAATGCTCCAACCACACCGGCACCCATAATGCTTATTAGCTGTTTGCCATCGGGCTCAGCAGCACCACTTACCAGTTTGCGGGCAAAATGCGTAATGGTCCAAAACAAGAAAAGAATAGTTACACCACTACTTAAAGCACTCATTAAGTTAACGGCAACAGATGGGCTGTTAACTACATGCAGGGTTTCGTAAAAAACTGCAATAAAAATGCGGCCTAAAATAATAAACAGTGGCGCACCCGGCGGATGTGGTACCTGCATTTTAGCGGCACTGCTAATAAACTCGCCACAATCCCACAAGCTGCCGGTGGCTTCCATCGTCATAACATACACGGTACAGGCTATTAAACCAATCAGCCAGCCGGTAATATTGTTCACTCTTTTAAAACTCATATTGCGTTAATTTATAAAGGTGTGGCAAATATAACGGATAGGCTTTTAATTATTGCACCTGCCCCTGTTTTTAACGCCATATTTTGGGGTTACGGGCAGTGGTTTTCATGGCAACGGCCGTTGCGTCGCACCCTTGTGCAGTTGAATATAAATACGCTGGTGGTGTTGCCCATTTTTTAATTTGCTGTACAAGTGTGCGACGCAACAACTGTTGCTAAAAGTACCGCTGCTGGTTACCCACAAAAAAAGGCCGCAATAAATGCGGCCTCTGTTTTAGAATATAGGGGCGTTTATTACCTCATTGGAAAAAAGTTAAGTGCAGGCTTACGGGTTGTGCCCACACTTGTTTTGCCATAAATATAAAACGTGTACACCTGTTGTGCGGTGCCGCTAAAAGTATTTACAGTAGCAAGCGCTGTTGTGGTGCCGGTTTTAACCAAGGTAAGTGTATCAGATAGTTCTGTCTGATCAAACATCATATAATCTTTTACTTCTTTGTAGCCCACATTGGTAAACACCGTGCCATAACGTTTAGAAAGTATATCGTATTTATCAGCAATATCTGCACACAGGTTTACTAACCTGACAGAAAATTTTTTCTCTGCAGGTATGGTAAAATTATTTTCTAGTGTAAGTACTCCGGGGTCGGGGCTATCGGCTAAAAACACTGAGTAACGTTTACCTGCTTCAAAATTAATGGTGGTATTAACAACTGTGTCTCCGGCAATGGGGGCAAATGTGCCTGTGGTAGATACCCGGTTTACGATGCATTCTATTTTATTACTACCCGGTTGTAATGAAAGGTAGGGCGTAAAAGGAAACGTGCTGCCAAAGGAGATTGCATTGGTTAAAGCAGATGTATTAACGGTGCCATCGATTTTATTGCCATTAATAAAAATTCTGAAACGTGGCCCACTGGGGGCTGTTGTGCTGGCATTTGGTGTAAGTGCCGGTAAAACATGGGTAAACTTAACCTGGCTTACTGTATTATCAATAAGCAGGTATTTATTGTTTTCATCCAGCAGTTTACTGTCTTTTTTACAAGCCCAGCAGCAGAGTGCCATTAAAGCTATTATTATAAATATTTTATTTTTCATCTTATTGTTGTTTTAAGGTTTAGTAAACCAAACCGGTACGGTGTGGTAATCAAAATTTAAAGCGCCAATTGCTTGTAGTTCGTTTACATTCCAGATATATTCTGAGTTGTAACGGGGTCTTACACGGTATGCCAGTTTACCGCCATTATCGGGGTAAAGAGTACCTACCGGAGTATAACCTTTATAAACAACAGTATCATAATTATACCTTCTCATATCTACCCAGGTTTCTTCCATACCATAAGGCCATAACGAAACAAATTTTTGCAGCATGATATGGTTTAGTGTAACCGTAGCTGGGTTAACAGCGGGGTTAGCTATAAAATTATTTTTAGCCGTTTCTGTTATGGCAGTATAACCTGTGTAATGAGTGGTTAAATGACTAAAGCTGCCGGCGAGGCCTGCTTCATAAGCTGTTTTAGCCGTTCCGAGGTCTCCTTTCTTTAAAGCAGCTTCAGCTTTTGTAAACTGCAGCATACTATAGGTAAGAATAGGAAAGGGGGCGGCGTTTTTAAAATAAGTACGGGCTGCTGTATCAACACCACCTGCAGGTGCAGTAGTGGTATTAAAGCCCCAAAAATTCCAAGGTTGTGTGGTAGTGGTAAAACCGGTAAAACCATTATTAGCAGGTAAACCTCGAAACTGCCCATCGGTTGCTGGTTTAAAAATATAAGCAAGCCGTGGGTCTGTTACACCTGTAAAGAAAGTAGCGCCTTTCATTAAATCTATTAAGTATTTAGAAGGGCGATAACCACCCAGGTTAGCACGTATTGGCCCGTAAAAATTTAATGCTGCAGTACTAATGGCTGCTAAGCTGGCATCAAATTTAATCAATGCATCATCAGCCGCAGAACCAAAAGAAAGGTTTACATATTTAATTACAGAATCTGCAGCGTAGGTTGATTTATTAAAATACCTGTGATAGATTAATGCTTTAACGCCATAAGTAAATTTCTTCCACTTATCAATATCACCATTATAAAAATATTTATCGCCGGTAGCAAAGCTGCTGCCTGCTGTGGCCTGGTTAAAATAAAAAATGGCAGAATCGCATTGCTGCAAAGCATGCTCATACACTTTGTCTTGCGTATTGTATTTAAACGTAAGCTGTTCTGATTTGAAGGCTTCGTCTAATATAACTTCTCCGTGAAAATCGGTAAGCTGTGTCCAACTAAGTGCAAATAGTGCATAGCCTGCACCTGCGTATGCCGGTCTGTTTGAGTTTCTTCCATCTCTGATAATGTTTAAAAGGTTTACTCCTAAACTCCAGTAATGGCTTCTCCATTTCTCGCCGCCAAAATCACTACCGGGTGTATAGCCCATTCTATCCCAATTATCGCCAGATGCAGTTCTGTGCCAGTAAGAAGCATAGTTGCCTACACCACGGGCATCAAACATTAAACCACGGGCATAGTTAGAAATTACTGAAGGCAACACCGCATCGGGGTCTACCACAACCGGTTTATTAGGGTTGGCAAAAGCATCGTCAATATACTTTTTGCAGGATAGTAAGCCGGATAATAATAAGCAGCTTACCAGTATGTATTTTAATTTATTTGTTGTTTTCATAATTGCTTATTTGTTTTTGAATTGAACACGAAGCCCAAAGTTGATACCTCTTGGAATAGAGAGAGAGCCAAAGTCGATACCAAAAGAACCATTACCCAATGTGGCTGCAGAGTTACCAGCAGCAGAAGGGTCAACGCCCGTGTAGTTGGTTATAATGAAAACATCAGTGGCTGTTACAAATGCATCTGCTGCACTAAAGAGTTTTAGTTTATTGAGCAGTTTATTGCCTGCACTAAAGCGTAAGGTAATATCACGCAGGCGTACCCAGTTTACATCATGCTCTACATAATCAATAGCATAGGTTCTGTCAGTATAAACAGCACTTTGATACATTGGTAAAACAGAAATGGCATTTTTGGTTGGCGTTGCGGTGTTTTCTAAACCATCTCTCAGTACGCCGCCATATACTCTGGCTTGTTCACGGTCAAGTGTTCTTTTGCTAATACCATTTTGTGTCATCCAAATTTCATTACCATTTAAAATGTCGCCACCTTTCTTAATATCTAATAAGAAGGAAAGTGATATTTTTTTATAAGTAATGGTATTGCCAATGCCTAATTGAAAGTCTGGGTTTCTATCGGCAATTTTTGTATAGTTAGGGTCTGGTAAAGGATAGCCAGTTGAGGGGTCAATTAATATTTGTCCTGCATTATTCTTCAGGTAGTTTTGGCCTGTTAACTGTGTAATGGTTCCATTTTTTGTTAAGCCAGCTCTAAAATTACCCAACCAGGTATCTGAGTTGTAAAACTCCGGAATATTTTCTGGTATACGTGTAATTTTATTAGTCATGGTGTTGAAGTTGAGGTTCAGCTTCCATGTTATTATTTTGTTTTTTACAGGCGTTAGGCCCAGCATAATTTCATGCCCTGTGTTTTTAGTATCGCTTATATTGCTGGTGTTTAAAATAAAACCAGTACCATAACTCAAACGAACCAACCGCACAATCTGATCGAGGTTGCGTGTGTTGTAATAAGTATAGTCTAACGATACACGGTTATTAAACAACTTCAGTTCTGTTCCTAACTCAAAGGTCTTTTGTGTTTCAGGAACAATCTTTGGGTTTTGATTAAAAAAGTCATAAGCAAAACCATAAGCATTGGTAGTACCAGGTGCATTGGTATACCAACTTTGAGAGCCATAAGGCAGAATATCTTTTGCTGTTTGTGCATAGGATGCTCTCAGCTTCCAATAGGGTGCTGATTTTGCATCTTTAAACAACAGATCGCTCATTATAAATGAAAGGCTTACTGCGGGATAAAAGAAAGAACGTGATGCAGTCGGCAGGGTAGATGTCCAGTCGTTTCTACCAGTTAGTGTCAGGTAAATTAACTCATCGTAGTTAACACTAATTTCTCCAAAAACCCCCTGTAGTCTTTTTTTAGTAAGTGTATCTCGGCCAGTTTCGCGGCTGGTTACCAGGGCCGTTGCTGCACTAATGTCTTTGGTAACAGAATCTTTTAATGTTTGTCCTCTTCGGCTAAAGTTTTTTCTAACCCAATCATCGTTGGCAATACCAACTCTTACCGTACCATTAAATTTGCCAAAACTTTTCTTAAACGTATTTATCAATACACTATTTATGCTGCGAAATTTTTCTGTATAGTCTTCTACTTGTCCGCGTACGGTACGGGCCTGATTAGATTCCGGATGATAATAAGTAAGTCCTTCCTGATCATAAATATCAGAACCTACTCTTACCACAATATCCCACCAGGTTGTAGGCCGATAATTGGCTGTTAGATTTAAAAGAGCCCTGTTTGTTTTATCATAAGAAATATTTCTGGCTGTTTCAAAGAAGGGGTTATCTGCTTCGTTGGGTTGGTTGCCAGACGCATCGGGTTCAAAAAAGAATTTACGGGTGCCATCCGGGTTTAAGTAATCTCTTGCATCATCAGAGGTTGGCCATAACATTAAGTTTTGTAAGAAACCGCCAGAACCTCTCAGCGACTTATCGTTCTTTGTATTGATGTATGCCCCAGAAAAATTAAGATCCAACTTTTTGGTTACTTTTTGGTTAACAGTAACCCTTGCCTGTAGCTGCGTTAATCCCGTATTAGGTACCACACCAGCTTCATCTCTGTAAGTAAGATTGCCTCGTAATGCGGTATTTTTCTTACCACCTTCCAACGTTAAATTATGTTTATGCTGAAAACCGTCGCGAAAGAAGTTTCTGATATTATCATAAAACGGAGTGGAAGGATCGTTTTTAGGACCAAATAATCTGCGGTCTTTAGAACTTACTCCATTTAAACCTGTTCCATAAGTTGTTTGTATTTCAGGAAAACGGTACAAGTGCGTAACCCGGAAATTATTATCATAACTTATTTTAAGCTTTCCTGCTTTTGCTTTTTTGGTGGTAATAATAATGGCACCACTGCCTGCTTCAATACCATAAAGTGCGGTTGCTTCAGGCCCTTTTAAAATGTTGATAGACTCTATATCATCCGGGTTAATATCTGCGGCCCTGTTGGTATAGTCGTTATTACGGTTAGGAAGATCTGATGCCAGCAAACCCTGGTTAAATGTATTGTTACTAATGGGTAAGCCATCTACCACTATCAGCGGCGAGTTATTACCCGATAGCGAGTTAAACCCTCTTAGTACAATGTTTGAAGAAGCGCCGGGGGCACCACTGGTTTGTACCAAGGTGGCTCCAGCCACACGACCTTGTAAAGAGTTAAAAAAATTTTCTCGTTGGGTTTGTGCAACTTCTTCTCCTTTAATTTCCTGAGAGGCAAACCCAAGCCCTCGTTTATCTCTTTTAATACCCAATGCAGTTACCACAACTTCTCCCAACTCTTTATTAACTACGGCAAGGCTAAGATCAATAACAGCATTGCTACTTACTGTAACTTCTTTTTTTGAATAACCAACAGCAGAAAACAACAGCTTGTCACCCACAGATGCCTTAATTTGAAAATAACCCTGGCCATCTGTTTGAGTTCGTTTGTTTGTTTTAGTGTTGGTAATGGTAACACTTTGAAGCGGCACATTATCATCGGCAGATGTAATGTTACCACTGATAGTCTTTTCCTGTGCATGTACAAAAGTTCCACATACCAGGAGAAACAATAGAAAGACAATTTTTCGCATAACTGTTGGTTTAATATTCAATATTCAAACGTTTGTTTTTAACTTATGGGGCATAAATTTTTAGCACCATTTTAATTGGCAATACAATCGTTGTTGGTAGTAAGGGGGATCAATGGATTTATAAAATAGTAATGCCGGCCTCTCTGTAAGGTTCCAGCTTTTCATCCATAGGGTCTAATTCTGTAATCAGTATATCAATTTTATTCAGTTCACAAACCTGAAAAGGCTGGCAGGTATCCAGCTTTTCAGAAATACTTACGCATACTGTTTGCTTACTGCTTTCAATCATGGCTTTTTTTATATGCACCACATCCCAATCATTATCTGTTATACCATGTGTGGTGTCTATAGAGTTAATGCCTAATAAACACAAATCGGCTTTAATTTTTTTGATGCTGGATATAGCATCGCCGCCCACCGTAATTTTAGAATTTTTTGAAACCTTATCTCCAATTACAATTACATCTATGTTGGGGTGGTGCAGGTATTCTAATACCACCGGTATACTACCCGAAATAAATGTAGCTCTTAATTGAGGTGGTAACACTCTGGCAATTTCTAAAATAGTAGTTCCGCCGGTAGTTAATAAAAACATACCATCACTAATCAACTTCACTACTTTTTCTGCTATAATACGTTTGTTGCTGTGCGAGTAAATTTTGCTGGAAGGATAATTAACATAGTTAAAAGAATGCGATAAGGCACCGCCATGCACTTTAATTATCTTGCCTTCATCAGACAGTTCTTGCAGGTCTCTGCGAATGGTGTCTTCAGAAACACTAATCTCTTCACTTAAGGTAGACGACAGTACTTTGTTGTGCAGGTTTACCTGGTGCAAAATATAGGCCTGACGCTCTTTTTTAAGCATGGTAGTTTTGGTTACTCTCCAAAGTAACCAAAAAACCCGCATAAAACCGCAAATAATATTTTAATTCTTGCAAAAAACAGGAAAAGCTTTTTTTCTTTTTACAAGAAAAGATTAGGGAACAAGCTTTAAAGCAATACCCGGCAGCAGTTGCGTCGCACACTTCAGCCGCGGAAAGGAGTTTGGGGCTTAAGGTTTAGGTCGTAGGCCCTATATTTTTGTTTATATCTATTCTTACATACAAGTGTGTTACGTAACGGATGATGCGATGATCCTAAACGTTCGGGACTACAGCTGGTAACCTAAATAAAAAAGTACCACCATAGTGGCGCCTGCCAACTATATGCCTAAAGTACCTGTTAACGAAAAGGGTTACTGAATTTAGTATCGGTTGTAATTACAGTATCTGTAAGCGTTTTTAAAAATGCCACCAGCGAATTTTTTTGTTGTGTTGTTAAGTTCATTCGTTTAGGGGTACCATCGTTATTTTTTAATTGCGGTGCCAGGTTGGGGTTGGATTTAATACCGCTGTTATAATGTTCCACTACTTCTTCTAAAGTTTTAAACCGTCCATCGTGCATATAGGGCGCCGTTAATGCAATGTTTTTTAAAGAGGGCACTTTAAAATTGCCTATTTGCACGGGTATATTGGTTACGCCCCCTTTACCCCGGTCAACTGATGGGTTTTCCAATCCATTATTTCTATCTGCTGGTGCAGTAAAGGTTTCAGTACCATGGCAGGTATTGCAGGTTGTGGTGGCACTAAAAAACAATTGCTTTCCTTCGTTTTCTTGTGCGGTAAAATTGCTATAGGGAGTAAGTACGGGGTCTTGCCCCGGTGTAACGGCGGCACGGCCAGCATCAAACTTAGATTGGTAAGAAATCATAGAACGAATGAATTGCGCCATGGCTTTTGCAATACGGTCTGAAGTGATGGTTTCTGAGCCAAAAGCTTTATTAAAGAGATAAGGGTAGTGTGTTGTTTTTTGTAAGCGATTATTTAAGGTGTCTAACCGCATCCCCATTTCAACAGCATCTTGCACGGGGGTTAATACCTGTTGTTCTAATGTAGTGGCTCTTTCATCCCAAAAGAAGCGGCCATTGGGATAATATTTTGCGTTAATAAGCGACATGGAATGCCTGCCTGTTAAACCGCCGGCAAAGCCTTTACTAAGCACTGCAGTATCAGAAAATCCATTGGCCTGTGCATGACAGCTAGCGCAAGATATACTGTTATTGATGGATAGTTTTTTGTCGTAAAACAATACACGGCCCAGCGTGGCACCCCAATCGGTTACTGCGTTATCTACCGGTGTATTTATTTGCGCTTGTATGGGCGGGCTATTAAAATAAAGGGGCAGCGGCTGGCTGGCATATGCAAATGGAGTGGCGGGCAGGTTGAGTGCCGCCAACGGATCTGACGGTGAAGAATTACTGTTGCTTTTATTACAACTAATAATTGCCGTACCGGTTACCAGCATACTGCAAAAGCAACTTGTTATTAGTAATGCGTTTTTATATTTCATATGGTTGTGTGTTTAGGTAGTTATTTAATGATGAGGGGGCGGGCCGGGTGGTCTTGGGTTCATGCGATGCATTATTTCGTCAATCAACTGGTTAAATTTTTGTTGTTGTTCTGCGGTGCATAGCTGGCGTAGTTGTTTAAAATGATTGTATAAGGCCATCTCCATTTGGCGGCGTTGCAGGCTGATCTTATTTATAACAGAATCAATAACAGTGGTATCTTGTGGGGCTTGTTTTAATAAATCAAAATACTGATGATGCAATTGTTTGTCTGCTGCCCTAAGTTGCCGCAGCTGTTGCTGAAACTGTTGCCATAGTTGTGCATATTGTTGCTGTTGCTGTGGTGTTAACGACAACTCTTTTATAATAAAACTATTGGCACTACTTTGGGGGGGCGGTGCTAATTGCTGTTGCCGCTGGTTAAAAAACAGGAACATCAGTGTAGCTGTATTTAACACCAGCAATAAAATTACACTAATAATTAAAAAGCGTTGCTTATTCATATTACCTTGTTGATGGGTCTAAGAAATAATAATCTGTTTGCATAAAACCATATTGCTGTATAACAGACTGTATATTATTCTTACTGCTTTTGGCGGCAGTATTGCTGAAGGTTAAAATATTTAATACCAGTAGCGCTGCAAAGCAAGCAGCAGCACTGTACACCCATTTAGCTGCTATTACAGCGTGCCTGTTTTCTTGTTGGTTTTTTATTTTTTGCTGCACTCTAATTACCCAAAAAGGGTTGGTGCCGGCGGGTTTTATCTGATGGGTGCTGTTTATTACTGCATCCACCCAATGTTCTTTTTTCATACAGTTAATCTTTATAATATTTTTCAATACTTTTTCTAAGGTTTTGCCTGGCCCTAAACAACAGGGATTCTACTGCTGGAATGCTGGTTTTTAATACTTCGCTTATTTCTTTGTATGAAAGATGCTCAGTATCGTGCAGTAAATAAGCAGTGCGTTGGTTAACCGGTAAATGCAATAATGCGTTGTACAAAATGGCTGCTTTTTCTTTATTTTCTGTTACAATGCCAGGGTGCACAAAATCTGTTGGTTCTACTGGTAGTAACGCTTCGGCGGCCATCCATTTTAACGGATTTGTCCATTTTAGCCGCCTTTGTTTTTTTCTTAAAATATCTATGCATTTATTTATTGCAATACGGTACAACCAGGTGCTGATGCTAGCATCGCCTTTAAAGCTTTGCTGTTTGTTATAAGCCTCCAGAAATACATCCTGCGTAACTTCTTCTGCCTCTAGCTGGTTTTGCAAAAGGTTTAAAGCCGCGTTGTATATTCTGCCCTGATGCTTTTGCATAAAAGCACCCAAATCTGCTGCCTTCAATTGTAGTTTACTCATGTACCTGGCTAAAGTATGCCTCCTTCAAGTGTATTTTTATTAAAGAGTTAGACGTATGCCTGTAACCAAACTTGTGGTGGGTTTAAAAAAATTATTCAGTAAGAGAAAGCTCCAGCAGTGCCGTTCTTAAATCGCCAGATTGTGCCTGCCGGATAGTGCCATTAAAATAGTTGATACGGTTTTTAATATCAGAAAGGCTGTTTTGCAATGGCGTTTGCATAAAGTTAAAGCTCTCATCATCCTGACTCAGAGAAAGGCTGATGTTAGGTGCCGCGTAATTAATTGTGATTGTAATGTTTTTGGAATTTGGATTTCTCAATACAATACTGATATAATCCTGAATGATACGGAACAGAGATACTTTATCTTTTGGATCAATGTCTTCAATAGCTGTTTGACAACAATTGAAACTAATAGCTACACTTGAAAAACGGCGCAGGTTGTTAATGTATTCTTTGGTGCCATCTATAAATCCAATGTCTGTTATAATACTGGGATTTAATGTTACACATAATAAAGATAATTGTTCAATAGCTTCTTGTGTAAGGTTGTAACTCTTTTCTATCAGTGTGTTATTGGTATGTTCTTCCTTTGCTTTATCTAACAAGAATTTGGAGGTGGCCAATGTTTGGTTGATATTATTGCGCAATTCATTTACTATACTTTCTCTTTCTGTTTCCTGTATTTCAATAATAGATCTTAGTTCTTTTCTTTTATTTAGCTGTTCTGTTTCATAAATTTTAATGCTGAGCGATTGCTGGTATTTATAAATTACATAGAAATAATACATTGTTAATATAAAAGAGGTAATAAAAGACAAAAACATAACTTCTCTTATTCGTTCCGGAGGCGCTTGAAAATACACAGGTGGATACGGTACAGTGATTAGAATAAAAATTAAACATACAAGACTTGCAATAACAAAAACAAGTGCATACTTATCATCTTCCTCTGCCTGAAACATGTAAATAAAACTGATCATAAAAGGGAAGTAATAGAAGTAGGTGCCTCCACCCAAGCCAACGTTTATTGAAATAAAGTAAAATACAAGATTATAAGTTATGGCTGCAATGGTTTTAGCAGCCAGCTTTTTATTTTTTTTGTACAAATAAAGGGAGACGATAAGAGGGGGTATGGTTGCTAATAATATATATGCCCCCAAAAGGTCTATGTATTTACCCATCAAACTGTCTGCAACATTTATAATGATTGCAATGAATGAAATATGGATAAATCTCTCGAAGCCAGTTAGCGAAATATTAGAGCGCAAAAAAGTGGTCACTTTTGAGTTTGCCATCAAACAAGATTACGGATGTCTACAAATAAATGCCTTAACCGTGAGCCAATTAAATGTAAAGCCTGTCTATACTAAAGATACTATGTTTTTAAGTAAACCACCATAATAGAAACACCTTAGTTTTTTACTTTGACCAAATTTGTTGTTTGGACAACGATTATTGAGCAAAGACAAGTTTAGCCCTAAAATGAGATGCTGTTGAAGGGTGCGACACAACGATGTTTAATTAGCAAACAACTGCTGGCTTCATAATTTATACAACATTAATAGTATTACCATGCAATGCCATAATCCTCTCCATTATTACTACTGCCGCCCCAAAAACTGCCATGCTTCCAATCAAAATAAATGGCATTAATGGGGCCACTGGTACGATCTCCAAAACTTAACTGGTAGCCCATCTTTTTAAGTTCATTACGTATAGCTTCTGTTGTATTGTTATGCAATAGTATGCTGCCGGCACGGGGTTTTCTATCGTCGGTTTTAGTGCCGCCTAACGATAACCAAAGCTGGTTGCTATTGATATTTGCAGCCTCGCAGGCTTGTTGCACCGTCATTCCAAACTCTACCATGTTCAAAAAAAATTGTAACAGGTTTTGGTCTTGTGTATCGCCACCTTGCACCGCAAAACTTAAAAAGGGTTTGCCGTCTTTTAAAGCCAACGAAGGTGTAAGCGTAACTCTTGGCCTTTTACCGGGTTCTACAACATTAAAAGGATTGAGCGTTTCATCTAATACAAAACTCTGCATGCGCTGACTCATGCCTAAACCGGTGTTACCGGCAATGCATGCAGGTAACCAACCACCACTGGGTGTAATAGAAACCACCCAACCTTCTTTATCTGCAGCTTCTACACTAGTAGTGCCGCGGGTTAAACGATCTATATATTCTTCATTAACCGGCAGGTTATTGTACGCAATGGCAGAATCGTGTGCTGGTACAAAACCGCGGTTGCTGTTGTTATTAATATCAAAGCCGCGTTGTTTTAAAATAGATGTATACGGATTTGTTTTTCCTTCAAATGGATATGGATCTCCGGGACCAACCAACGGCTCATTTTTTAGCGGATTAATTAATGTGGCTCTTTGTTTTGCATACGCTTTACTTAATAAACCCTGTATTGGTTCTGCGGGTAATTTGTAAGGATCTCCGTAATAAAAATCTCTATCTGCAAAGCTCAGGCTCATAGTTTGGTAAAGCGTGTTAATATATTTGGTGCTATTGTAGCCCATTGCTTTAGCATCAAAGTTTTCTAAAATGTTCAGCGATTGTAAGAGCATGGGGCCTTGCGTCCATTGCTGCATTTTATACACTTCAATGCCTTTGTAGTTTACGTGTAAGGGTGCTTCTTCTATGGGCTTCCATGCAGCTAAATCTTGCAGGGTAATTAAGCCGCCTTGCTCCTGGCAACCGCGTACAAACTCACGGGCTATATCTCCTTTATAAAACCGATCATATGCAGCCATTATAGCCTGCTTGCGGGTACGGCCATTTTTTAAAGCTTCTTGTTCGGCTTGTACCATTTTTTGCAAAGTGGTCAGTAAATCTTTTTGTACAAAAATTTCGCCTGCTTCCGGGGCTTCTCTTTTTTCTCCGGCATGCGTTAAAAAAACTTTGGCACTATATGGCCATTCTTTAATGCGTGCTTTTCCTCTTTCAATGCTGTTGGCCGTTTGTGCTTCCATAGGGTAGCCGGCTGCTAATTGCATGGCAGGTGCCAGCACTTCTTTTAAACTAAGTGTACCATATTCTGCCAGCATATAACAGATACCGCCCGGTGTGCCCGGTGTAGTGGCTGCCAGAGGTCCATACTCTGGCGGAAAATTATATCCCTTGCCTTTAAAAAAATCAGCAGTGGCGCCTGTGGGTGCTACGCCCATGGCATTTATGGCAATTACTTTTTTTGTTTTTGGGTTATAGATCAGTGCTTGGGTTTCTCCGCCCCAGCTTAATACATCCCACATAGTGCAGGTGGCAGCTAACATAGCACAGGCCGCATCTACAGCATTGCCACCTTTTTGAAAAGTTATTGCGCCAGCTGTTGCTGCCAACGGTTTGCCGGTAATGGCCATCCAGTTTTTTCCATGCAATGGCGGCTTTTGTGTTTGTTGTGCTACACTTATAAATGCACACACTAAAATAAATGCAACAACTAATAACTGCTTTTTCATACTATGTATTTTTTAGAAAAATATTTTTTTTGAATGGACTGTAGTTTTTCAATCAGCCATTGTTACTTATTGCAAACCCCGAGTTGGCTTGTGTAAAGCTATCGGGGGGTGCACTGCAATTTTTTTATCAATGGGCAACTGTAGCCTTTATAAAAGGATTCCTTTTAAAAAAGCAAAAGCCACACTAAAGTAAATAAGCAGGCCGGTTACATCTACCAAGGTTGCTACAAAAGGTGTGGATGATGCTGCAGGGTCGGCGCCTGCCCGTTTTAAAATCAGCGGCAAGGTAGAGCCTACTAATGTACCCCACAAAACAATACCAATTAAGGAGCAACCTACCGTTAAACCAATACGCAGGTAATGCAGGCCAAACGTATCGCTAAAAAAATGCCAGGTGTAAATAATGCCAAAACCCAGCAAGCAAAGCGTACCTCCTAATAAGATACCAGATATAATTTCTCTGCGTATAATGCGCCACCAATCGGCCATTGTAATTTCTCCTAAAGCCATAGCCTGTATAATAAGTGTTGAGGCTTGCGAACCGCTGTTACCCCCACTGGAAATAATTAATGGAATGAAGGTGGCTAATATTACTACTTTGGCAATTTCATCCTGAAACTGCTGCATGGCAGAAATAGTCATCAGCTCACCAAAAAATAAAAGTATTAACCATACCACACGTTTCTTAAATAGTTTTAGTATGGGTATTTCAAGATATGGCTCATCTAACGCTTCTGTACCTCCCATCTTCTGCATGTCTTCACTAAACTCTTCATTGGCTACCCAAAGCACATCATCAATAGTAACAATACCCAATAACAAATTGTTGCCATCCACCACAGGCAGCGCCACGCGGTTATTCATTTTAAAAGTCTGGTTGGCTACTTCTTGGTCTTCGTTTACATGCAAGGCAATAAAACGGTAATCTATAATATCTCCAATTTTCTTATCGGGGCTGGCTAAAATAATTTCACGTATTCTAATATCATCAATAAATTTTCCTTCATCATCCACCACGTAAATAACATCAATAGTTTCGCTGTCTTTCCCGTTTTCACGTATTTCCTGTATCACTTCTTCAACCGTCCAGTCTATTTGCACAGCAATATAATCTGGTGTCATCAGGCGGCCCACACTTCCTTCGGGGTAGCCCAATAGCGATAGGGTTACTTTACGTTCTTCAGGGTCTAAAGTTTTAATTAACTCCTTTACTACGCGGCTGGGTAATTCTTCTAAAAAGGCTGTACGGTCATCGGCAGGCAGTTCATTTAATAATTCTGCCGTGGTAAAGGGCGGCAACTCTTGTATGATATTTTTTTGAGTGGGCAGGTCCAGTATCTTAAAAACTTTTGAAGCCCGGTGAATACTCATATTGGCAATTATCTGGCTTTCATATTCTGGGTATTCATTTATCAGGTCGGCCACATCGCTAATGTTCTGGTCATTCAAAAAATCACGGATACGCAACTTGTCATCGCTCTGTATCATTTCCAGAAATAACTCCTGTAATCCGGGTTGTTCCAATTCAAGACTCATATGCCAAATTTAAGGCATTTGCTGTTGCAGCAATTATACCACAGGGTTTGTTTTGGCAAATACCAGCGGCATTGCTTGTGGCAGCATTTATTAGAAAAGAAAATTACTTAGAGATCGCCTTATTTATATTTGTATCTATGATACTTCCTTATTTGTTTATAGCACCCACCAGCAAAAAAGGCCGAGGCGTTTTTACACAAGAATCCATTGCAGCAGGCACTGTTATAGAAATTGCACCGGTAATTGTAATGCCGCCCAAAGACAGGCCCATACTAGACCAAACCCTGCTGCACGATTATATTTTTGAATGGGGTACCGACAGCTCTTATTGCTGTATGGCATTAGGTTATGTGCCCATTTACAACCATGCTTACAATAGCAATTGCGATTATGAAATGGACTATGAGACTGATACCATTACAATAAAAACGATGTGTGATATTGTTGCCGGTGCAGAGCTGTGTATTAATTATAACGGCACCTGGAACGATAACAAGCCCGTTTGGTTTGATGCTGTATAAATAAAAAACGCCCAGTTCAATTACTAACTAGTAGATGAACTGAGCGTAGCAACAATGCTTAATAATTATTCAACTGCTTGTAACAAAAAAAACTCAATTAATTACTTACACGACCGCCGGCCGTAACCCATGCTGTAATTTTATTTTTTTCAGCTTGTGTTAAGGGGCCTGTTGGCGGCATATCTCCCTGGTCAACGGCTCTTACTTTAATACGGGCCGCGTTTGCAGAAATATTACAATCTTGTGTAAAGTTGGGTGCCTGAGATCCGTTGTGGCATCCACTAATTGCACACTTGGTCTGAATGATTGCCTTAACATCGGCAAACAATGAACCAGCAGCTAAAGTGCCCACAGTAACGGTGGTTGTTTTAGTGCAACCATCACCATCTTTACAACCAATAGTTACAGTGCCTGCAGCTACATTGCTAAAAGAAGCAGACGCTTGAAAAGTGCCGCCATTAATATTGTATGTAAAATTAGTACTGCCACCTGCTGTAATGGTTAATTTGCCGGTGTTGGTACAGGGGTCTGAGTTTTCTGTAACAGCACCGCTGATTGTAATGGTTTTTCCAAGACATGCATCATTTTCATTTACGGTAAACTGTGCAGAGCCGGTACAACCTTCATTGTCTTTTGCAGTAACAGTATAAGTGCCTTTTGCAAGATTGCTGAAATTACCACTTGCCTGAAAAGCACCGCCATTAATACTAAATGTAAAATTGCTGCTGCCCGTTGCTGTTGCACTGATGGAACCGGTGCTTGCCCCGGCATTACTATTAGTGGTAGTAGCTGTTACGGTAATGGTTTTGCTGGCACAAGGGTTGGCTGGGGTAGTGGTGCCGCCACCTTTACTACAACCATAAATGCCTATTGCAATAAGTATAATGAGGCTTAATGCAGTTAATAGTTGGTGCTTCTTCATGTAAAACTTGTTTTGGTGAATGGGATATGAGGATTACGCAACTATTTTTTTTGTGGTTGCTTTAGCTGCAAAGAAAAGTTAATACCAAAGCTGGAAAGCATCAAACTACCATAACCCATTTTACGCAGGGGTAATTTGGCATATGGCTCTGCAAGTATATTTATTTTTTTACCGGCAGTAAAGCTGGCGCCTGCAGATAGATGCAGTATACTGGCCAGGTAAATATCTTTATCATTTCTAACAGACTGTTTGTTGTAAACTGTAGTACCGGTATTGTAAGTGTATGTGTAATTATAGTTTTCTTTATTAATCTTGTATGATGCAATGCCGGTACTTATAAAGTAAGTCTGTTTTTTTAATGGGTTAAATACATAACGGGCATAAACAGGCCATTCCCACATATTACAATAGCCATCCACATGCATCATTTTAATAGTATTGTACCAGGGGTTTTTGTCTTTTGGCGAAAAATTCTGCCCTTTGGCTTCATATCTTTTATGAGTATATATTAAACCGCTGTGTAAAGACCAGCGTTTATTTAAATGATATCCGCCTATTATGCCAATGTTAATACCGAGCGGCTCTGCATAATCATATTTTACAGTACTCCAATCAAACCCGGTAGCAACTGCCAAACTAAATATGTTTTTTTCTTTAGCTTTTGGTGCCGGCTTTTTATTGCTGGTTATTGCTTTATTGCTATCTGCGGCAGGCGTGGTAACTGGTGCAGGTACGGCTACTGCTACTGTGGGCATTGTGGTAGTGGCCGAATCTGAAATTGCATTATTAACCAATGGATCATTACTGGCGTTATTGTTTTTATCAGCTTCAGGTAGTAATGAACTGGCAGTTTTAGTTGCTACAGTTTCTGTAGTCTTTTGGTTATTAATTATGGTAATATTTTTTTCCGTGGTTTTTTTATCTAAAGTAACTGCGTTGTTTGCTATAGCTTTTTTGGGTTCAGATGTATAAGGCTTGGCTTCATTTTTTTTGTTTTGTTGTTGCGTATTTGTTGCTGCCGTGGCATCAATAAATTTTTGGATAGTCTTTATAGTGTTATTGTTGTAATTATTTTTTGGCGTATTTTTTTTGGTGGTTCGTGTATCTGTAATTGTATTTTCTTTTATATAGATAGTTGCTTTTTTATTAGCTGCTTGTTTTGCTTTTTCAGTGGTTATTTTTTCTGTTAACCCGTTTGATTGGCTTACTGGCATAATAGTTTCAATAGGCGCAGCAGCAGGTTTTGCAATGGCTTTATTGGTAGTGGCTGGTTGTAATAAAAAATAGATACCTGTACCACCCACAGTAAGGCCTAGCAATAGCCAGAAAATGAAAAAGCGGCGGCGCTTTTTTTCTTTCACGGGCAACGCTGCTTCCAGCTGCGGTAAAAAATTATCCCAGGCAGGTGCTACAGGCGCCTGGTAATTTTCAGCCGCTTCACGGCCAAGCTGATCCATTCTATTGTTTTCAGTTGGTTGCATATTCTTTTACTTCATTTTGCTGCACAATTAACTTTTGCAAATTGTGCCTTGCTTTTGATAGGTTGGATTTTGAGGCGCCCACGCTTATGCCCAGCTTACGGGCTATTTCATCGTGGGTAAAGCCTTCTATTACAAAAAGATTAAATACAGTTCTGTACACCGGCGATAATTTTCTTACCACCTCAATAATATCGTTGTAAGAAAGTTTATCAAATCCGCTAATATCACTGCCAGCAATTTCCTGGCTTTCTGCAGGTAACGCATAGCCGTTTAGCATAGAGTGGCGACGACGTAAAAAATCAATACAGGTATTAATAGTAATTTTTTTAAACCAGGCTTTTAACAGGGGCTCTAATGGCTGCTGCCGGGTGGTTTCAAACTGGTTTATGTTTTTATATAGTTTAATAAACGACTCATGCGTTAATTCCTCGGCCTCTTCTGGCAGGCTGGTATAGCGGTAACATATATTCATAGCAAAACCAAACAGCCAGTTGTATAATTCCTGCTGACTTTGACGGTTGTTTTTACAGCAACCATCAAGCATATTTAATATTTTTTCATTTTGGCCAGTCAAAATTGTGCCTTTATGGATATTCTAAGGTACAGCTAAATACGCAGCTTTACCAGCGGGGGTTGCCTGCCAAAATACAGTTTTCAATGCCAAAGGAGTATAAGTCTGTTCAAAAAAGGGTTGGTTATAGATTAGTCTTTATTTTTACAACCCATGACACTTTCTGATAAACTAACTATGTTTCAAAACCGCTTGGCTAAAGTGTATAAACATTTAAGCAAACAGGCTAAAAGACAGGGCATCAGCTGTTACCGCATTTATGATAAAGACCTGCCTGAGTTTCCGTTAATTATAGATATTTACAAGGATACTGTTTATTTAAATGAATACCGGGCGCAGCATAAATTAACCGAAGAGGAGCACCAGCAATGGTTGCAGCAAAGCATGGCAATAATTGCCAGCGTTTTACAAATACCCGCCCACAAAATTTTTTTAAAAGAACGAAAACGAAAAGAAGACCGCCAGGATCAATACCAAAAAACGGGGGCAGAACAGCAGTTTATGACTGTTACAGAAAGTGGATTGAATTTTTTGGTAAACCTGACCGATTACCTGGATACTGGTTTGTTTTTAGACCATCGTATTACCCGGCAAATGCTGCAAAAAGAATGTGCCGGTAAAAAAGTATTAAACCTGTTTTGTTATACGGCATCTTTCTCGGTATATGCCGCTGCTGCTGGTGCCGCAATGGTTACCTCGGTAGACTTATCAAAAACCTATTTAAACTGGGGCGCAGAAAATTTTAAAATTAATAACCTTGCCGTAAATGATGCCTTTACATTTGTGCATGCCGATGTATTGCAATACCTGGATGAAATTAAAATGAACAGCTACGATCTTATTGTGCTGGACCCACCCACCTTTAGCAATAGTAAGCGCATGGAAGATATACTGGATATACAAAGAGACCATGTAAACATTATTAATAAATGCCTGCTAATATTAAAACCCGGAGGGGTTATTTATTTTAGTACCAACTACACCAAATTTGTGTTAGACAAAGATGCTATAACCGCTGCCAACATTACTGACATTACAAAAGCCACCACCCCTTTTGATTTTGAAGGCAAGCTGCGCCGCTTTTGCTTTAAAATATTTAAATAGTTTTTTTGGGTAACCAGCTATTGTTTTTCATGGCGTCATTGTTGCGTCGCACACTTGTGCAGTTGAGATTTGAATTTTAAGCCCAAGTGTGCGACGCAACAATGCTTAATCGGAGTTACTGCTGCTGGTTACAAAAACTTATTCATTTGTTTTTTTATACAGCCAAATACTCATCAGTCCGCCAGCAACATCTACCAGCGTATGCAGTAATATGGCAAAATAAATAGATTGGGCGTGCAAAAACATCATACCAAACAGCACGGCCATTACAAATATTTTTAACACAGCATGCCAGCCCTGGTAATAATGCGCCACACTAAAAATAAGTGCGGGCAATACAATAGCAATGCCGTTTGCTTGTGGGCTTTGTTGTAATAGCGCCTGCATATAGGTAACTAAAAAGCCACGAAAAATAATTTCTTCAAAAATGCCGGCACTCAAACACATAATAAGAAACACTGGCAATTCTTTGAATGAATTGGGTAGGAAAGGGGTACGCAATGCAAAGCGTTCTTTAGTACTCATAAGTTTGGTGGCAGAAAAATTATACCATACATCGGCGGTATAAATAAAAATGAAAATGCCAATGCTTGCCCACGCAATCCATAAATTTTCTGAGGGCTGCATGGATTGAAAACCTAATTGCCCCAAACGCCTGCTTTGCCAAAACCAAACTATTATTATTACAAGTGCCATTACTGCCAGTGCCAAACTATTACTTAAGTATAACCGGTTTTTGGTGCGGGGGGTAAAAACAATGCCTTCAAAATTTTGGGGTGTGCGGCTAACTGTAACCAAGGGAAGTATGATGCCAAAAATAATTGCCAGCAAATGATCGGGCCAAAAAGGAAATGGAGGCATGCTTATATTTTTTGTGCGTTGTTAAGCAATTGCTGGTGCAATTGCAATACCTGTGGCAGCAGGGGCTCCACCTCATTATTAGTTATTATAACATTGCAGAGTTTTAGCTTAATGCTTTCTTCTATTTGGTTTTGCATGCGTTGCATAACCTGTTCTTTAGTGCTGTTATTACGTTGCATAGCTCTGTGCAAACGCAAGGCTTTTGGGGCAGCTACGCCAATAATAAAATCGTACTGCGCTTGTGTGCCGCTTTCAAAAATTAAAGCAGCTTCTTTAAGTGTATAAGCACTGTTTTGGCGGCTTACCCAGTTGGCTGCATCTTTAATAGTAACAGGATGTACCAAACTATTTAAAAGCGCTGTTTTTTCTGTATTATTAAATACGGCGGCAGCAAGGTAGCTTCTGTTTAACGTGTTGTTTGTATAGGCGTTTTCGCCAAAGGCTTTAATGATGGCGGCTTTTAATACAGGGTCTTCGTTCATTAAACGTTTGGCTGCATCATCTGCATAGTACACAGGTATGCCCAGCACTTCAAAAATTTTTGCAACGGTTGTTTTGCCGCTGCCAATACCGCCAGTTATACCAACTTTATACATGATAATAGAATAAAAAAAATCCGAAATTCTGAGAAGGGTTTCTGAGAATTTCGGATGGTTATTTTATTGTAATACAGCTTATTTTTTGTCTGCTACCAAAGTACCTTTATTGGCGGTATCACTCCACTCCATACTAATGGCGCTTCTTTCAATTTTCATGTAGCTGCCGGGGCTGGTTTCCATCATCAATGTATTATCATCGTTAACTTTATTAACGGTGCCATGTATGCCGGCAATAGTTACAATTTTATCTCCTTTGGCCAGGTTTGCCTGAAAAGCTTTTGCTTTTTTTGCTTTTTGTGCCTGAGGGCGAATCATAAATAACCAGAAAACTAAAATCATACCGCCTAATAAAAGCAGTTGGAATGTACCACCGCCACCTGCTGCTGCTTGTAAGAGAATCATAATTGTTGTCATTGTTTAGTTTGTATTGCTATTATAAAAAGTTTATCCGTTCTTTTTTACCACTTCTACATGAAAATGTAATTCTTCACTTTCCTGTGCTTTAAAATTGCCCATTACCACCATGGTTTTATTTTGCACGCCAACGCGGCCATTACTATCAAAGCTACCTTTAATTTCGCCTTCCTGGCCGGGCATAATGGGTTCTTTTGGCGGCTCAGCAGCAGTGCAACCACAGCTTGGGCGTACGCTTGAAATAACCAATGGTTTGTTGCCAATATTTTTAAATCTAAATACTACTTCCAGTTTTTGGCCCTCGGTTATTTTGCCAAAATCCTTATCGGTGGTTTCCCACTGGGCAATGCTAAGGTTTGTGGTGTCTCTTACTTCAGTAGCAATAGGCATTGGCTGAAAGGGCTGCAAAGGGCCTGCTGCAGTGGGTTCTGCTTTTTTGTTAAAGTCTCTGCAAGCAATAAGGCTGAGGCAGCCAAGCAAAATAAGCACAAAGCGCATAGTGTCTTTTTTTACAAATGTAATAATAGCCGGTATAAGAATGGGCGGCTTAATTACCTTTTTTAAAGTCGGTTTTAATCAACTTGTTTTCTTTTAGCAGGTCTTTATGAATATTATCTAGTATGCCGTTTACAAATTGCCCGCTTTGTGGGGTGCTGTAAGCTTTTGCCAGATCAATATATTCGTTAATAGTAACCTTGGGCGGAATGGTTTCAAAATATAGAAATTCGCAAACCCCCATTTCCATCAACACCATGTCTAAAACGGCAATACGTTCGGGGTCCCAGTTTTTAAGGCGGGGTTTAATCAAATCCATCGTTACTTCTTTGCGCTCTAACACGGCTTGTAAAAGATCTTCTGCAAATTTTAGCTTATCCTTACTAATAAGGGCAAGAAAATTCAGGCTTCCTGGCTTTTGCAGGTAATGCATAACCAGCAGTTCCATCATTTCGCAGTCATCATCCCAATTGGTAAAAATATCTTCTGTATAGTTGGTAAAATCTTCATTGGGCAACATCAGGTTAGTAAAAATAAACTCCAGCATCTTTTTCTCGGCTTGTGGGGTGCGGCCGCTGGTGTTTATATATTCTTTATATTCTGGCGTTTCTTGTAAAGCAAAATAAATTTTTCGTGTTAATTCTGTGTCTTCTTTATGCGCTGGCTTGTAAGCTTCTACAGCTTTTATGTAAGAATTTTCTTCCAGTATTTTCCAAAGTAGTTCGTTGCCGGCAATTTTAATATTTACGTTTAAATCTTCTGCGGTGGGCAAATGCTTGCTGGCTTTTTGGCGGGCATCATTTTCGGCGTATCGGGCAATTTGTAAAATACAATGTATAAGGTAGGTAGCCAGCTGTTGTGTAAGGTCAAAATGTTTTTGCAGTATTCTTTTAGGCTCTCCGGGTTTTATATCTCCTTCCAAGGTATCTAAGGTGTATAAACTTTGCATTACTTTAACCCGGATGTTTCTTCTACTAATCATGTTGCCAAGAACTTATTTAAGCCGCAAATATAGGAAAGTTTTGCTTTGAAAAGCGGCGCATGAGGTGATGTGGCTGAAGGGTGCGACGCAACAGTTGCTGCACAACGATTTAAGGATGGGTACAAAAAAAATACCCCGCCGACCATAGTGGGCAGGGCGCAGTCTTTTATAAGATGGATTTAGTGTTTTTTTATACCAGCTATTGGTACTCCGGTCAGCATCGTTGCGTCGCAATCACTTCAACAGCAGTACTATTATTTATTTAGTTTCTTTTTTAATAAAGTTATTAACTGATTTGCATCGGGGGTTAATTGTAGTGCAATTACGCTGCCAATAAATATGCCTGAGAAAAAGACGGTGCGTATTACCATACTTAAAAAACCTTGCAGCGATTGCGTGGTATAAAATACTATGAGATAGCATATGGCTGCCACCAGCAACGCATAAATTGTTTTTATACTAAACGGCCACATGTTAAACTGAATTTTTATATACACCAAACGCACGGCATTGTAAAGGGTATAGGTAATCAGTTGCGCATAAGCTACCCCTTCCATGCCTTTCCAGCGGGCCATATAAATATTGAGTGGTACTGAAAGTGCCAGTAAAAAAATACCTCCCCAAAACTCAAAACGCCATTTCTCAGAATACCATAATACCGGATAATTTACACCAGTGCCCAGCTCTACAATATTAAATACAGAAAGTATGATAAAGGCCGACCTGCCTAATTTGTATTTAGGGTCCAGCCCCAGCCAATCCAGCCCCTCATTATAATTCAGCCAGATATTTAAAAACAAAAAGCAACCAATTAAAAGCATGTTGATAGATGAGCGACTGTATATGCGGCTGATTTCTGCACGGTTATTATTTTTCCAATGTTCTGCAATGAGTGCACCCGCAATGGCTTGTAAGCCGCGATAAGGAACTTGTATAATAGCTGCCAGAAACTGGTTAAAAGTATAAATGCCAGAAGTGGCCAGGCCTTTGTTGCCTGCAAGGGCAAGATTATCCATTTGTTTGGCCTTCTTTTAAAATTGAGATAAAATTGTGCACTGCGCTTTAAATAAATAATTATGGCGGTGCTAATAATAAAATATGTACAACAAAACCCAATTACAAACTGGCTGAAATTAATCCACCGAAACAGGTAGGCTGCAACTAAAAGTAGTACCAATAGCCGGTAACCGGTTTCTTTCATAAAATTGGGCAGCACGGTTTTTTTAAGGGCGCCCATATAACTTTCCAGCAGGATGAAGCAGAGAAAGAAAAATGAAAACACGAGGGTCCAGTAATAGTAATCCACCACCAGTTTCGATTTTTCTGAGAACTTACGTACAACAAAAGGTTCAAAAATTATACAGCCAGAAAATACCAACAAAGCCCCCACGCCGGTTACCAGCACAGCCATGCCCAACATATCGTTTTCTTTGTTGCTGAGTTTTTCAAAATAGTAGGGAAAGAAGCGGCTGATAAAAGCTGTGGTGCCTAAAGTAGCCAGTGGCGCTAAAATTTGCGCTATTGAAATAATGACCTGTGTAAGCCCATATTGCTCAGTGGTAAAAAGCCCGTCTTTGGTAAAAAGCCAGGTATTAATGGCGCCAATAAAAAAACCAATATAAGAAAGAAAAGAAGATTGTATGGTTTGCTTTCTTATTTCTCCCATGGTTAAAATTTATTCATTACTTCTATTACCCTTTCTACATCTGCTTTGGTATGGCAGTATGAAATGGGTAAACTTAAAGTAGTTTGATGAATTAATTCAGCAATCGGGGTTGCAGTACCATCTAAAATACCGGCCATTGCTTTTTGCTGGTTAGGCGCAACGGGGTAATGAATTTCGGTTTTAATATCGTTTTTAAGCATGTATTCTTTTAACGTATCGCGTTTTGGGTGGCGCACATTGTAAATATGAAACACATCGTAAAAGCCGGGCTGCTCCACGGGCTTTATAAAATCGGCTTTCAGATATTGCTGATAAATAGCCGCCAGCGTTCTTTTATGGTCATTAATTGCATCCAGCTTTTTTAATTTAATAGATAAAAAAGCGGCCTGCACTTCATCTAAGCGGCTGTTATAGCCTACCACTTCATTATAATATTTTACCTGAGAGCCATAGTTGCGCAGGGTGGTAATAGCTTGCTGTAAAGAAAAATCATTGCAGGTAACGGCACCTGCATCGGCTAGAGCCCCTAAGTTCTTTGTGGGGTAAAAGCTATGTGCTCCCAAATGCCCCCAGTTGCCGGCTTTAATACCATTAAGGTGGGCGCCATGTGCCTGGGCACAGTCTTCAATTACTTTCAGGTCGTGTTTTTGTGCAATGGTAGTAATGGCATCCATCTGGCAAAGCTTGCCATACAAATGCACTACCATAATTGCTTTTGTGGCAGGTGTAATTGCAGCTTCTATTTTTGTGGGGTCAATATTGTAGGTGTTAATGTCGGGCTCAACCAAAACAGGTTTTAGCCCATTGTGTACAATGGCTAAAATGGTAGCTATATATGTATTGGATGGAACAATCACCTCGCTGCCTGCCGGAAAATTAAATGCCTTTAGTGAAAGTATTAAAGCATCTAAACCGTTTGCGGTGCCAATGCAATGATTGCTGCCGCAGTATGAAGCATACTCCTTTTCAAACTCTTTTACGGCATTGCCTAAAATATACCAGCCACTGGTCATTACCTTATCAAAGGCGTGGCGGTATTCATCAAAAAAAGGCTGGTTCGTTTTGCCCAGGTTTTCGTAATCAATTATTGCCATAGGGTTCAAAGATATAATCATTGGCGTCAAAATATTCAGAAGCCAGTACCATCAATATTGCATCTGGAGAAAAATTATCCATAGTATGCCAGTCCTGGGGCTCTAGTATCAGGCATTTATTAGGTTGGTCCAGTACAAATTCTTTTATTTTACTGCCATCATTATTATTTATGTGGCAGGTGCCTTGTATGCAAATAGCCGCTTGCAAGGTTTTTTTATGGCGGTGGCCGCCTCTTGCAGAATCGTCCACACCATATATGTAAAAAATGCGCTTAATATCGAAGGGGACTGTTTTTTCTATTACAGTAAGATTGCCTCTTTTATCGGTAAAAGTCTTTAAATCGATAAGGTATGCCATGTGGGTTAGCTAAAATTTGTCGGTGGTGTTAAAATGGTTATGCCGGCTAAAATTAAACCATTTAATCTGTAAAGGATTGGCCTTGCCTTTTTTTATTTGCTGCAGACTGCTCTTAATAAACTGCAGCCAAACAGAAAATTTTGAAGGCGCTATTTGACAGGCACCACTATTATTTAAAAAGCCTTTTTTGTGTAAATAAATTTGTTGCTGCAATAATTGTTGCACATAAGGTTGGTAGAGATTGTCTTTAACCGCTTCACTTAATTCATACAAAGGCCCGCAGTAAGAAACCTGCTTATTGGTATAAAATTTTACGCCATGAAAATGAAAAAAAATGAGCGCAGTTAGAATGCCCTGATGCTTGAGTGTGGGCCCGCTGCTGATGGTGTATTGCTGCACATTCCAGGGTGCCACACCACCACCGCGGTGCTGCATTACATGCACATTGGTAAAACGGGTGGTCCAATCGTCTAAATATTTCTGATCACCAAACTTGCCATTTTCTAAGCGGGCAAAGCACCATTCCAAACATCGCTCTCTCCACCAGTTTAAAATATGCAGGCCATTGGCTGTATTTTTAAAACACATAAACTGCACACAGTAAATACCACTGTAATCGGTTTGGTTGTAGGCTGGTGTATAACGGTGCTCGCTAATCAATACATCTTTGCTGCCCATTTCATCTATTAATACCTGCGGGTTGCTGTAAAAAATTATATCTGCATCTATATAGGTGCAATGTGCCAATTGAAATTGCTGTATGCAGTAAAGTATGGTAGAGGAAGTACAGGTCCAGCAATATTCTGCAATACTGCGCTGCGGCTTTATGGCTAATAAAGCCTCGTCTTCAAATTCTTTTAAAGAAATAACAGTGCAATGCGGATAAGCAGCTGCTTCTTGTGTAAAATAATGCAGGCACTCTTCATCAAACGCAAAAATGTAGAGGTGAAATTGTGGACACACTTTTTCTAGCGAGTGGTACAGGGCCAACCCGCGGGATAAATAATTACTATCAAAAAGTGTACAAAAATTAAGCATGTAAATATTGTTTACGGTGCGGTACTAACCAGCACTATAGTCTGCTATACCCAGCTTGTTATATAATTTTTGCAATTGTTTTTTTACCATTACCAATGGTATTTTCCATTGTTGCTTTTTTAACAGCACAAATGCCTCTTTACGGCATTGCTTAAAAATAGCATCATCGTATTGTTGTAAAGCAGCATCCATTACTTCTATAGCAAAGCCATATTGTTTTTCTATTAAGGCAAAAACATACAGTAAAAGCAGTTCTCTTTTACTTTTAAACAAAGGCTGTTTTAAAAAACACAGCTCGGCCCAGCCCGGAGATTTACGCAGCCCACGGCTTGAAGTTAATTTACCGGCCTGCGGCACATAGGTTTCTTTTAAACGCTGCGTGCCCTTTACTTCCATAGACGATAGCCAGAATTGATGCTGCGGCAACACTTCTAAAATGCGATACAGTTTGTCTTCGTCCTCATAGGCATCTAAAATACCCGGCTCTAATTCTGCTGCCAGTATATTATTTTTTATAGCATCGGGCACACTTAAAAACAGGCGCAGGTCGGTGCCTTGGGTATCTGTCTTAAACCAATCTATATAATCAATGCCGGCTTCTTGCAATGCGGCTGCAAGGGTGGTGGCAGGTAAATCAATTTTTTTATTAGTAATAAAGAGTGATTGAAAACTCCAGGGACTGAGTTTATCAAAAGCCGGTTGCAATAAGCTGGAGCAAAATGGTGACGCTGTTAAATAAAAAGCAGCTTGTGACACCGGTGTGGCACTCACTATACGGTTAATAGTAATTAATTTTTTATAGCCGCTGCTGGTGCTGGCGGTTACATTAAACTCGCGGTCGTCTGCATCAAACGCAATACAAATAGCATGCGGTGCAATGGCTTTCCACTTGGCATTTATTTCGCCGCTGGCACCAATATCTATTAATACCGGCGGGCGGTTACTAAAATGTTCGCTGTTTAAAATGGTAGCTATAATAGAGGCCATACTGCGCTATAATTAAGGGCACGAAGAAACGAAATTTTGCCCATACTGCTGGCGGCTTCTAATAGCAAAATAGTTATTGGGTAACCGGCTTTTGTATTACTATTAAGCATCGTTGCGTCGCACACTTGAGCAGGGAGTTGGAAAGTTGGCAAGACCGAAAGTATGAAAGTGGGTTACAATTAATGTAAAATTCTTCCGGACTTTCCAACAACGGACTTGCTGACTTATGTTCAACTGCTGAATTGTGCGACGCAACGATGCTGCGCAGTGTACTGCTGCTGGTAACAAAAAAATATTAAGCTATTAACTGCACGCTGTTATTTTGCAATTGGTATTGTTGTCCGCTTTCGGGGCATTGGGCCAACCCATTTTTATTAAATTGCAAGCGGTGGCCATATTGACTTACCCAGCCAATTTGCTTTGCAGGGTTACCCACCACCAGTGCATACGGGGCTATATCTTTTGTAATAACTGCACCTGCGCCAATAAGGGCATACTGGCCAATGGTATTGCCACAAATAACGGTAGCGTTGGCACCAATGCTGGCTCCTTTTTTTACCAGTGTTGTTTGATACTGGTGCTTTCTTACAATGGCACTGCGAGGGTTAATTACATTGGTAAACACCATGGAGGGGCCAAGAAATACATCATCCTCGCAAATCACACCGGTGTAGATAGATACATTGTTTTGCACTTTTACATTATTGCCCAACACCACCTTCGGAGACACCACCACATTTTGCCCAAGATTGCACTGCTTGCCAATAACACTGCCCGGCATTACATGGCTGAAATGCCAGATGGTGGTGCCTTCGCCTATCTGGCAGCCCTCATCTATTACAGCGGTGGGGTGTGCGGTGTAATGCATGTGTTTATTTTCTTTTTAAAACTACGCTTTTGTAGTTTACTTTTTCACCATCTACATAAATATAAATGCCGGTTTCATATTCTGCGGCTACAGTGTATACATCTGTAAACTGTTCTTTTACTTTTTGGTAGTTAAGTAACCAGCATGGGTACGATGCATCGTATACCGTGGGGGGTACTTTTTGTATACATATTCTATCGATGGGTTGATAATTAAAATAGGTGCTTTCTATAATGATATAATCAAAGCTGTATTGCTTTAACTGCTGCAATAGCTCGTACGGTTTTTCTATATAGGGCAACACACAATTAATGAGTAATACATTGTGTGGGCCGCGTTTTTCAATGGCTTCCTGCGGGGTGTAAAAAAAAT
>REAR01000192.1 GCA_004295245.1 Sphingobacteriales bacterium | reverse complement strand
TAGATACATTAACCATACCCGGTAATAGTACTAAGGATATTGTAAGCATGGCCTTATGGAATAACCTTAAAAACGGAGCTGGTTACTTAACAGAACAAACAAATAGCATTGAAACAAGAGGTGGCATTACGGAAGTAGCACTTGGCTTTGCCAGTAATATGGATGATAAAATTTATTTAGGAGCCAGCGTTGGTTTACCCATTGTAAATTATGAGCGCACCAGCACTTTTATGGAAAAAGATGCTACCGGCAACGCCAATAACAATTTTGATTATTCTGAATTGAAAGAAACCTATACCACCAAGGGTATTGGCCTTAACCTTAAACTGGGGGCTATTTTTAAACCAGCAGACCAGGTACGAATTGGGCTTGCGGTACACTCTCCTACTATTTATGGTTTAAAAGATACCTATGAGGCCAGCATGACTACCAATACAGAAAACTATCCACCCAGCCCCGGTATTGTAACTGTAAATACCAGTACGTTTACAAACGGCGGCCCTGCCAGTTATAAATATGATTTAGTAAACCCCTGGAGGGCTTTGCTAAGCGCTTCGTATGTATTAAGGGAAGTGGAAGACATAACCAGACAAAAAGGGTTTTTAACAGCAGATATTGAATATGTAAACTATAAAAGTAACCGATACAGTACAGCAGAAACCAATAATGATAACACCTATTACAATGGTGTAAATACAGCAATAAAAGATTTTTATAAAGGGGCTTTCAATTTTAGAGCAGGTGGAGAACTGAAATTTAAAACTATCATGGCACGTGCCGGCTTTGCATACTACGGCAATCCTTATAAAGAGAGAGAAGAATTAAAAGGAAGAAGAATGTTTATCAGCGGTGGCTTGGGCTATCGTAATAAAGGCATTTTTGCAGACCTTACTTACACGCATCAACTCAACAGAGATGTAAATTTTCCCTATCGCCTGCCCGATAAAGCAAACACTTTTGCTTACATGAAAGGAAGTGGAGGAAATATTGCAGCCACTATTGGCTTTAAGTTTTAATTTAAAAAAACTTTGCTATAAAAAAGGCCCTTCGTTTATAGAAGGGCCTTAACACATTAAGGACGGCATGTTACCAGATGCCAGTTTTTCATTGGTCAGGATGTTGGATTTCTTGGATCTTCACTGGATGTTGGATAAATAGGATTTCAATAACAACGGTTTTTCATAGTCAAAACGGTCTTAAAAACGGTTTGCTTTAATTCGTTTTGCTGATATAAATGTCCCCCGGGAAAAGGGCTATTCCAACTATTAGTTAAAGAAAGAAAAGCGTTTAAACGCATTATTTAAAGGATGGTAAGGGTTTTATTCACCCTGTCGTATTTATACTAAGTGTGTAGCCAGGTAATTCAGTATTAACTGAAGGTCGCCAGGAGCAAACCAGTGTATTTGGGCATCTCGTTTAAACCATGTTAACTGCCGTTTTGCATAGTGACGGGTATTTGTTTTTATTTTTTCAGTAGCAGAATTAAGATCACTTTGCCCATCTAAGTATTCAAAAATCTCTTTATATCCTACCGTTTGTAATGCGTTGTGGTTTTTATAGGCAACTACCTGTCTTACTTCGTCAATCAAGCCTTCCTGCAACATTATGTCTACCCGATGACTAATATTTTGATGTAATAACTCTTTGGGTAAGCTGAGCCCAATTTTTATACAATTAAAATCTCTTATTACTTTATTGCCTTGCTGATAATAACGTATTGAATTGCCGGTGCTCAATACTACTTCTAATGCCCGCATTATTCTTTGAGGGTTTTGCATTTCTCCATTTGAATAATAAAGCGGATCATTTTTTTGTATGGCATTTTGTAACCATTTTAATCCATGCAATTCATACGATGCTCTTATATCATTACGAATTTCAGGATGAATTGATGGAATACTATCCAGTCCTTCGCAAAAGGCGTTTACATACAAGCCAGTGCCGCCCACCAATATAGCAATATTGTTACGGGCAAATATTTGGTTACTGGCGGCCAATGCATACTTTTCAAATGCAGCCGCAGATACCGTTTCGTCTATTGAATGGGAGTTAATAAAGTAATGCTTTACTTCATTTAATTGCAGTGGTGTAGGTTTGGCAACCCCAATAGATATTTCGCTATAACATTGCCTAGAGTCAGCAGAAATAATATCAGTTTGAAAATGTCTGGCCAGCGCCAGCGCTAAGGATGTTTTACCTACTGCAGTAGGACCAACAATAATGATGCAGGTATTTTTAGCCATAAAGCTTGTACAGAACTAAATGACGGTAATGTAATACTATATTTCTTCAGTGCCTTCTTCACCACTTTCTTCTTCCAAGCCGGTTTCATCATCAGATTCCTCTCCTTCTTCGCCAAAACCCTCAGCACCAGTTTTTAAATCATACTTTTCTTCCATTTCGGCCAGTTTATCATTCACCAACCCCTTGGTTCCGTATTGTGATGGTGCAATGCCTTCTGTTCTTACTACAGCAGGGTAATCTATTCTTGGATTGTCTTCTTTTGAAACATTTATTAACTCCACCATAAAGGTCCAGTTTTTGGCAAAGTCATACACATATACAAATTTTTGGTTGGGGTCGTATATTTCAGAACCAATGGTAGTGGCCTCCATCAATAAAGGTTCTGCTTTATAAGCCTTATCATATTTTTCTAATGTAATTTCTTTACCCCGCTGCCAGCGGTCATTGCTTCTGAAAAATGTAGCCTGGTGTTTACTATCAAATTCATAAGCTTTTAAAATAGCCTGATGCAGATTAAAAAAAAGCTGCGTATGCCGTATCGCCACATCACGGTAAACCGTATCATCTTCCTCAAAATAAATCCTGAACTTTAAAATAGCCATTATAATTGTTTATAAAGTTTGTGGGGTAGGATGCTTTTTTCAAAAATACATAAATATGTGTATTGAAAGCCAGCAGCGAAATTATTTACCACTCAATTCAACCCCATGTTGCAGGGCTTTTTTAAGCATAAAATCATAAGCCGCATCATAGTTGTTTTCTATTTCTCCATCCAAAATTGCATCTTTTACCGCATCTTTAATTATGCCTACTAATTTGCCCGGAGGCAAATTAAATAACTCCATTATCATTGCCCCGTCAATAGGTGGCTGCCAGGTTCGTATCCGGTCTTTCTCTTCCACCTCTTCCATTCGTTTACGCACACACTCAAAATTATCCAGAAAGCGCTTTACTTTTTGTTTATTCTTAGAAGTAATATCCGCTTCGCATAACAACATCAATGCATCCACATCTTCACCTGCCTCAAATAACAACCGGCGTACCGCACTGTCTGTTATATTTTCTTTAGTAAGGCTGATAGGACGTAAATGCAGTTCTACTAATTTCTTAACAAAACGCATTTTTTCGTTTTGAGGCAACTTTAGCTTAGCAAATATTTTAGGCACCATCCGACCACCCACCACTTCATGTCCATGAAATGTCCATCCATGCCCTTCTTCAAATTTTTTGGTGGCAGGCTTTGCAATATCATGTAATAATGCAGCCCATAACAACCAGAGATCTGTTGTATTTGCAGCAATATTATCCACCACCTGCAGGGTATGATAAAAATTATCTTTATGCCCTTTACCATCTATATACTCAGCCCCTGCAAGATCTACCAACTGCGGAAATATAATATGTAACAAACCCGACTGGTACAACAAATCAAAACCCACAGATGGTTTTTTTGATAACAGTATTTTATTCAGCTCTTCAGTAATACGCTCCTGCGAAATTATTTTTATACGTTGCACATTTTGTAAAATACCCTGCCATGTAACCGCGTCAATCGTAAACTGTAATTGTGCGGCAAATCGTATGGCTCTTAACATTCTCAGGGGGTCATCACTAAATGTTTTTGATGGCTCAAGCGGTGTTCTTAAAATTTTATCAGATAAATCTTTCAGCCCATTAAAAGGGTCCAGCAGTTTGCCAAAATCATTTTCATTTAAACTAATTGCCAGTGCATTTACAGTAAAATCCCTCCTCTCCTGATCGTCTTTTAAAGTACCAATGGTAACAGATGGATTACGGCTATGATGCTGGTAGCTTTCTTTACGGGCCCCTACAAATTCTACTTCAAAAATTTCATTGTCAACACCTTCTTCTGTTTCAAATTCTAATTTTATTTGTGCCGTTCCGTAATTTTTAAAATAAGCAACCGTGGGTTTAGGGTTAAAACGTTCAGCCACTTTATGCGCAAGGGCAATGCCATCGCCTACGCAAACAATATCTGCATCTTTGGTAGTACGTTGCAATAATTTATCACGCACAAAACCGCCAATTAAATAACAAGGCAGTTGCAGTTCGCCTGCGGCATGGGCAATTTTATTAAATACAAACAACTCTCTTTCTGTACAAACAATATCCATTGGGCAAAAATAAGGATTGCAGTTTTAACTATCCATTAGCCGCAAGCACAGCCAGCAATTGATGGGGTGTAATTTTATAGCCACAATTAAAATGGCCTTCAGGGCATTCTTTTCTGCCATGCCCGCCGCATGGGCGACAGGCTAGCGGTTCTTGCGCTTCAATAATATGCCTGTTATCGCTTAATGGGCCGTACCCAAAAGAAGGTAATGTAGAACAGTAAATGGCGGCCACCGGTGCATTTACGGCGCTTGCAAAATGCATCGGCGCAGAATCGTTTACATAATTCATTACTGCATTTTTCATAAGCGCCGCCGACTCTAAAAAGCTAAACTGCCCGCAACAGTTCTGAGCAGCATCGCTTCTTCCAGACTCGTTAATAATTTCATTACAAAGCTGAGTGTCTGAAGGAGCTCCTAACAAAAACACTTTTATACCTGCGGGTAATTGCCTGATGAAAGCAGCCCATTGTTGTGCAGGGTATTGCTTGGTAAACCAAACAGAAGCAGGTGCTATTGTTATATAAGGCTGTTGCTGCAATGCAATTACTTTATTATAGGCTTCAGCCGTAGGATACAAGACCGGCTTAAAGGCAACCGGACCTGTCAGTTCTTTTATTAAATCATTACAACGTGCCGTTTCATGCACCGGTTGTTCTGCCGTGCTTTTACGATGTGGTATTTTGGTAGTAAATAAAAAACTTAACGGGTTTTTATCGTAACCAATTCTGTATTTAGCACCAGAAAAAGCAGTTAGTAAACCAGTAGCTGCATAACGTTGCACATTTATAACAGCATCGTATTTTTTAGTGCGTATTTTTTTAAGCAACTGCCACAAATGCAGCAATTTTTTTTCTTTCTTATTCCACACCAATATTTCTTTAATAAACGGATGGTCTTGCAACAATCCTTCATTGCCTTTACGCACCATATAATCTATTGCAGCAGCAGGATAATAATTATGCAATTTTTCAACTATGCCGGTAGCCAGCACCGCATCGCCTATAAAAGCCGTTTGTATAACCAATATTTTTTGCATGCGTGGCAAAACTACAACATACTGTACTATTTTTTTCTTTTTGGTAACCAGCAGCAGTGGGTATAGCAACATCGTTGCGTCGCACACTTGAGCATTTGAGATTTGATAGTTCTGATTTGAAATTAAAAATCTCCAATCAGAAATTCTGTAGCTGAACTGTGCGACGCAACGATGCTTAACCGGAGTTACCACGGCTGGCTACCCAATAAAAAAAGCCCCGCATATTGCGGGGCTTTAAAATAATACGTTGTATAATTAGTACCCTAATTTTAATTCTACTCTTCTGTTTTTTGCACGGCCTGCTGCAGTTTTATTATCAGCACTTGGTTTGTCTTGTCCAAAACCATTTGCCGTCATTCTGCTTTCTGCAATGCCTTTAGCAGCCATATATGTTTTAACCGCCTCTGCTCTTGCCTGGCTTAAAGCCTGGTTTTTTGCAGCGTCTCCGGTATTGTCGGTATGGCCTTCAACATTCAATTTTAAATCGGGGTATTGATTTAAAATATCAATTACATCATTTAATGGTTTGTTAGACTGCTTTAATAAAGTTGCTTTACCGGGGGTAAACAAAATATTTTGTGCAGCCACCGCCACTTTACGAATGGCATCTACCTGTATTTCAGGGCAGCCTTTGTTGGCAGCCACACCAGCTACTTCTGGGCAGTTGTCTTCTTCATCAGGTACGCCATCTTTATCTTTATCGGGCACGGGGCATCCACCATATTTTGCAATACCGGGCACATAAGCACATTTATCATCTTTATCGGCTATGCCATCGCCATCGCTATCGGGGCAACCATTAAACACTTTGGGTCCCGGTGCTGCAGGGCATGCATCATCCTTATCTGCCACTCCATCGCCATCTGTATCAGGACATCCTTTAAAAATTTTTAATCCGGCTACATCAGGGCAGGCATCTTCTTTATCTAAAACACCATCCCCATCTGTGTCTTTAGGTTGCTCTGCCACTGCTGGCGGAGGAGGCGGCAACACTTTTGGTTTGGCCGGAGCTTTACAATTTTTTAATTGCCCTACTTCAATGCTTAAACGTGCAAACAAGTAGCGGCCATTAAAACCAAACTGGTTGGCATTAAATAAGAAGCGGCCACGGTTAGAGGCATCTCTACCGGCATTATATCCACCAGTGGTTTTTGAAGTGGTTAAAGTAGATTGAACCGGGTTGGCATATACAGCGGCCGGATCGTTACGAGCGTCAATGAAAACTCTGTCTGGGTAGATATCAAAAATATTATTACCACCTGCAGACAAAGTAACACCGGGGCAGAAGTTATAAGAAACCACTAAATCTGTGGTGGCTCTTGCACCAAATGTTTGGTCTACACCTAAACCAAGATCGTTGAAGAAAACACCGGTATTAGGGTTTTTAGAAGTGGGGTCTAAGTTGTTTACAAAACTAATTTCACCAAAACGTACCACTCTTGCCAGGAAGTTCCAGCTCTTTAAACTATAGTTGAACGTAAGGTTCATTTTGCTGCGTGGCTGTAATACTTCTATCCGGCTTTTCTGCTGCCTATCAAACAAGGCATAGGAAAGATCGTTAGCAGGATTTAAATTATTATCGCCCTGGCTGGGGTTGTTTTTAGGATCATCAATTACTGAATTGGTATTTAAACCACCTACTACATCGTTACGGTTAAAGTTAGCAGCAAAAGATAAAGAAGCATTGCCTGCACCTAACCTGAAGCGATCAGTCAATACAATGTCTATACCTTTTGTTTGTGTATTGATGGCGTTGGTCCAGAATTGCAGGGCATTGGTAGAAGGATCTACCCCATAGTTATTTAAAATAGTAGCCACCAGAGGATTGCTACGGTTAAACTGAGTAGATAATACAATTCTATCTTTTATAGAAATGAAGTACCCATCAATTGTATATGTAAAACTGCCACCAATACGACCGGCAACACCCACAGTATAGCTGGTAGATGTTTCAGGTTTTAATTGATTAACACCAAAAGCTTCACGTACAATTTTGTTATTATTATTTGCAGTTAACGCATTAGATGGCAAACCTGCTACAAACTGTGTAGAGGTGTTTTGAAAATAACGTTGGTGCAACGAAGGTGCTCTGAAACCAGTGCTGATAGAGCCACGGATAGCAACTTTAGGATTTATTTCGTAGCGTGAAGTCAGTTTCCAGCTAAGGTTATCATAAGCGGCACTTTTTTCCTGGTAGTTTTCATACCGGGCAGCACCACCTAATAAAAACTTACCTACGGTTAACTCTACATCCCCATAAGCAGCATATACATTTCTGGAAGCTGTTAAAGCATCTTCTGGCTTAAAACCGGGAAATACCTGCGAGCCGCTAGCTGTGGCAACAGGGCTAAAAGTAGTCCATACTACAGAGCCGGGAGGGGGACCAATTGGATCTGGTGTGGCAAAACGGCCACCGTTGTTCCAAGAATTGGATTCTCCATCTTTAATCTGAAACTGTTCATTGCGATACTCGCCACCAAACGCCACGTTGATACTTTTGCTGGCACCCATATCAAACTTGCGGCTTACATCCAGGTTAGCGGTGTTTTGGCGGAATGATAAGCGGCCTGCGTAAAATTCTGTTTGCACATTATTAGTTGCAGGCAATGAAGCGTTACCGGTATTCTTAATATCGTACCAAATGGTGTTCTTACCAACTACATTACTTAAATCAAAATTCCATTTGCCGCCTTTAAACTTAATACCTGCTAATACAGAAATATCAGAAATTCTTGGATGAATTTCAGGAAGGAACCCATCGTAATAAAAACGCTGCCCATTGGCTAATACTGGTTGCTGGTTCCATGAGTTAGGGTTACGACTGAAACCAGAAGCACGGCCGGTACGTTGTGCAGTACCTGCAGCTACATAAATTTCAGCATTGTTTCCTACGTTAGCGCCCCCATTAAACATTAAAGAAACATTATCTGAGTATGAGTTGCCTGCTACCAGGTTTCTGCGGTTGTAGCCTCTTGATGTTGCAATTGCTGCATCCTGATCTATTAGCCATCTTCTATAATCAGTAGTGTTATAACCCGGAGGAGGGCTGGCGAATGCGCCACCATTGCCCAAGTATAACAACGGAATATTATCAAGACCGCTTCTGTTGCTTTGTTCTCTTCTTAACCATTGGCCACTAAAATTGAAATAGCCAACGCCTTTTTTTGCTTTACCACCACTAAAGTCTATCTGTGTATTGGCACCATCGTTAATTTTTGTGCCGCCATTGTATGGCATGCTGGTGATGTTTTGACCCGCCATGGCAGAAATATTTAACCCGCTATAGCTTTCTTTTAAAACTATATTGATAACACCTGCAATAGCATCTGAACCATATTGCGCTGCAGCACCATCTCTTAATACTTCAATTCTTTCAATGGCAGAAGCAGGAATAGCATTTAAATCGGTACCCACAGCGCCGCGGCCTACGGTACCGTTAATATTTACAAGCGCTGTGTTGTGACGGCGCTTGCCATTTACTAATACCAGGGTTTGATCGGGGCCAAGGCCCCGTAACCCTGCAGGGTCTATATGATCGGTACCATCTGAAATGGTTTGACGCGATGATTGGAAAGAGGGTGCTGAATAAGTAAGCATTTGCGTAACATCTGCCTGGGCAAATGGCTTAATGTCTTTGGTGCGGATAATATCTACCGGTACAGGAGAGGCAATACGACTGCGTGCATCTCTTGAGCGGGAACCTACCACCACCACATTACTTAAATCTGAATTTTCTGTAGTTGCAAAGTTTTGTTCTACGGTGCCACCAGCACCAACAACAATCTTCATACGTTGCGGACTTTGGCCTACAAAACTGACTACGATAGTGTGTTCTCCGGGTGGAACCTTTAAACTGTAGTTACCATTTGCATCAGTAACGGTTCCGATTTTTTTACCTTCAACTGTTACAGAAGCACCGTTTAATGGAAGACCGCTGGCATCTTTAACCGCACCTTTTACAGTGCCGGTTTGTGCGTTGGCTACATTAAACAATAATAACAAAAAGGTAATGATGCCTGAAAGGCGACATGCGTGGATGAATTTTCTCATAATTTAACCCAATTTGTTTAGTTAGTTTGGTTTGCAGGAAGGACTTGGAGATTTACAGTAAGATAGAATTTTTTGTCCATCTACAGCCGAATTTAGGAATTTTAGCTTACAAAAAAGAAGGGCTTTTTGTTTTTAGTTGTGTAATTTTCAACATAATAACCATTTACCCCAGCATGATTTATTGTTTGCACAAAACTATAGTAGCAATAAGATGGAAATTTGGCTCAGCAATATTGTTGCCGCTGAAGTGTGCGACGCAACTACAGTTTAATAGCATTACTAACGCTGGCTAACCGGTTATAGTTGTTTAAATAATTTGTTTATATGAATTGTAAAGTAATTTTTGCTGCAGTATGTTTTATAGTTGTGAGCAGTGCTGCAGGTTTTGCGCAAAAGAAAAAGTCTGTAATAAATGCTTATAAGTATAGCATTGAAAAAACAACTACAGTTAGTAATGGCGCTGTAATATCGGCCCACCCCTTGGCCAGCCAGGCCGGTTTACTAATGTTGAAAAAAGGTGGCAATGCAGTGGATGCCGCTATTGCCACCCAATTAGCATTGGCGGTGGTTTACCCCGGTGCTGGTAATATTGGCGGTGGCGGTTTTATGATTGCGCATTTAAAAGACGGCAGAAATATTGCGCTTGACTATCGGGAGAAAGCACCCGCCGCTGCGCACCGGGATATGTATTTGGATGCTGCGGGTAATGCGCAGTTAAATTTAAGTCAACACGGGCACCTGGCAGCTGGCATACCGGGTACCATTGCGGGTTTATTTGCTTCTATGAAATACGCAAGGCTCTCTTTTAAAACACTGATTGAACCCGCAATAATTTTAGCTGAAAAAGGATTTGCTGTTACCAAAGCAGAAGCATCGGGCTTAAATGCCTATAAAGATGCTTTTACCAAATACAATACAAAAGCTACTGCTTTTATAAAACAACAACCATGGAAAGAAGGTGACACGTTGATACAACCTGAACTGGCTGCTACATTAAAAAGGGTAAGCGCCTTGGGGAAAGCCGGCTTTTACGAAGGCGAAACAGCCAGGTTGATTGTAGAAGAAATGCAAAGAGGCAAAGGGTTGATTACCTACAATGACCTTAAAGCGTATGAAGCAAAGGAAAGAACGGTATTGAGTTTTCCGTATAAAGATTTTATGGTAATTACAATGCCACTGCCCAGTAGTGGTGGTATTATTATTAACCAAACCATGAAGATGGTGGAACAAAAAAATATATCTGGCTTGGGCTTTCACTCTGTGGAAGCGGTGCAACTGATGGTGGAAGCAGAACGAAGAGCTTATGCCGACCGTGCCGAATTTATGGGCGACCAGGATTTTGTAAAAGTGCCGGTGAAACGATTAACCAGTGATGCTTATGCTAAAGAACGGATGGCAGACTATAACCCTGCCATTGCCGGCAGCAGCCAGGTTACCAAGCCCGGTGCTATTAACCCCGAAAGTGAAGAGACTACGCACCTGAGTGTGGTTGATAAATATGGTAATGCCGTATCTGTTACCACTACATTAAACGGTGGCTATGGCAGCAAAACCGTGGTGGGTGGCGCCGGTTTTTTATTGAATAATGAAATGGATGATTTTAGTGTAAAGCCGGGAGTGCCTAATATGTATGGCGCCTTAGGTGCAGAAGCCAATGCCATTGCGCCGGGCAAAAGAATGCTGAGCAGTATGACGCCAACGATTGTATTAAAAAATAACCGGCCTTATATTGTTGCCGGCACACCGGGTGGTACCACTATTCCCACATCGGTATATCAAACACTTATTAATATGCTGGAGTTTGATATGAGTGCTGATGATGCGGTAAACAAACCTAAATTTCACCACCAATGGTTGCCCGATGAAGTATATGTTGAAAAAGACTTTCCGGCAGCGGTTATTGCAGCCTTAAAAGCGAAAGGATATAAAATAAGTATACGTGGCCAGATTGGCCGCACTGAAGTGATAAAAGTATTACTCAATAAAAAATTTGAATGCGCTGCTGATAAACGGGGCGATGATGCGGTGGCGGGGTATTAAAATTATTTGAAAAGAAAATGCCGGTGACAATAGTACCGGCATTTTCTTTTATACACTTTTTTCTATTTTATAAAATACCCCAAATTAACCGTTAACTGCCGCGGTGTAATCTTAGGTCCAAAATCATCGTTACTAATACTACCCAGGTTTTGCACGATGCCCGCCTCTGCAAAAAAACCTCCCTTAAAGGTATAGCCCAAAAATGCATGGGCAGCAGCATCTGCATATCCATACTCGCCAAAACTAAATTTTAGTTTGTTATTGGTAACATTGCCAAAACTGTTCTTAAAAGTTTCTTTTCCTTTAATGGCCAGCCCTAAAGAAGGACCAATTTTTAAATAAGCGCCTTGTTCCAAATCTTCACTAAAATTTATTTGCAGCAATATGGGCAGTTCTAAATACGTAAACCGGTAATCTTTTTGCGGGGCCGTGTTGGTGGCATCAATGCTGTATGCCTTAACAGTATAATGAAAGCCCGGGGCAAAATACACTTGCTTATCAATAGGCACACGGGTGGTTATACCAATATTTAAACCGGGTAAAGAGCCCGATGCAACTTTCTCATCTTTTAACTTAATGGTGGCACTGCCATACTGAAAGCCGGCTTTTACAGCCCAGTTAACCTGCGCATGGGCAGCATACAGCTTTTCGTAGTTGTGTTGGATAGGTTAAGGCGGCACAAGATAACCATAGAACCCCAGCCCTGCAAGGGCTTCAATAAATTATTTGTTGCCAGATTGCTGTTGCATTTGGTTATTAAATTGCGCAGATTGGCCTTTGGCTATTGATAATGTTTGCCATGCTGAACCCTTCAACTGTTTACCCAAAAAAACTATTTGCCCTACATGATAAGGATAGTGTGCCAGCTGCCGGTTAATGGCATCTATTACCAACAGGGGTTCGGTTCTTATATAAATAGTTTTTTGTAAATCTTTTTCTTGTAAGGCTTGCAATGCAGTTACACAACAGTCCCATCCTTTTTGCCAATAAGCCAATAAAGCCGCCGCATCTTTAATAACGGGTTCAAACTCTGCATCGCGGTGGCGCCAGGGTTTCTCTCCGTCTTCTGTTAAAAAACCAGTAAAGCGGCTAAGCATGTTACCCGCCAGGTGCTGCACAATTATAGCAATGCTGTTGCCAGATGCATCGGGGGTATAAAAAAGATCTTCCTCACTTAGCTGGGCAAACGTTTTTTCTGCCAGTTCTTTATAGTATAAAAGTCGTTTTATGGCCGATTGCAGATAGTTGGTGCCAATGGTAGACATAAAATTGTTTTTGCTAAAGTACAACCCTGTTACTAAACTCAATTATAAAACTGGCTGCTACCAGCACTGCCGCTGAAGGGTGCGACGCAACGGTAGTTGCCATAAAAACACCAGCTGGTTACACCTGCTTAAAACTAAAATAAAGGGATATTGTTTAGCCAGCAGCGGTACAAGGGGCGGCAGCTGTTGCGTCGCACCCTTCAGCGCCAGCAATCTATTGAGCAAAAAACGCTTTTAACAAAGCCACAACGCAGTAAAAAAAATACCGGTTTGGTATGGTATTGAATTTGCTCTCTCTTAGCGATTCGCTATTTTTACAACTAATATTTCTAAACCCTGAAAAAAGCCGGAAAAATACTTGGTTACACCTTACTGACCGTTATAGCCATTTTGCTATTGGCATATGGGCTGTTACATACAAGCCCGGTGCAAAACTGGCTGGTGCATCAGGCCACCAAACGCCTTTCAAAAGATTTGGAAACAACCGTAAAAATAGACCGGGTAAACATTACTTTTTTTAACAAGCTGGTAATGGAAGGCACGCTGGTGCAGGATAGAAATAAAGACACCTTACTGTATGCCGGAAAATTAAAAGTACAGATTACTGATTGGTTCTTTTTAAAAGATAAAGCCACCTTAGAATATCTTGGCTTAGAAGATACCCGTGTGTTTTTACATCGCCGCGATTCTGTTTGGAACTATCGTTTTTTGGCCGATTATTTTACGGGCGGCAGCAGTGGTGGTAATAAAAAAAGTATTCAGTTAGATTTAAAAGAAGTGGATTTAAAAAATATTCACTTTCTGCAAAAAGATGAATGGCGCGGAGAAGACCAGGCCATTTACCTGCGTTCTTTGCATTTAAAAGCCAACCAGATTGATATAGTAAAAAGAACGGCGCATCTTGAATCAGTTCTTATTGAAGATCCACTATTTTCTATTTATAACTATCCGGGCCGGCGGAAGAAAAGGCCTTTTTATCCAACCATTGATCACAGCAGAGACACATCCCTCAGATGGAACCCTGATGGCTGGCAGCTAGACATGGATGCATTGACTGTAAAGAATGGCAGCTTTAAAAGCCATGTATTTATGAAGCGGGCACCTTATCATTATTTTGATGGCAATTATGTAAAGTTTGATGCTATTAATGCCAACTTTAAAAATCTACGTTTACAAAAAGATACCTTTTTTGCCAATATTCAATTAACCACTAAAGAACGCTGTGGCTTTGAAGTAAAGAAGTTTGATGCTGCTGTAAAATGGCACCCGGAGGCAATGGAGTTTAGCCAACTGGATTTACGTACCAATAAAAGCAGGCTGTCTGATTATTACGCCATGCACTACAATGAGTTTGATGACATGAGTGATTTTATTGAAAAAATTCGCTTGCATGGTACGTTTAAGGATGCTATTATTCACAGCGACGACATTGCCTATTTTGCGCCAGAGCTGGCCAGTTGGAATAAGGAAGTACATTTATCTGGCACCATAAAAGGCACTATTGAAAACCTGGGTGGTAAAAACTTAACCGTTAAAACAGGTAACAGCACTGTATTAGAAGGTGATTTTGTTTTAAAAGGTTTACCAGAAATAGACAAAACATATATTGATGTAAAAGCCAATAAACTTGCTACCACTTATGCCGATGCGTTGATATTGGTACCGGCACTGCGCACCGTTAAAAACCCAAGGCTGGACCGGTTGAGTTATATAAACTTTACTGGCAATCTTACTGGTTTTGTAAAAGACTTTGTAACGCATGGCACCCTGCAAACAGCATTGGGCACTATCAGTTCAGATGTAAACCTTAAGTTTCCTGATAACAAAGCGGCGCTGTATTCTGGCAAAATTGCCAGCACAGGTTTTAATGTAGGCGCTTTAATTGATAACGACGATTTTGGCAACATCCAATTTAACAGCACGGTAAAAGGCAATGGCGCCAGCGATAAAAATTTAGAAGTTGAAGTAAACGGAGAAGTGCAGCAGTTTAGTTTTAAAAAATACAATTATCAAAACATCAGCATTAAAGGCTTATTTGATAATAAGCTTTTTAAAGGGCAGTTAATTACCAGAGACCCTCATCTGGATGTGGTGTTAAACGGATTAATTAACCTGAACAATAAAGTGCCTGAATTTGATTTTGTGGCTGCTATTAACAAAGCCAACTTAAAATCGCTGAACCTTATTAAAGACGATATTGATTTTAACGGCAACCTGCATTTTGATTTTACGGGTAATACGATTGATAATTTTTTAGGTACCGCCCGTATTACAGATGCTTCTATTTTTAAAAATGGCAACCGCATTTCATTTGACAGTCTTTCGCTTGAATCAAAGAAAATAGGCGATAGCAAAAGTATTGTTGCTGTAAGTAATGAGTTTGATGCGGCATTGGTTGGCGATTTTTCTATTGTAGATTTACCGGCTGCATTTCAAACTTTTTTAAACCGCTATTACCCTAGTTATATTGCCCCCGCCAAAAGAAACCCCGGTACTGAAAATTTTAGCTTTGTAATTACCACTAAGAAAGTAGATGAATATTTAGACCTGGTGGATAAGAACTTAAAAGGTTTTAATAATACCACCATTACCGGCCGCATTAATACGCAAGAAAACTTATTTGATCTGGATGCGGAAGTACCGCAGTTCAGCTACCAGAAAACGGCATTCTATAACGTACTGCTGAAAGGGCGTGGCAATTTAGATACGCTGAGTGTGGAAAGCTCTATTGGAGATGTTTTTGTAAACGATAGTCTGCATTTTCCGGATACAAAAATTAACATCAGCAGCAGCGGAGATATTTCAAAAGTTAAAGTAAAAACAAGTGCTAATCAAACACTGAATGCTGCAGATATTTCTGGCACCGTGCAAACCATGAGAAATGGTTTTAGCGTGGTATTTGACCCTTCTACTTTTGATGTAAATGGTAAACGATGGAATATTGATAAAGAAGGAGAGCTTACTTTAACACGAGACCTGGTTACAACAGATGGCTTACGCATTTACAGTGGCGATCAGGAAGTAGTGATCTCTAGCCAGCCTTCTGAAACCGGCAGTAGTAATGATTTAAGAGTGGATCTTAAAAAAATTAATATTGGCGACTTTGCTCCGTTCTTTATAAAAGAAAATCGTTTAGAAGGTTTGCTAAGCGGCCAGGTAGATGTGATAGATCCGTTTGGAAGAATGAATGTGGATGTAAAGGCTGAAGCAGAACAGTTTCGTTTAGATGATGACTCTGTAGGCAAACTTGTTTTAACCACTAACTATTCAAAAGCCACCGGTAAAGTTAACTTTACCACCCTCAGTGAAAATAAAAATTACAATTTTAATGTAAACGGTTTTGTAAACACATTAGACAGTGCCCGCGATAATGCCATTGATATTAACACAGAACTGAGGGGCACATCCATTAGCCTTTTAAACCGTTATTTAACCGATATCTTCAGTCAGTTAGACGGTCAGGCAACCGGAAACCTGCGCATTGTGGGCAAAGGCAATAACTTAAAGTACCTGGGCAATATTCAGTTGAAAGATGGACAGCTGATGGTAGATTATACCAAGTGCTTATACTTGGTACCTGAAGCAAAAATAAAATTAACAGAGGAAGGTATAGACTTTGGCAATTTTACCATTAAAGACCAGTTAGGCAATACTGGAGAACTGGTAACAGGTAAATTATACCACAGTAACTTTAAAGACATGGGTTTTGATTTTAAAGTACGTACTAACCGCATGCTTCTTATAAATACCACTGCCCGCGATAACAGTCAGTTTTATGGCAGGGCCATTGGCAAAGCCAGTTTTATTTTTAAAGGCCCGCAGGAAGATATGTTGATGGAAGTGCAGGGCGAAGCCACAGATAGTTCTGAAATAACATTACCCAACACCACGGGGCGGGCATCCAGTGAAGCCAGTTTCTTAACCTGGAAAGTATATGGTAAAGAATTAACCGGTACCAATAAAATAAAAGAAAGCAGCAACCTGCTTACTAAATTAGAGTTAACAGCCAACCGCCTCACTAAAATAAATATGGTGTTAGATGAAAATGCCGGCGATCAGATAAGTGCAAGAGGCCATGGCACTATTAAACTTCGTATTGGTACCCGAGAGCCACTAACCATGTCGGGCCGCTATGATATTGATGATGGTAATTACAACTTTACCTTTCAATCTATAAAAAGATATTTTACACTGCGTACCACTACCCCAAACTATATACAATGGGTGTCCGATCCGTATGATGCTACTTTAAACGTAACTGCAGAATACAAAGCCCCTAATGTTCGCTTTTCTGATCTTGGTTTAAACAATACCAGCCTGGGCAGTTCTATTAACGAAGATACAAAACGCTATCGGGGAGACATATTGGTGCTGGCTACTATTACAGACAAATTAAAAGCCCCCACTATTACTTTTGGTATAGAGATGCCTGATAACAGCCCTTTGAAAAACGATCCTTCCACGCAGGTACTGTTAAACCAGATAAGAAGAGATGTGAATGAGTTGAACAAACAGGTTTCTTTATTAATCGTATTCAACAGCTTCGGGCCACTTTCTACTTCTCCTAATAGCGGCAGTTTAAATATAGGCCAGGCAGCTTTAGAAGGCATTGTACTCAACAGTATCTCCAGCCAAATATCCAGTGTGCTTACAAAAGAAATAAGCAGCAAGTTGCAAAAGGTATTAAACGACCCCAGCTTGAAAATTGATATCAGCGCTTCTTTTTACAATGGTTCTAATGTATATGGTGGCACTACCACCAATACTGGCATTGATCGCTCTGCAGTGAATTTCTCTATTAATAAAAGTTATTTTAATGAGCGGCTAAACTTTATTGTGGGCAGCGCATTAGATATTGGCTGGGGTGCCAGCACCACCGCACAAGGTAATCTTCAATTTTTACCAGACGTTACCGCACAATATAAATTAACGGCAGACGGTAAACTTTTATTCAATCTCTTCTATCGTCAGAATTTCAGCTTTGTTATACAAAACAAACAAAACCGCAGTGGAGCCAGTGTTTCTTACCGCCGCGAGTTTGAAAGATTTGGAGACCTCTTCAGACGTAAAAATAAAAAGAAGAAAGCCGCAAAAAAGCCAGAAGAAAATGTGGTAACCAGCAGTCAGTTACAATAGCAACATCGTTGCGTCGCACACTTGAACATTTGAGATTTGAAATTTCTGATTTGAAATTTTAAATCAGAAATTCTAAAGTTGAAGTGTGCGACGCAACGATGTTTAATAGCAAATCAAATGCTGGTTACAAAAAACTATTGAAGTAACCACCCCACTTTTAATGATAGCCTTCTAAGCCGGTATTTATATTCTTCTACCACAGGCGATGGGTTGCAGCCTGCAAAACCACAAATAGTTAGATTTACTTTTTCTGTTGCCCGTTTATAACTGTAGCCAGCGCTTATTAAAATAGCATGCTTGTTTTTTAAATTAAACTGGTAACCGCCGCCAGCTGCAAAATGCACACCCCCTTGTACCGTAGAGCTGCCTTGCCATATATTTACTTTTTCGTTTGTGGTGGCCCATGCAAAATGATAGCCTGTATTAATGTAAGCAAACACCTGGCCCGGGCCTTTTAAAAAGCGGTACCTAAAATCGGTATACACAGGTACCGTACGAAAGCGATAAAAATCCATGCCGGTAGCAAGGCCTGCATACCAATTTTTATTACCAATACCGTTGCTGGTAGAAAACTGCATACGTGTGGCGTTTTCGCCGGCAGTAAAACCAACCTCGTTTATAGATTGAAAATTAAATTTACTTACTTTTTTTTGGGCCGTTGCACCCCAACAGTTAATACAAGCCAGCAAACACAAACAAATAAATTTCATAACAGTTATTATTGAGTAATGCCAATTTTACTAAGCAGGCGTATATTATTAAGATTGGTATAATCGTACTGATACAGTCCATCTTTTGCAACTACCAATGCCACGCCGTTTTGTGCTATTACATCATAGGTGTCTATGTTACTGATAGTAGTAATGGTTTTTATATCTGAAAGATAAGTGGCATTTAAAACTTTAAGTCCGGCGGCACCATCACAAACAAATAATGTATTGCCATCTTTAGACAACCCATGCGGATTGGTCATGGGATAACTTTTAAACAAACTGGTTGCTGGCAGCCATTGAATGTTTACCACATCTAATTGGTTGGTAAAACCCGCACAGGTGCTGCCAGATCTTAATGTAACAAAAGCAACATTATCTTCTGCAATTACGGGGTCGCAAACACGGGCATGTTCAAACTTGCCAATTTCATTGGGTGTGGCAGGGTTTTGCAAACTATAAATCAGCATGCCGGTATTAGAGCCTATAAATAACCGGTCTTTAAACGGATAAATAGTTTCTATACCAAAGCTTAAAGGCACACTGTTGTTTTTTGTAGGTGCGGCACTGTTGTTAATGTCAAATACATCTAAATTATTATTACCTACCGTATAGAGATAGTTATTTACAATAGCAAAGCGTGCCATAGAACCCCCGCTACCAAACGGGCTAGCACCAGCTGATTTATTATTGCCATCGGCAGTACTGAATGTTTCAAAAATACAACCACGGCAACTACCCCGGTTTTGATATTCACTACAGCTTATGCTTTGTGTTTTAGCAGTCCAGTTTATAATAATCATATTAGTATCTGCCATAAAACCATTGGCATACCTGCGGTGCGGAAAAGCATCATCAATAATTTTTTTAGTAACTATCTGTTGCGGATTGGTTATATCTATTGCTATTAAATCCTGGTACAAATCTGCATACAATGTGTTTCCTTTAACCGCCATATCCATATTGCCGGGTATATTAATAAAAGAAAGATTTTTGGGCTGTGCCGGATTGCTATTGTCAATGACATGTATGCCTTTGTCTATTTCGTTTAGAAAAATATACGCCCCTTTTATATAAATTTTTCCGGGGTTTTTAACCTCCTGCGGAGCATTGCTTTTAATATTAGCCCTCACCTCATCTTTGGTGCGGTAAACCGGTTCGTAATAAGTATAGGTATGTGTACAATCGTCTTTAATACACGCAGTTTGCAAAACGCATACCGCTAAAAGTAGTGGCAGCAATAACAGCCGGTTATTATTTCTCATATAAATGATTTATAAAGCTGACACCATAATAAAAAGTAGTGTTGCAGCAATGGTGATTTATTTTTTAAAAAATATAGTAGTGGTTAGCCCAGCTGTAAATAACCTACGGGTGTTGGTTTGGTTGTTAAACAAACTGCTGAAATGATACTGCACCGTTGGACCTGCTATAACCTGCTGCTGTCTGTTATACAGGGTAAAATAAAGCCCTGTATGCATACCAGCCTGTAATTGACTATTATAATCATTATTGGTAAAATAGCGTCCTGTGGTATTACCAAAGTGTAAAAAATTATTTGATAGTTGCCAGCCCAGTTGTAATCCATAAGTAAGCAACACTGGCTTTTTTTCAGTCTTACTAATTCTTGTTTGCAAACTTACCGGCAGCACTATTAAGTGCTGTCTTATTTTATAAATATTATCCGAACCGGCCTGGTAGGCTGTTTGACTACGATCTGCCACTACCACACCAGGTAATACAGTTACAGGTGTATCTATTTTTACACCCACCAATAAGCTATTTTTATTGTATTGGTATTGCAAACCCAATACAATATTGGTTTTAGTAGTTAACTTTTTTTGTGCAACGCCACTAATAGCAAAATGCAGGCCTGCCTTTACCGGGTTGGCTTTATAAATAATAACCGCAGGCACCCCATTGGTACCGCTGCTAAAAGCATTATCAAAAGATTTATTTTCTGATTGAAACACACTGAAAAAACCACCACTTATTAAACGAGCCACCCCGGTACTTTGCTGCAAACCCCATTGCCAGCGCTGTTGCTTCTTTTCTGTTGTCTTCTTTTCTTTATTTAAAAGAGCGGTATCAGCTACTATCAATTTTTGTTGTTGAAGAGCCATTCTGTTTTCGTTGCTTGTAGTTGACGATAAAACGGGTTCGCTGGCTGCAATAAAAATGCTGGTATCATTTTTTGTTGCTGCATTTGCAATAGCTTTTGTAGCAGGCGCTTCTTCAGATTTGGTTATAGCTATTAAATTATTTGCAACAGCTGCAGTTTTGTTAGCAGCATGCTTATTAGAAGCTGGCCTTGCATGGCTGTTTGCGTTGTATGTTGTTTTAGCAGCAGTATTTAAAAGTGCATCTGTTTTTTTTACCAACGTATATTTTTTTGAAACAGTTTCCTTTTGTTGATTGCTTACTAAGGGCGGCGTCTTTACAATTGGCGAGGTAACAATCACCGGGGCTGTTTTTTTAACGGCGCCCGGTGTTGTATAGTTCACAGCATCGGCCGGTGCTACCGGCTCATTTTTTGTTTCAACAGGTAAAGGTTCTTTGGTTATGGTAACAATAGGTTTTTGTAGCGTAGTATTTTTAAAACCTGGCAATATCCAGTAAGTCAACCCCGCCAGCAAAAGTGCTGCAGCAGGCCACCAAAATAGAATTCGGCGGCGTTTTTTCTTTGCCTGTATTTCTTTTTCTACCGCCTGCCACACGGCATCAGAAGGAGGCACTTGAAATGCATCCAACTTTTGCTGTACCTGTTTTTCAAATTCAGGGCCTAACATATTGCACAGTTTTAGTTGTTTCTAATGGTTGTTGCGCTAACCATGTTATTAATAAAGCACGGGCACGGCTGTACTGACTTCGGCTGGTGCCTTCGTTAATACCTAACAGCTGACCAATTTCTGCATGGTTATATCCTTCTACCGCATGCAGATTAAATATGGTTTGATAGCCTGTTGGCAGTTGGCGTATTAATAATGCAAGATCTTTTGCATCTAACAACACATCTGGGTTGTTAGTGGCTACCGGATGCAGCGTGCTTTCTGTAAAAACCAGTTCTTCCTGATAGCGCTGATTACGTTTTAAATAATTTAATGCGGTGGTTACCATAATACGTCGTATCCAGGCACCCAATTCTCCATCGCCTTTGTATTGATGCAGCTTCTTAAATACTTTTATAAATGCTTCCTGCAACACATCTTCTGCATCTTCCAAACTTTTGGTATAGCGATAGCAAACGCCCATCATAATTGGCGCAAAATGCATGTACAATTGCCTTTGCGCAGCTGCGTTTTCTTTTAAACTTTCGCGTACCAATTTTTGATAATCCATTAGCATAAATAATCCTGATTGCTGACAATGCAAATAGTGCCTGCGTTGCACCGTTTTATTATTTTGTTACCAGCAGCAGTACCACTATCAGCAGCCGTTGCGTCGCACACTTGAACATTTGAAATTAAAAATCTCAAATCAGAAATACAAAAGCTGAAGAGTGCGACGCAACGATGTTGCCCAAAGCTGTAATACCGGCTACTAATAAAAAACCCCGGAACAGGTCCGGGGTTTGATTCTATAAACAGTTTCAGCTTAGAAGTTGAAACGTAAAGTTAACTGGCTGCTCCAACGGCTGCTGTTGAAGGTATTTAAACCATCGCTGATTGAGTAAGGCTTGCCGTAAGGAGTGGTTGGTATAATGTAACGGTAAGTAGGTGTTAAAGTACCGGTTTGGAAACCTGCAAATTGCAGTACCTGTACCTGATCGAAATTAGCAAAGTACTGACGACCCCACTTCTGGTTTAGCATATTGGTCAGGTTAAAGATATCATACACCACTTGGAATGTATATGTTTTCTTAGAAATTCTAAGATTGAAATCTTGCTGCACTTTTGCATTTACCAAATGAGAGAATGGCAAACGAGCGCCATTTCTTTCTGCAAAACGACCACGGGTTCTATTCAGGTAACGGTCGTTATCAATATAAGCATCAAACAACGCAATTTGTTGAGCGGGTGTATATGTAACACCAGCGATTGTATTGCTCACAAATACCATTTGGCTTACCTCAGCTTTTGTGGGCACATACATCAGGTCGTTAAAGTTGTTACCATCGCCGTTAATATTACCAGTCATAGTATAACTGATGGGGCTACCAGACTGACCTGTATAGTCAAATGAAACAGTAGTAGCCATGCGCTTATTCAGGTAATTAATTTTGCGGGCAACATAGGTTGTGATGCGGTGGCCTAAGTCAAAGTCTGAAGTGGTTAAGCCAATATTGTTTCTTCCGTTTACTGCTTCCATATTATTCCAGTTAGAAGAGTTAATAGAAGAAGTAGCTTCGTTTCTCACCATTGAATTACCATAAGCATAGTTGGCGTTAAATGACCAGCCGTTTCTCCATGCTTTATCTATTGTTGCAGTAAAGTTATAAGAGAAGCCTTTTTTGCCATCGCTATTTTGTATTAAGATAATGCTGGTATAAGGGTTTCTTAATGCTTGTGCTAATTGTGGACGTAAAGGAATTCTTAAACCATTATTTGCAATAAGTGTGGGGTTAAATACTGTTCTAGCACCAACGCCAGTGGTAACTACTTGTGCTGTTGGGTTTAGGTTTACGTTTTTCCAATCAACTTCATTAACATTCTTTGTAAACACTCCCTCAACACTAAATGTCCAACCATTACCTAAACGCTTGTCCATAGCCAATGAGGTTCTTAATACTTGTGGCAATTTAAAGTCTTTAGCAACCAGGTTCAACTCTCCAGAAGGTTTAGGATCTGTAAAGCCAAAATCAGCAGCTGTATATTGATTGTTTACATCTGCTCTGAATGGCTTTAAAGCGGTTTGTTGATCAATACCTCCGATAGTTACCCCTGTGTTTTGGAAAGCACCACCAGGCCAAACTAAAGGCATACGTCCGGCAAACAAACCAATACCACCACGGATGGTGATATTCTCATCACGCATATTGTATTTAAATCCAATTCTTGGAGATAATAACCATACTGGTTTAAATAGTTTACCAGATACGGCATTTTTCAAATCATAGAATTGAGAAACTATCACGAAAGAAAGGATCTTCTTTAGGTGCATTTAAAAATTCTGTTTTATCGGCACGCACACCTACTGTTACTGTAAGGTTGTCATTTACGCGAATATCATCACCCACAAACAGTCCTACACGAATGGTACTAAATTGTGCAGCAGAGTTAACGGCATTATCGCCTTGTGCATTACCATCTACTAAAGAGTACCCTCTTCTATAACGTATGGGGTTACGACCTAAAATAAAATCGGCCATTTGGGTGTATTCATAAGCACCATAGTTACGGTTGATGAAAAGGTTATAGGTTTTATTCATATCTATATCTGCTCCAAAAGTAAGCGTGTTGTTACCTTTTACTACTTTAAATGCATCGTAAAAGTTAAAAATGCTTTGCTTTAATAAGTTAGCAGAAGAAGCTGCTTCAGTACCAAAGTTAATTACGTTGGCAGTACCACCATCACGTATGGTTACAAAAGGAAAAGGAGAACCTGTTGGGTTTCTATCATCTACTACATTCGTTAATGTAAAACGGGCTTTATTATTTACAGTTTCAGATATTTTTGAATTTAACTCTATATTACCCGAATGAGTGGTAGAAGGAAAATATTCTGCACTGCTTACAAAATTAATTGCGCCAATAGCACTGCGTGGAGGATTTACACGCTCTAATTTGGTATAACGGTAACTGGCAGATAATTGGTTCTTTTCATTTATATTCCAATCTATACGTGTAGCAATACGATCTGCCTTAATCAAATCCGGATTATTAACAAAGTCTCCTGTTTCGTAGTTATAATTTGTTTTCAGGAAATTTCTTAAAACAGTTAAACTGTCATTAGCCAAGTAGTTGCCACGGTAAGTAGCGGGGTCAAATGGTTGGGGTCTAACATCATCCTGACGCTCTACGCTTAAGAAATAAAATAATTTATTTTTTACCAGCGCTCCACCTACACGAAAACCAAAAGTTTTATTTTCAAAATTAGTCAGCTTAGCTCTCTCATAAATATTACTAGAGCCGGGCTTAATCGTAGCTAAAGGTGACCGGCCTGCAAAATTCTGGTTGCGGTATACCCAATATAAAGATCCGGTTGTGGTATTGGTACCAGAGCGGGTAATGGCGTTAATACCACCACCGGTAAAGTTACCCAACGATACATCAAATGGCGACAACTGAACCACTAGCTGGTCAATCGCATCAATACTGATTGGGGGTGCACCAGCACGACCACCATTGGTACCCTGATCGCTCAAACCAAATACATCATTATTAACAGCACCGTCAATCATAAATGAATTGTAGCGGTTGTTTTGGCCGGCAAAAGAAAAACCACCAAGGGCAGTTACTTTAACCTGTGGCGTAAAACGTAATAAATCTGAAAGGTTACGGCCTACAGAAGGCAGGTTGGCTACCTTATCTCTTCCGATAGCGGTTTCTGTTCCGCCCTTGCCTGTAGAAGCGGCACGGCGGCCAGCCACTACCACCTCTGTTAAGGTAGCGGCAGCTTTATCACTAATTGAAAATTCTTCTGTTGTGTTCTCTCCCAGTGTTAAGAAAATATCTTCTTTAGAAGCATTAACAAAACCCACAAAACTTACCACTACTTTGTAAGGACCTCCTGGGTTCATATTAAAGATGTTATACTTTCCCCCTGTGCGGGTAGCAACTCTGTAAACAGTGCCGGTTGGCAGGTGGGTGGCAGTTACTGTAGCGCCAGTGAGCGCATCTCCTTTATCAGACTTAACGGTTCCACTCATACTACTGGTTGTAACCTGTGCCTTAACAAGCGTTACAAAAACCAGCATCATTGTTAGTAAGCCAACAATTTTCTTAAGCATATAGTTTTAGTTTATCGTGTGCAAAGAAAAGAAATTCTTTCTTTCTATCCGCAAACATACGGCATCACTTTTACACGGCAAAAATTGCCGGGCCGTGGTTGCAAAAGGGGCTAAATATAGGCACTTATTGGTTTGGAAACCCTCTTTTTTAATACGTAACTTTGTTACTAAATTGTTGCTTTATGCTTGACACTATAGAAAGTGCCATTGAAGACCTGAAACAGGGTAAAATTATAATTGTGGTAGATGATGAGGACCGGGAAAACGAAGGCGATTTTATTGCCGTTGCAGAAAAAACCACCCCCGAGGTTATTAATTTTATGAGCAAACACGGCCGTGGCCTTATTTGCGTACCCTTACTGGA
>REAR01000191.1 GCA_004295245.1 Sphingobacteriales bacterium | reverse complement strand
TCAGCAGCAGTATGTCTCGTCCTGAAATAGGTTGACTACAAATCAACCATTTTATGGACTTAAAAGAACAAATTATCCAGGAGTATTTAACACATGGCTTTTCCCCCACTCTCTGTAGTTTGTAAACAATTATAAAATTATTCCACTCATCGTACGGCTTTGCTTGCGCTGTTGGTTGTTGTAGCTTTTAGGTCAAATGGGTGTAAAAACAAAAGCTGCTGAATATAGTATTCCGCACAAGGGCCGCTAAAACCTGAATGCAGTGCAACAGCTACTCGACCCTCGCAGCGTTGCAGCTAAAGTGTGCGACGCAACGACCGCTGCTATGAAACACAAATGCCGGCCACCCCTTACTCTCCATAGTTTGTAAAGAATTCTACAATTAATATACTCAACGTACGGCCCGCCTGACCTACTTTTTATTGCAACTTTTAGCCAAGCCGTGGTACCTGTCTCAAAGAATTATTAATCAGCATTAAAACAAGTATGTGAAGAAAGGAACCCAGGCATAGGGTTTAGTAAGTAGATACTACTTTGCAATACCCCATTTGCTATAGTAAGAGCGTTACTATATACACTGCCGCTGAAGAGTGCCCAAAGAACGATGGCTAGTATCAAATAAACATATACTTTTAAGTACTAAAAAAAAATATATGCAAACCGGTACTGTAAAATTTTTTAATTCTGAAAAAGGGTTTGGTTTTATTAAAGGTAATGATGGGCAGGAATATTTTGTGCATAAAAGCAGTCTGATAGATGAAATACGGCAAGGAGATGCTGTAGAATTTCAGTTACAAGAAGGCAAAAAAGGCATAGTGGCTGTAGGTGTAAAACTATTACAGTAAAGGTTACAGCCTATTCAATGAGCAATGTATCGTTAACTGCATTAAAGCATAAACTGTAGTAAACCCCTGTCGCCATGTTTAATATGGCACAAACCATTCATAACTATAAAATAGGCGGTTTCGGTATGTGTAAAAATTTACAACAAAAAATTAAAGTATTAGAACCCATGAATAACACGCTAAAAATATGCTTGCTGTTTTACATGTTTCTTTTACTTTTTGCTTGTAAAACCAAACCAACATCTAACCAAACGGTGCAATGCTATAATGAGGCGCACAGGCCCCAGTATCATTTTTCTCCGCCCAAAAATTGGATGAACGACCCGAATGGTATGGTTTACTACGAGGGGGAATATCATTTGTTCTATCAATATTATCCTGATGGAAATACCTGGGGGCCTATGCATTGGGGGCATGCCATTTCAACAGATTTAATCAATTGGAAAAATTATCCAATTGCACTCTATCCAGATAGCTTAGGATATATTTTTTCCGGCTCTGCAGTTATTGATTGGAAAAATACCAGCGGTTTTGGCAAAAACGGAAAGCCGGCCATGGTAGCTATTTATACCTACCACTCAATGGAGGGCGAAAAATCTGGAAAGATTACTTTTCAAACGCAAGGTATTGCCTACAGCAATGATAAAGGCCGCACTTGGAAAAAACATAAAGGCAATCCAGTGGTGAAAAACCCGGGTATAAAAGATTTTAGAGACCCTAAAGTATTTTGGCTTGAAGGAACTAAGGCATGGATAATGACATTGGCCGTGAAAAATAAAATCAGCTTCTATACTTCAGCAGACCTGTTACATTGGAAGCATAGCAGCGACTTTAATCCTGCATGGGCTGCATACGGTGGTGTATGGGAATGCCCCGATTTATTTCCAATAAAAACACCAGATGGTGAAGATAAATTTGTGTTGTTAGTTAGTATAAATCCCGGAGGGCCCAATGGCGGTTCGGCCACACAATACTTTGTGGGCGACTTTGATGGAAAAAATTTTACACCACTAACATCAGAAGTAAAATGGTTAGACTATGGCGCTGATAACTACGCAGGCGTAACATGGTCTGATGTGCCTAAAACAGATGGCAGAAGACTTTTTATTGGTTGGATGAGTAATTGGCTGTATGCGCAAACCGTACCAACAACAGTATGGAGATCTGCTATGACCATTCCCCGATCTTTAGAATTACACAAACAAAAAGGAGCTTATAAATTATTTTCAAAACCAGTTGTGGAATTAACCGGTTTAAGAAAAAGAACCCAACAGGTAACTGCCAATAAAATTGACCTCTCATCAGATATACTTGAAATTGACCTGGCAGTATCCTCGGCCGATTTTCAACTTGTTTTTTCAAACAAGCACAACGAAAAGATACTACTTGCAAAGAGCGGAGACCGTATTGTTTTTGATAGAAGCCAATCAGGAATCACCAATTTTAATGATGACTTTAGAAGTATTCATTACGCACCAGCCGCTGCTATTAACATTCAAAAAATTAAAGTATTTATAGATCGCTCATCAATTGAATTTGTGTTTAATGAGGGCGAACTAAATATGACAGAACTTGTGTTTCCAAAATCGCCTTATACTTTGTTAGAAACACAAGGTTTTGAAGAACAAGTAACAATCCATCAACTTAGATCTATTTGGAATAACAAAAAAACATTTAAAGAGTAATGAACAGAAACATGCGGAACGGTTACAGCTTTGACGGGCCATGTACCTGTTTTAAGCGTGACAAATTATTTGAACAAGCATACATTACAAACTTGCAACTAAGGCAAATATCTTGTGGCCTTTAATTTCAAATAATTAATTAGCAACCCTCTTTTATTTTACCCCCGTTTAACAAAGCGTTGCCGCTGAATGGTGCGACGCAACGGCTGCCGCCCAATGTTTTGCCGCAGGTTACACCCAATTAAACATTTTACCAGAGCGCATTATTTGACATATGCAGGCCTAAACTTATAACTGTTCTTACAATTATTAAGGATATTTGCGGCGCAAACAGTATTACTGCTTTCATTGTTAGCAACAGCTTTGTTTGCGTTTATAAACAACCAACATGCATATTTCTAAACTTGCTTTTACCGGGGCACTCGCCTTGTTGTTGCCTTTTTTTTCAGTGGCGCAGCAAATAGATAGCATCCATAAAACAACGGTGTTTTCTGGCTCGGTGGGTGTAACCACTAATGGCTTTTCTATCGTTCCCACATTTTCTTTAAACAGCTCGGCAGGACTTTTTTTCCTCTCATGGAAGAAAAATAAATTTAGCATTGACCCGGATATACGTCTTACACCCGATGGACGAAAGGGTGGTATTTTATTGTGGTTTCGCTATCATGCTATTGATGAAAAAAAGTTTAGCCTGCGGGTGGGCGCCCACCCTGCATTAAATTTTCAGTTAAGAAAAGTAACCGATAATAATACCACTACCACAATTACTCAAATGCGCCGTTTTTTGGCCGGCGAAATTGCACCTACTTACCACATCAACAAAAACTGGAACGTTGGTATTTATTACCTGCAGGGGCATGGCCTGCAAAAAGATGGTCCGCAAGCCACGCATTTTATTACATTCAACTCTGGCATTAGTAATATAAAAATGGGTGGGCCACTACGTTTGGCTCTTTATGGTGCTGTTTATTATCTTGAGTTGGATGGGTATGAAGGCCATTATTATACGGCAACCACCACGCTGTCGCACAAAAAAATTCCGTTTAGTTTACAAGCTGCCATTAACAAAACCATTCGTTCTACCCTACCAGGCAATAAAGATTTTTTAAGCACTGTAACCCTCTTTTATAATTTTAGCAAAACAATGGTGCGGGTAAAATAAGGTTGCCAGCAGTAGTATTATAGTGAGGCTTTACTTGCGTCGCACACTTGTACTGCAACGCTGCACTGAACAATTAGCTGTTACCCATAAAACTATTTACTGGAGATTTGATATTTCAAATCAGCAATTTCAAATCTCAAATCAAAAAAATTATTTATTGCTTACGCACCTAAAGCCGGTATGTTCTAAACCAGTATCGGGGGCCGTTTTCATACGGGCGGCCACACGGTAGCTGGCGCAATAAGAAGCATGGCAAAGAAAGGAACCGCCACGCACCACTCTTTTGGGTACGGTAGGTTCTGCTGCATCGTAACTGCTGGCCGGCCCTTGTGGGTTATTAGTGTTGTTGTTTTTTTGTTGGTAGTAATCGCCCCGATACCAATCGCTGCACCACTCCCACACATTGCCTGCCATATCATACAAGCCCCAATTATTAGCACTATAAGATTGTACAGGTGCTAACCTTGCAAAGCCATCCCAAACAGTGTTGTTATACGGAAATTGGCCTTGCCAGGTATTGGCCTTGGGTTTGCCATCTTCTATAGCAACTGCACCCCAACTATAAGGTTGGTTTATTAAGCCGCCTCTTGCTGCATACTCCCACTCAGCTTCAGTAGGTAGCCTTTTGCCAGCCCATTTTGCATAGGCATTCGCATCATCCCAAGATACCTGCACAACGGGGTAATTATCTTTTCCTGCAATAGAACTGTTAGTGCCTTCCGGATGCTGCCAGCTGGCATCTTTTGTCCAGCTCCACCACTGAGATGCGTCATTGAGCGGTATGGCTTCTGCGCAGGATTTAAAAACCAGCGATGCTGCTATCAATAAACTATCGTGTGGCTTGGGTGTGCCAGCAGGTACCTGTGTTTTCAGCAATTCCCAATCGGGCTTTTTTTCTGCAGTGGTAATATAGCCGGTAGCTTTTACAAATGCGGTAAACTGTGCGTTGGTTACTTCGGTGGCATCCATCCAAAAACCATTCAGCTGAACTTTGTGTTCCGGATATTCATCGGGCCTTCCATCATTATTGGTATTGCCCATGGTAAAAACGCCGGCAGGTATCCATACCATTCCGTTGTGTGTATTTTTTTGTTGCCGTGGTTGTGGCAAGGGTGTGGCACATGCAATAACAGTAAGCCTACCTTGTTTTATTGGGGCAGGGCTAACAGGCACTGACGGCCCATAATAAACCAATGCAGGCACCATAAATAACAGCAACAAAAATGGCTTTTGCATGGTTGTTTATTGTATGTGTTTATGTCTGTAATCTCCAAAAGCCGGACGAGCAATTTTCTTTAATGGTATTTGCATGCCTTTGGTTTGTTCCAGCCAATCGTATAAATCGGTGGCCATTTGTTTTACCACGCCGGCATATGCTGGCTGGTTAATAAGGTTAGTGGTTTCATTGGGGTCGTTTACCAAATCGTATAATTCATTGGTATCCCAAATGCCATAATAACGAATGTATTTAAACTGATCGCTGCGTACCCCAAATACCGTGGGTGTCATTGGAAAATCGTATTCCCAATAATACTCGTAAAAAATTTTATTGCGCCATTGTATAGAGTCTGCTTTTAGCAAGGGTAAAAAAGATTTGCCGGGCATGTCTGCCGGTTGCTGCAACCCTGCAACAGAAAGAATGGTGGGGGCCACATCTATATTCTGCACCATTTTTTGAATGGTTTGTCCGCCCTTAAATAATTCGGGGCAATAGACCAGGAAGGGCACTTTTACAGACTCTTCGTAGAAATGGCGTTTGTCAATTAAGCCATGTTCTCCAAAACTAAAACCGTTATCGCCCATGTAAATAATCAGGGTGTTTTTATCTAAGCCTTGTTGTTTTAAATAGTTTAAAACAGCACCTACGCTTTCATCCACACCCATTAATGTTTCGCAATAGTTTTGTACCAACTCTTCAATGGGTTGATGGGTGTGATACATATAATCTACCCCATGCCAACTGTAACGTTGTTGTTTTACCCACTCTGGCCAGTTTAGTTTTTTATAATCGTCGGCAACGGTTTGGTAATAAGTGGCGGGCACTTTATAGGGTTGATTTTTATAAATGCCCAAATGTCTTTTTGCCGGTTGCATGGGGGCATGCACTGCTTTATGAGAAAGGTATAAGAAAAATGGTTTTGAAGCATCTCTCTTTTGTAACCAGCCAATGGCATGTTCTGTTAGCAGGTCGGAGATATAAGTGGAGTCTTTATAACTTACCTGTTGGCCGTTTATATTCAATGTGGGGTTATAGTATACACCCTGCCCTTTAAAACTTTCCCAATGATTAAAACCGGGGCGTGGGTTATCTGCAGCGGCCTCTTCGCCCATATGCCATTTGCCAAAAAAGGCGGTTTGATAACCTGCTTTTTGCAGGTACTGCGGAAAATAAATATTGTTTTTAGGTTCTGGCGATGCATTGTCTACAATGGTGTGCACATGAGAATAAGCGCCAGTTAAAATAGAAGCACGGCTGGGTGAGCAAAGCGATGTGGTGACAAAAGCATTTTTAAACCAGGCCCCTTCTGTAAACAACCGATCCATATTACTGGTTTTAAGCCATGGCAGTTTACCGGTAAAGCCCATAAAATCATACCGGTGATCGTCGGTTAAAATAAAAATTACATTACGGGGCTTAACGCTTTGAATTTTATTAAGCACCAGATTATTACTATTGGTGGTAGTTTGTGCCCCTGCCATTAAATACAATAATTGCAATAATAAAAACAAGGTCATTGAGGTTTTACTTTTCATAGCAACATCGTTTTACAATTGGAGGGAGTATAGTTTGCTTATTGAAATTAAGCAATGCTATTGAACTAAATACTACTGTGCAGAAAACAATATTTTATTTGAGGTTTATCAAATGCAGGAAGTTTTTATTGCAAAATCATTTGCTGGGTAAAGTATAAACTGCTGAAGGGTGCGACGCAACGACTGCTGCCTGTTTTGCAAGAGTTGTTAACATAAAAAAACCGCTGCAGTTGCAGCGGTTTTTTATATAAAAGGTTATTACTATGCTTTTGCAAACTCAGCACGGATAACATTTAGTGCACCACCTGATTTGAACCAGCCAATCTGCTGTTCGTTATAAGAATGGTTTACCGTAATAGCATCTTTGCTGCCGTCTTTATGATTTAAAACTAGCTCTAACGGTTTACCGGGTGCGAAACTGGTTAGTCCGTTAATGTCTATGCTGTCATCTTCCTGTATTTTATCATAATCGGCTTTATCTGCAAAAGTTAATGCCAGCATACCTTGTTTTTTAAGGTTGGTTTCGTGAATGCGGGCAAAGCTTTTTACCAATACGGCTCTTACACCTAAGTGACGGGGCTCCATAGCTGCATGTTCGCGGCTGCTGCCCTCCCCATAGTTTTCATCTCCTACCACTATGCTGCCAATGCCGGCGGCTTTGTATGCACGTTGGGTAGCGGGTACTGCACCGTATGTGCCTGTTAACTGGTTTTTTACATTATCCGTTTTCTCGTTGTAAAAGTTAACCGCACCAATTAATAAGTTGTTACTGATATTATCTAAATGCCCACGGAATTTCAACCATGGTCCGGCCATTGAGATATGATCGGTAGTACATTTTCCTTTGGCTTTAATAAGTAATTTAAGGCCTTTAATATCGGCGCCTTCCCATGCAGCAAAAGGATATAATAATTGCAAGCGTTTAGAATCGGGACTTACTTCTACTTTAATACCGCTACCATCTTCTGCAGGGGCCTGATAACCGGGGTCATCCACTGAGAAGCCTTTAGCTGGTAACTCATACCCGGTTGGAGGATCTAATTTCACTTGTTCACCTTTTTCATTGGTCAACGTATCGGTAAGCGGGTTGAAAGTAAGGTCTCCGGCAATAGCTAAAGCGGTTACTAATTCTGGAGAAGCAACAAAGGCAAGGGTGTTGGGGTTGCCATCGGCACGTTTAGCAAAGTTGCGATTGAAAGAATGCACAATGGTATTGCGTTCTTGTTTTTCTGCACCCATTCTATCCCACATACCAATACAAGGGCCGCAGGCATTGGCAAATACTTTGGCGCCAATTTCTGCAAACGTATCTAAGAAGCCATCTCTTTCTATGGTAAAACGTACCAACTCAGAACCCGGGGTGATGGTAAACTCTGCTTTTGTTTTTAATCCTTTTTCTTTTACCTGTTTTGCCAGACTTACGGCACGGCTAATATCTTCATATGAGCTGTTGGTACAGCTACCAATTAAACCCACTTCTACTTTGGTTGGCCAGTTATTTTTAGCAGCCTCTTCTTTCATTTTAGAAATGGGTGTTGCTAAATCTGGTGTAAAGGGTCCGTTTAAGTGCGGCTCCAATTCGCTCAGGTTAATTTCAATTACCTGATCGAAATATTTTTCTGGGTTGGCATACACTTCTGCATCAGCAGTCAGGTGTTCTTTAATACCATCCGCCAATATAGCAATCTCAGCACGGCCAGTAGCATTCAGGTAGCGGCTCATGCTTTCATCGTAACCAAAGGTGGATGTGGTAGCACCAATTTCGGCACCCATATTACAAATAGTGCCTTTACCGGTACAACTCATGGCAGTAGCGCCTTCTCCAAAATATTCAACAATACAACCGGTACCACCTTTTACAGTTAAAATACCAGCTACTTTTAAAATAACATCTTTAGGAGCGGTCCAGCCACTTAATTTACCGGTTAGCTTTACGCCAATCAGTTTCGGAAACTTCAGTTCCCAGGCAAGACCAGCCATTACATCACAAGCATCTGCACCACCTACACCAATGGCCACCATACCCAAACCACCTGCGTTTACAGTGTGGCTGTCGGTACCAATCATCATACCGCCAGGGAAGGCATAGTTTTCTAAAACCACCTGGTGAATAATACCAGCGCCGGGTTTCCAGAAACCAATGCCATATTTATTAGAAATAGAAGCCAAAAAATCATATACCTCACGGCTTTCATTTACAGCAAAATTCAAATCTTCTTTACTGCCGGTTTTAGCAACAATCAGGTGATCGCAATGCACAGTAGAAGGCACTGCTACTTTTTTACGGCCAGTGGTATCAAACTGCAACAAGGCCATTTGAGCCGTTGCGTCTTGCATTGCCACACGATCTGGAGCAAAGTCAACATAGCTCTTCCCTCTTTCAAAAATCTGGGTGGCATTCCCTTCCCATAGGTGAGCGTATAATATTTTTTCTGTTAAAGTAAGCGGTTTACCCAATGCTTTACGGGCGGCGGCCACACGTTCGGGGTAACTGGCATACACTTTTTTGATCATCTCTAAATCAAACGCCATAATGCTGTTTTTTTAATGGTTACAATATTAAAGAAGTCGAAACCGTTGCTTAAAAAAAGGAGCTTTTTTTCAAGTGTTGCGAAATTACCTAAAAATGAATTTAAAAGGAAACCAATTATGCAACTATTTGTTTATTTCTATAACTTAGAGTTATGAAACGCTTAAAACAATATATAGAGTGGCAGGTGTTTGGCGTTTGCTCATACTTGGGCGAAAAAATGGGTATTGCCACCAGTACCATTAGAAAGTACTTTATTTACATTTCTTTTTTAACAATGGGTTCTCCTTTAATTATCTATTTATTTGTAGCATTCTGGATGAACGTGAAGAACTATGTATTATCCGCCCGAAGAAATCCCTTAAAACACTAACGCTAACTAATATTTAAGGCCGCTGATAAATAGCAAGTACCAAATTGTACTGGTTTTGCTAGTATATTCCATTTTGTAAACTCAGCATTGGGTGCTATGCTTTATATAAAAAACGACTATACCCACCTTGGTAAGGTTATTGAAAATTTTGCTGCAGCCTTAGATGTAACACTAATCAATAACACATTGCAATTGCCGACCACTGCCGGCACAGGCCATATGAGTTATTATGAACTGCCCAACGGTTTACAGGTTTTAGTTTCTAATTTTATCTTACAGCAAGATCTTACCATTAAACGGCAAAAATCTGAAACAGAATGTTACCAGCTCTACCTGGTAGAAAATACACACGGCAGTATTACCAATATTGAAATAGAGCAGGACAATTATCGCCATTACAGCCCCAACTTTGCATCCGTAGCGCTAAGAAGCTCATTCTTTGAATCTGAAATATTTTTAAGTAAAGGCACCAATGTAAATGTGGTGAACGTGGTTTTTGGCAAAGATTGGCTGGCCCGTTACCTCAACCTGCCAGATAGCAATGAGTTGTTACGAAAATACCTGTCTTTAAAAACTGCCAAGTTATTATTTGTGGCGCTCGATCTTCAGTATAAACAACTGGCCGAAGAATTATTTGCACTCTCTTCTGGCAATGATGCTATGAAGCTGTTGGGTATGGAGCACCGCGTGATGCAGATAATAGAATTATTCTTCCGACGCATCATAGAAAAATTAAACCAACCAGAAACAACTGTCCCACTCAACCGACAGGATATAAGTCGTATTATAAATATTGAATCAAGTTTAATTGCAGATGTTTTTACCCAGCCGCCCACTATCAAACAACTGGCTACGCAACACAATATCAGCGAAACAAAATTGAAGAAAGACTTTAAAGCCGTATATGGGATGCCGCTGTATCAGTATTATCAAAAAGCCAGAATGAAAGCGGCTCACAACATACTGCTAACGGGCAAGTATGCTATTAAACAAGTGGCTACAGAAATGGGCTTTTCCAATGTAAGCAACTTTACTATTGCCTTTAAAAAAGAGTATGGATACCTGCCCAGTAAAATTGCAGAAGAAGTGTAAGACAATGCTGTTACCAGCTTGGTACCAAATGGCAACATCCTTGCGTCGCACCCTTTTACGGCAACAATACTATCGGCACATTTATGCAAAGGTTACCAGTAATAACACATATATATAATACCGTTTGCATGCAAAGCATTGCGAATAACAGTTACGAACTTATTCAATACTAGTCCTGCCCCTTGCAGCTATTGGCATCGGTTACCATCACAACTTTAGTATATTAATTGCGTCTCTTTATATAACCATTAAACATCCTTTTATGTTACAGCTAGCGATTGACCCGCTGAGTATTGATAAATTAATACCGCAACTCTCTCAATCCGTAACCAATTATCATTATGGCCGCCGTATTGAATTAAAAGAATCTATTGCTTCGGGCTATATTAAAGAACTGCGGTTAGATGGCAAAACAAAAGCAACGCTCTGCTCCTATACCACCAACACCCGCTTTAATCAGCAATCCAGTTTTACCGATGAGCAGTTATACATCCTCTATTTTATAGAAGTCAGTAGCACTAACCATTACCAAATGGGCCTTAACGGAGCCTCGTTAGATTTAGCACCCGGTAAACGCCAAATGATCTGCTTACTCCGCCACAATGATACCGTTGAACTCTCTGGAGAGCCCGGTATTAACTTTAAAATTTTTAAAATAATGCTGGATGCAAATTCAGTACTAAAAGCCCCAGGCTACAGCGGCATCAGCAAAAGTATACTTACTAAATATTTTGAAATAGGCTCCGGCAGACTAGGGCTGGTACCCTTTAATGAAAAATTCAATCATCTGGTAAGCATCATTGCTAATACGGAAGACAATATTTTTTATTTGGCAGCCGCCGAAAAAATTATTGATACTATAACCAGTTATTTTTTCAAAAAGCTGAGCATAAAAATGCAGCAGTTACAAACTGTTTAAAACAGCGGTCCGTTTTTAAAATCCATCTCCCCTTTCAGAAGCCGGTTCTTATACCGGCTATAACCCCACCCTTTACCTTTTTTTTAATCATTTAAATTAATCAGTCTTTAACGTTGTAAGCCAATTGATTTTGTCTCAATTCAGCTTTAACCCTTATTTTTGCACCTTTATTTTAACGCTTCCGGCAACGTTGCCGGAAAAATTAATTTTCTCCGCTATGAGTGCAAAAAAAGTAATGGTTGGTGATATTACCTGTGGCGCTAACGAACTCTTCGTAATTTCTGGCCCCTGTGTTATTGAAGAAGAAAGCATCATGCTTAAAACAGCAGAAAAACTAAAAGAGGTTAGCGCTAAACTCAATATTCCCATTATTTACAAATCATCATTTTTAAAAGATAACCGAAGCAGTTTAAAATACTACGATGGTCCGGGCTTAGATAAAGGCATGAAGGTGCTGGCAAAAATTAAAGAGCAATTTGGCTTTACGCTTTTAACAGATATTCATTATCCCGATCAGGCAGCGCCTGTTGCTGAGGTATGTGATATATTACAGATACCTGCTTACCTATGCATGCAAAGCAATTTAATGGTGGCTGCAGCAAAAACAGGTAAAGTAATCAATATCAAACACGGACAGTTTTTGGCTCCAGAAAATATGAAGCATCCTGTTGGCAAATGCGAGGAAGCCGGAAACTTCAATATAATTCTAACAGCGATTTAATAGTTGATCCTCGTAGTTTTTATCATATGGGTAAAATTGGTTACCCCGTGGTGTTTGACATCACTCATTCAATACGCAAATACGGCATACCGAGCGCCGATGCTAAAGGCGGTGCCCGTGAATTTTTGCCAGTTCTAAGTCGTGCCGGCATAGCCGCTGGTGTTGATGGTGTATTTATAGAAACACACCCCGAACCAGAAAAAGCATTGTGCGATGCAGCCAGCCAATTATGCGTTTACGATCTGGAAGAATTTTTAAAACCAATCATTGAATTACACAACGTTGAAGTAAAATATCGTAATTAAAATTTCAATAAACAGACTATGGAATTATATCTCGATTCGGCTAACCTTCGCGAAATTGAAGAAGGTTTTAAACTTGGGTTCTTAGATGGTTTAACCACTACCCCTACCTTCATGCAAAAAGAAGGTATTACAGATATTGATGGCACTATTGTAAAGCTGTCAAAAATAGTTCCGGTACTTCAGATAGAAGCGCTGGGAAACACTGCTGAGGAAGTAGTAAAAGAGGCCGACCGCCAACTGGCTTTAGGCCTTGATCCCACAAAAACAGTTTTCAAAATTCCCGTTTCTTTAGAGGGTTTAAGAGCCTGCAAAATGCTGCGCAATAAAGGCCTGTTGGTTAATGTACACCTGGTGTACACCTTGCAGCAAGCGTATATGGCTATGCAAGCTGGTGCCAGTTATGTTTGTCCGTTGGTGGGCCGCCTGCAAGATCAGGGGCATGATGCACTAACGCTGGTAAAACAATGTGTAGATGCCGTTAACCATTATGGCTACAACACAAAAATAATGTTCAGTTCTGTACGCCACAGCGAACATGTACGCAATGCCATTAATATTGGGGTGCATACCATTACGGTTCCGCTAAAAGTACTAAAGGCGCTTACCGATAATAACCTTACTACCATGGGTACGGAGCAGTTCATTAGAGATACCCGCTTAATGACGGTGCAGGTTAGAGATGCCATGAACGGCATTAACCCATTAGTTGGCGCTACCACCAATGTTAAAGATGCCATTATTAAAATGACTGAATATGGATTTGGGGCTATTACCGTTGTACATACAGATGGTTCTTTAAAAGGAGTGTTTACCGATGGAGACCTGCGCCGCTTATTGCAAAAAGACGGAGAAGGTATTTTAACCAAAACCATTGGAGACCTTGAATACAAAGCCCCCATCAGTATTGAAGCAGGCAGCCTGTTGAATGATGCAGCAGTAATTTTTAAGAAGTCAAGCGTGGATACTATTTTGGTAACCGACAATGGTAAGCCCGTTGGTATGTTAGATATACAGGATTTGAACGAAGGATAATTTATGTTGCCAGCGGCAACGCTCCGGTTAAACATCGTTGCGTCGCACCTTTCAACTGCATACTTTTAATAAAACAAATTGCCGGACTGCAAACGCCCGGCAATTTTATTTTTACTAATATTACAATTATGAGTGCCAGCACCCAAAATATAGCCCAATACTTTAAAGGCTATTTTATTCATTCGCCAGAAGCCATGCAACAAAAACTGATGCAATGCAAAGCTTTTGTTTTTGATTGGGACGGCGTTTTTAACGATGGCACTAAAGACAATACCGGCAGCAGCCCCTTTAGCGAGGTGGATTCCATGGGTACCAACCTGCTGCGCTTTAGTTATTATTTATTAACGGGCATCCACCCTTTTGTAGCTATTATTTCCGGAGAAAAAAACGGTGCTGCTTTTAACCTGGCCCAGCGGGAGCATTTTGATAACGTATATTTTAAAATAAAACACAAAGCCGCTGCAATAGAACATTTTTGTGAGCAACACCAATTGCAGCCACATGAAATTTGTTTTGTGTTTGATGATGTGCTGGACTTTTCTGCCGCCGCAATGGTAGGTGTACGGGTAATGGTAAAGCATGCGGCTACTGCTCTTTTACAACAATATGCCATTGAAAAAAATTGGGTAGACTATTTAACCAACGCCGCAGGTGGACAGCACGCCGTAAGAGAAACCACCGAACTGCTGATGGCCCTGCATACTAACTACAATGCAACCATTGAGGGTCGCACTAATTTTAGTGACGCCTATAAAAGCTATTTACAAAAAAGACAAGAAGCCGTTACTTCGTTTTACACCGCTACTGCAGATAATAGTGTTACACCCGCATTAATATAACTGTTTGCTATTACAAACTGTTTATAAGTTTGATGACACACCGCCACTTTTAGCAGGGTGCCGTAATGTGCTCAATTTTATTATGCGGTACAAGTGTGCGACGCAACGGCTGCTGCCATGAAAATAAACTGCCGGTTACCACCAATAAAATAACTAACTAACACCTGCTAACCAATTGCAAAGTTTGCCTATACTTGCACACAAATTATTGCTATGGCTAAGGATAAAATTTTAGTAATTGGTGCCAGTGGTCAAATTGGTGTAGAGTTAACCATGGCGCTGCGCAAAATATACGGCAATGCCAATGTTATTGCATCTGACCTGCGAGAACAAAACCCTTTGCTGCAGGGCACCGGGCCTTATGTGAGTTTAGATGTGATGAATAAAGAAATGCTGCATGTGCAGGTAATACGGCAAAACATTACGCAAATTTATTTGCTGGCGGCTATATTATCTGCCACCGGAGAAAAGAACCCCAACCTTGCCTGGAACCTGAACATGACCGGATTATTAAACGTATTGGATATTGCCCGGGAAGAAAAACTGCATAAAGTATATTGGCCATCATCTATTGCGGTGTTTGGCCCCACATCGCCGCGGCAAAATTGTCCGCAGCAAACTATTATTGAACCCACCACCGTGTATGGCATTAGTAAATATGCCGGAGAGTTTTGGTGCAATTATTACCACCAGCGCTTTGGTGTGGATGTACGCAGCATTCGCTACCCCGGTTTAATATCTTATAAATCGGCGCCCGGCGGTGGCACAACCGATTACTCGGTAGAAATTTTTCATGAAGCCATGGAAGAAAAAAAGTACGAATGTTTTTTGCAAGAAGATACCTACCTGCCCATGATGTATATGCCCGACGCTATTAGAGGTACCATTGAATTAATGGAAGCGCCGGCTTCAAAAATAAGTGTGCGGCATTCTTATAACTTAAGTGGCATGAGTTTTTCGCCTAAAGAAATTGCGGCCGCCATACAAAAGCATATACCCGATTTTACAATTAGCTATAAGCCCGATTACCGGCAACATATTGGCCACAAAGCATTGATGATACCGTGGCCCGTAACGATTGGGGTTGGCAACAGGAGTATGATTTAGAAAAAATGGTCCCCGATATGCTGGAAAATCTTACGAAGCAGTAGCATTGGTGGCAAAACGTTTGCCCACCCAACTATCTTTTACTGGCACCAGCCATTGCGTGGCCAATTCTTTTTTAGTGGCCACCAGGTTATTAAAGTACAACGTATCTGTAGTTATAAACTGGTTGGTAAATGCATAGGGCAACTGGCTCATGGGCAGCACCTGCACTTTATCTTTTACTACAAAAGCCAGCAACTGCCGGTCAAACAATTGCACATTAAATTGTTGTTCTATTTGCTTCATCAGGCGCACACTGCTATCGGT
>REAR01000062.1 GCA_004295245.1 Sphingobacteriales bacterium | reverse complement strand
GCTGAATATAGTATTCCGCACAAGGGCCGCTAAAACCTGAATGCAGTGCAACAGCTACTCGCCCCTCAAAGCGTTGCCGCTGAAAGGTGCGACGCAACAGCAGTTGCTATGCAATACAATTGCTGGCGAACAATGGCTTGTACTTTAATTTTTTTTGCTGCTGCAAATACTATAGCTACCCTGAATTTTTGATTGATTAGCGTTTGAGTACCTAAATGAAATTTTTATTAAACAAGGGGCTATAAATTGTAGAGTTAGTTCGACTCTGTTTTTTATTTGCCTATTATTTAATATTTGTGTGACTTAATTAATTTAGTTTCAGTATTGATATTAGAAGAATCCGTTCTTTTAATTGCAAAAAAAATTGGTTTTATAAGCCTGCTAAAAAATGCCACCTATATTTTTAATAAAAAACTATTAACATTTAAATCAATCATAAAAAATGAAATATTTTAAATTAGTCTTATTTCTGGGCCTTGTAGCTATTTCTGCAGGTTGTGGGGATGCTAAAAAAAATACTGATACCACAATGGCCGATGCCATTTATTTTGGCGGAGATATTATTACAATGGAAACCGATAGCGCCGTGTATGCAGAGGCAGTGGCAATAAAAGCGGGTAAAATAATTTTTGTTGGTACAAAAGCAGCCGCAGAAAAACTGAAAAGCGACAGCACCACTATGAATGACCTGCAGGGCAAAACCTTACTACCGGGCTTTATTGACGGGCACGGTCATCTTTTTATGGCTGGCTTTCAGGCGCTGGCTGCAGATTTGTTGCCACCACCCGATGGAAAAGGAATCAATATTGCTTCGATAATTTCCATTGGTAAAGAATGGGCTGCCAAAAACAGTGCAGCCATCAATCAAACCGGTTGGATAATTGGCACAGGATACGACGATGCACAATTAAAAGAAAAAAAACATCCAACGGCAGATGACCTGGATCGTGTAGCTGTTGACACGCCTGTAATCTTCGTTCACCAGTCGGGCCATCTTTGTGTAATGAATCATAAAGGGTTGCAACTTTCTGGTTACAGTGCGGCAACACCAGACCCCAAAGGTGGCATCATTCGCCGTAAAGCGGGTAGTAAAACACCCGATGGTGTATTGGAAGAAACAGCTATGATTGGGCCGATATTTAAACTGATGGGGTCTGTTGATAAAAAAGGAAATGAAAAAATTGTGGAAGCCGGAATGAAAGCCTATTCAAAATACGGTTACACCACTGCACAGGAAGGACGTGCCAGCACTGCCGCCTGTGAAAACTTTAAACAAATGGCAGCAAAGAATGCGTTGTTTATGGATGTGTATGCCTACCCGGATATTCAAATGGAATACGATTATATGCTGAAGAATGGAGTGCAAAAAGAATATAACAACCACTTTAGAATTGCAGGTGTAAAGCTAAGTGCTGATGGATCGCCACAAGGAAAAACTGCCTGGCTTACCAAACCGTATAAAGTACCGCCACCCGGCACCGGAAAAAATTACAATGGGTATCCTGCTATTCCTGATACAAACGAGCTTTACAATTTAGTAGCTACCGCTTTTAAAAATAATTGGCAGATACTGACACACTGCAACGGAGATGCTGCTGCCGATGTGTATATAAAAGGGGTAAGGCTGGCTGCTGAAAAGTATGGTAACAATGATCGGCGCAGCGTAATGATTCATGCACAAACGGTACGGGAAGATCAGCTGGACGCTATGAAGGTATTGGGTATTATGCCTTCCTTCTTTACAATGCACACGTTTTATTGGGGTGATTGGCATAGGGATGAAACTTTAGGAAAAGAAAGAGCCTACCGTATTTCTCCAACACAATCTGCCCTTAAAAGAGGAATGATTTTTACTGACCATCATGATGCCCCGGTTGCTTACCCCGAAGCCATCCGAATTCTTTCTTCAGCAGTAAACCGGGTAAGCCGCAGCGGCGATATTATTGGAGCAGATCAAAGAATATCACCTTATATATCTTTAAAATCGTTAACAGCATGGGCTGCATTTCAGGCTTTTGAAGAAAATAGTAAAGGCACCCTTACAAAAGGAAAGTTGGCTGATTTTGTAATACTTGATAAAAACCCACTGAAAATTGACCCTATGACACTGGCCAATGTGAAAGTGACGACAACTATTAAAGAAGGAAAGACTATATTCAGTCTGCAATAATTGTTACAAACAAATACGCTTCATTTAATTTTTTAAAATGCATAAACCATGATGAAAATAAAATATGCTGTAACAGGATTATTGATGTTGATAGCTGTTTTAACTACTGCGCAGCAAACTTCGTTATTTACCAATGTTCTTATTTTTAATGGAAAAGATAATAAACCGTTTTTGGGCAATGTACTTGTTACCGGTAACCAAATAACTAAAATAGCTGCCACCCCAATACCAATAAACAAAAGTGCCAACACAACTATCATTGATGGTAAAGGCAAATTCTTAATGCCCGGTCTGATTGATGCACATGCCCATACCACAATGGATGCAATAGCATTACCCCTTGCTTTGGTAAGTGATATTGGTTACCTTAACTTATTTGCAGCAAGCTCTGCAGAAAAACAACTGATGCGGGGCTTTACCTCAGTAAGAGATGTGGGCGGCGCCAGTTTTAGTTTAAAAAAAGCTATTGACCAGGGGATGATAAAAGGACCACGTATTTACCCGAGTGGAGCCACCATTTCTCAAACAGGCGGACATGGAGATTTTGGAATGCCTACTGATGTACCAAAAGTATCTGGCCAGCTCTCCTACCTTGAAAGAACAGGAATGACGATAATTGCAGATGGGCCCGACCAGGTTTTATTGCGTACCCGTGAACAATTACGTAATGGTGCTTCACAAATAAAAATAATGGCAGGAGGCGGGGTTGCATCTAACTATGATCCGCTGGATGTTGCTCAATATACAGAAGACGAAATTGCTGCTGCCGTAAAAGCAGCGGCGGCATGGAATACTTATGTAACGGTACACGCATACACACCAACCGCTATTCAGGCGGCTATCAAAGCAGGAGTGAAATGTATTGAGCACGGACAATTGGCCGATGACGCTTCAGCAAAACTAATGGCAGAAAAAGGAATATGGTGGAGTCTGCAGCCATTCTTAGACGATGAGGATGCCATCCCTTTTCCGGCGGGGTCTGATTCTAGAAAAAAACAATTACAAATGGTTCAAGGAACGGATAATGCCTACCAACTGGCAAAAAAATACAATATTAAAACAGCATTTGGAACCGATTGTTTGTTTGATGCCAACCTGGCAACAAGACAGGGTGCGCAATTAGCAAAAATGGTGCGTTGGTATACCACATTTGAAGTGCTGAACATGGCTACAGCTAAAAATGCTGAGTTACTGGCTTTAAGTGGCCCTCGTAACCCCTATCCAAAAAAACTGGGTGTCATTGAAGAGGGTGCTTATGCTGATCTCATTCTTGTGGATGGCAATCCGCTGGAAAATATTAACCTGATTGCAAATCCTGATAAAAACTTTCTAATTATCATGAAGGATGGTGTGGTATATAAAAACACCTTACGGTAATATTAAAATTGGCAGCTGCCGACAACAGCATAGCATCCTGTTTAATTTAATTTAATTGATGATGCTATAGTGTAATAAGAATTACCAAAAAATATAAACTGCGGCTTTTTTGCAACTACTTACTGCAAAAAAGTCGCAGTTGTTTTTATAAAACAGGTTTCCTGTTCCTTTATATTTATTTATAGTATTTTTAATAGCGCTATTGTTACGTATAAGTGCCCTTGTCTATGTTGAAATTATTAATTCCTCTTTGCTTACTTGTTTTTTTTGCAGGCTGGATGGGATACCGCCTTTGATTAAAAAAGATAAGAAACAACACTTAGGTAGTTTATACCTAGGTATTAGTTTTTTTCTTTTGGGACCTTTATTTACTTTTTGCTACTAAAAGCGTAGTTGTAGATATGTGTGTCGTCCTGAAATAGATTGAAAAAATCAATCAATAATTGTAAAAAATGAACAACCCTAAATAAGCCAATCCAAAATGAAATTTCAAATACAAAATAGCAAGCTAACCGATATTGACGAAATTTTCCGTCTTTATAAAATAGCAACAGACTTTCAGAAAACAAGGTTTATTGTTCATTGGCCCGAATTTGATAAAAGTCTTATTGCAACAGAAATTGCTGAAAACCGGCAATGGAAAATAGTTGCTGACAATACCATTGCCTGCATTTGGGCCACCACGTTTAACGACCCGCAGATTTGGGAAGAAAAAAATTCAGACCCTGCTGTTTATATTCACCGTATTGCAACAAATCCTGATTTCAGGGGGCAACATTTAGTGGAGCAAATTGTGGCTTGGGCAAAAATATATGCGCTTGAAAACAAAAAACAGTTTGTAAGAATGGATACCGTGGGAGACAACCCGGGGCTTATAAATTATTATACAAAATGTGGTTTTGATTTTTTGGGTTTACTAAAATTAAAAAATACGACCGGGCTTCCGGCACATTATAAAAATGCAACAGTTAGTTTATTTGAAATGAAACTAAGTGCAAAATAAAAAATAACCGTCAACATAAAATAAGAACCGTTAACCGTTCTTCAATTGTATGAATAGTACGTATACAAAATTATTTAAAGTTCAAGTTGAGCACCTGTATTTTGACGATTTGCAATTTAATGGTTGTAAATTTTCTCCATCAGCAACAAGCAGCGCTCTGTTTATAAAACATGGATTTGTGATAAAAAAACAGGCTGATGGTTTTATTGTTTTTTTTGTGAACCCCTTTGAAGGCAATAACCGCATCCGGGAAACCGTGCTAAAGAATATGTTTAGGTTACAATTTTTTATGCATCTAACAGAGCCGTCGTTTTATAACCATACGGCAAACCTGCCAAACAACTTTTCAAACCAATATTTCTCTTTAAACAATTTTGATGATGACGTCCGGCAAATCATAAGAAACTCAAACTTACTACACCAGTCTGAATTTGTTACAGAAACTGAAATAAAGCAGCAAACAGATTCATCTAATTATTTTGGAAGTATTGAAATTCAGTTTGACCTTGCCTTGAAAGAAGATTTCTACATCCGCTTTCTAAACAAAAAAATACATTGGCGCTACATTATTGTGAATACAGATGTACTGCAATTGGAAAAATTGGCGATTCTGGATAGCGCAAATAAAAATGTGTTTTCCGCACCTGAATTAGTGACGCTGCCCAACGGTGTTAAGGGTTGGGCCTTTACTTCAAACCAGCCCATTGCCAACACTCAAAGAAAGTACCCTACTTTTCAGCTTGTTACTAACTATAATGAAACAACCAATACTTTTGAAAAGAAAATTCTACATAGTCTGCCTATTCCATCTCAATTTAATGCATTGAACCAGTATGAATTTTTTGTTTACTTATAGCATAAACAACAGAGCCAACAACGCAATAAATTTTTTTTAATGTAGTAGGGCTACGCGTTTTAGCTAACAGGTACTCAATGCCAGACCCAAATCTAATCGGGGTTTTCAACTAACAACGATGTTTACCCAGAATTGCAAAATTTGGCAATTAAATCTAGCAGCTACTTATAGAACAAATTCTACAATTTTAAGTGTACCTGAATTTTCGAGTATTACTAAAAACAGTACCTTACAGCTTTAAATTTCTAGTTAATACTTCATGAAAATAACTATGGCTGGTAGCTACAATATTCTTTTAAATCTTAAGTTCAAATAATCAAAAGCAACAACATGAAAGCGTTGAAATTATTTTTTGCAGGTATAGTATCCTGCTTTAGCCTGACTGTTTTTTCACAGTCAACCCTGCTTATTAACAATGTGCAGATTTTTAATGGTAAGGATGAAAAAATTATTACCGGCAATGTGCTTATTGTAAATAACCTGATTCAGAAAATTTCTACAGCACCCATTGCCACCGATAAAAGTGGTAATACAAAAATTATAGATGGCAAGGGGAAATTTTTAATGCCGGGTCTTATTGATGCGCACTGGCATGCAATTATGACGGCAAATACATTAGAAGACCTAATGGATGGAGAGCCAGGTTATGCTTTTATAAAAGCCGGCGATGAAGCAGCCAATACGTTGATGCGTGGCTTTACCTCCGTTAGAGATTTAGGAGGCCCTGCTTTTGGTTTAAAAAAAGCCATTGATGAAGGGGTGGTAGCCGGCCCCCGTATATGGCCAAGTGGGTCTATTATTTCTCAAACCTCTGGCCACGGCGATTTTAGAAACGTAAATGAACGTCCTGTTACTTTGGGCGGCACAATGCATCATTCTGAAAATATTGGTGGCGCTACTATTGCTGATGGCAAGGATGCTGTGCTGGTTGCAGTAAGAGAAAACCTGAAACGCGGTGCCTCACAAATTAAATTAACCGCAGGTGGTGGGGTATCATCTGTTTTTGATCCGTTAGATGTTAGCCAATTTACTTTGGAAGAATTAAGAGCTGCCGTAGAAGCGGCTGAAGACTGGGGTACCTATGTGGCAGTACATGCTTATACACCAAGGGCCGTACAAAAATCTATTGAAGCAGGTGTTAAATGTATTGATCATGGCCATTTACTGGATGAAGCAACCCTAAAGCTGATTGGAGAAAAAGGAATTTGGTTAAGTATGCAACCATTGGACAGCAGCGTAAGAGCTACTTCAAACGCAGAGCAAAAACAAAAAAAATACGATGTAGCTAACGGCACCAATCGCATTTATTCTTCCGTTAAAAAATATAATTTAAAACTAGCCTGGGGTACCGATCTTTTATTTGACCCTGGTGCTAATAAAAGACAAACCGGTACTATTCCTTTAATGGGTAAATGGTTTAGTAATTTTGAAGTATTAAAAATGATTACGTCTAATAACGGAGAATTGCTGGCTCTTTCTGGGAAACGTAGTCCTTACCGCGAAGGCAAACTGGGTGTGATTGAAGTGGGTGCTTATGCAGATGTTATTTTAATTGATGGTAACCCAATGAAAGATTTAAGTGTGATGGAAGATTATACCAAAAATTTTGTATTGATTGTAAAAAATGGTGTGGTTTTTAAAAACACAATTAAATAACACTAAATTTAAATTCCTCCCTTGCATAAAAAGGCGCACTAAGTGCGCCTTTTTAGTATCAGCTTAAAAACACTTAGAATAAGAAGCCTTCCAAAAATGTCACCCTTAAAAAGTTAGTTTAAATAATATAGATCTATATCAAGCGAGCGGCTATAAAAATAAAATTACATAGAACAAATTCTACAATTATCTTAGTGTTACTTATACAAAACCATTCTTATTTACACTACCTTCCCTTTTTAAAATTTTGATGAATTCGCCACCGTATTGAAGCCCTCTTAATTTGTAGCAACCACATTTTTTTAATCTTTATTTCTAATAACCAAAAGCAACAACATGAAAGCATTGAAATTCATCTTTGCAGGCTTAGTTACCTGCAGCAGCCTATCTCTATTTTCTCAATCTGCCCTGCTTATTAATAATGTGCAGATTTTTAATGGTAAAGATGAAAAAACCATTACTGGCAATGTACTTATAGTAAACAATCTAATTCAAAAAATTTCTACCACTTCTATAGCAACTGATAAAACCAGCAATACAAAAATTATTGATGGTAAGGGTAAATTTTTAATGCCTGGATTAATTGATGTACACATGCACATGATATTAGCCAGTTCAACACTAACGCAAATGCAGACGGGCGAAATTGGAGCTGCTTTTATTCGTGCAGGACAGGAGGCTGGAAATGTTTTACTACGTGGCTTTACCTCTGTAAGAGACTTTGGAGGCCCAAGTTTTGGCTTGAAACAAACTATCGATGCGGGGGTAATATCCGGGCCAAGAATTTGGCCTAGCGGTCCAATGATTTCACAAACATCAGGGCATGGTGATTTTAGAAATATTAATCAAAGACCAGTTTCTTTGGGCGGAGCTTTGGATCATTCTGAAGTTATTGATGCCTGCCTTATTGCCGATGGAAAAGATGCGGTGCTGGTTGCAGTAAGAGAAACATTAAAAAGAGGTGCTTCACATATAAAACTTACAGCGGGTGGAGGCATTTCCTCAGTTTACGACCCAATTGATGTAAGTCAGTATACAGAAGAAGAAATACATGCTGCCGTAGAAGCTGCCGCTGATTGGGGGACATATGTAACAGTACATGCCTTTACCTCAAGAGCAGTAAATAAAGCTATTGCGGCAGGTGTAAAATGCATTGAGCATGGACAGTTATTGGATGAAGCTACAGTAAAATTAATGGGCGAAAAAAAGGTATGGCTAAGTATTCAGGCATTGGATACAGCTGGTAGGCCAGATTTTTCAGCAGAACAGAAACAACAAAGGAGAGATGTTGCAAATGGTGCTGATGCTGTAATAAAGTTGGCAAAAAAATATAATGTAAAAATGGCTTGGGGTACTGATGTGTTTTTTAACCCTCCTGTTAATAAAGATCAAAACACCTACATTGCGAAAATGGGTAATTGGTTTACACCTTTTGAAGTGCTAAAACTTATTACATCAGACAATGCGCAACTACTTGCGCTTTCGGGCAACAGAAGCCCATACAGAGAAGGCAAACTGGGTGTAATTGAAGAAGGCGCTTATGCAGATGTGCTTTTGGTTGACGGCAACCCACTTAAAGACATTAAAGTGATGGTAGATTATAATAAAAATTTTATGCTTATTATAAAAGATGGTGTAATTTATAAAAACACCCTTAAGTAAAAAGCTATTTCGTTCAATAAAAAAGGCGCACCAGGTGCGCCTTTTTTATTGAATATTTGAAACGGGTGCTTTTATATGTATTTAAACAGAATTGAAGATATTTGCTGCCGAATAATTATGTATTTATGAAAAGATACTTTTGCCTATTACTATTTGGCTTTACTACAGCTTGCACCGGCAAAACAGCAACTGATTATTTAAATGAAGCACATGCCGCAGCTATGATTAGCGATTATACAACAGCCATACACTTGTTTGATAAAGCCATTAATTTAGACAAAAAATTAAAAGAAGCGTATATAAAAAAGGCATACTGTTATGAGAAAATAAAACAAGAAGAAGCCGCAATTAACACCTATAAAGGGTTATTGTTGATAGATAGCAACAATACTATGGCCTTATTTTATGCCGGGGTTTGCAATAGCAGGCTGCATCGTTTTGATACAGCCATTAATTACTATAACAAAGCATTGATAGCAAAAGGAAGTATTGCAACAACAGATACCCTTCAAAGGAAGGTTACTGCAGCTATTAATAGTAATAACAAAACCGATAATTTTAATGTGCCGCTGTACGAAATTTATTACAACCGTGGAACAGCCTACTATGCAATAAAGCAATACAGAATGGCCTTTTTTGATTTTGAAACCTGCATCCAGTTAAATTATTTGACCGGTGATTGTAATTACCGGGTGGGATTATGTTTGATGGGCAGTAACCAAACTACTAAAGCCTGCGAAGCATTTAGGATTGCCGCACAGGTGTATGGCAGCAACGAAGCCCGCAAGCAATTGCTGCAAAGCTGCCGGTAAGCAATTGTTGACTTTTTATTGCTGTTTTAATAAACTACCGTACAAGTGTGCCCCGATAGCATTTCACACAGGCCTACTCGGGGTTTACAACGAGCAACAATGCTTAATAGTACCACCACTGTTGGTAACCCAATAAAAAAAGCTGCACTCTTGTACAGCTTTTAAAGCACTGGGTAATGCTTTCCGCAGGGAAAAATTTATACCAATTCTTCTTTGTGCTGTTTATTATAGGTTTCCTGTAATTGCTTTTGAAATTCAAATGGCACTGTGGTATAATTAGAAAATTGCATGCTGAAACGTGCACGGCCCTGTGTGATGGAGAAAATGCCCGCTGGCATCAATGCCTTCAACAATGGCACGGCGGGTTTGCAAATCTCCAATTACAGCACCTGTCAAATCATCGGGGCATAGTATTGCTACATGGTAAATGGGTTCCAGCAGTTGCGGGTCGGCCTGCTGAAAAGCATGGCGAAAGGCCTGCAACCCGGCAATTTTAAAAGAAATATCGTTGCTATCTACCGGGTGCATTTTTCCATCGTATACACAAACGCGTACATCTCTTACATAAGAACCAGTAAGTGGCCCTTCCTGCATTTTTTCCATAACTCCTTTTAAAATAGCGGGCAAAAAACGGGTATCAATAGCACCGCCAACTATGCAGTTATAAAATACCAGCTTACCACCCCACTCCAACGGGTATTCATCGCGGTTGCGCACATTCAATCCTTTAGGGTCGGCCATACCATCGTACCACGGTTCTATACGCAGGTATACTTCTCCAAACTGACCTGCGCCACCACTTTGTTTTTTGTGGCGGTAATTGGCCTCTGCCATTTTGCGAATCGTCTCTCTGTAAGGAATGCGTGGTTTGGTAAATTTAACAGCTACATGGTGCAGGTGCTCCAGTTTCCATTTTATTATCTGCAGGTGCAGTTCTCCCTGGCAATGTATTAAAGTTTGTTTTAACTCGGGAGACACTTCAATAATAATAGTAGGGTCTTCTTCTTGCAATGTATGCAGTGCCTGCGATAATTTTTCTTCTTCTCCCTTACGGGTGCTTTCAATAGCCATCGTCATGTTTGGAGATGGAAAATTAATGGGTAATAATTCTATGCTTTTATTTTTTTCGTGAAGCGTATTATTTACATGCGTGTTGCGCAGTTTAATAGTGGCGCCAATGTCTCCTGCCACCAGCTCATTAGTGGCGGTGCGGCTATGTCCTTCTACCACAAACAACTGGTTTAATTTTTCTGCACTGCCCGTGCTTTCATTCACCAGTTCTATACCACTTTTTACAGTACCACTGTAAACTTTAAACAAACTCATTTCACCTACATGGCTTTCTACAATGGTTTTATACACAAAAATAGCTGCCGGGCCATTAGCATCGCATTTCAACAACTTACCTTCTTTAGTAGGCTGTGCCGGCATTTCATTAGCACTGGGGCAAACATTATCAATAAAACCCATTAGCCGGCCACTGCCCATATTGCGTGCTGCACTCAGGCAAAACAACGGAAACAGATCGTGACCTATCATTGCTTTTTTTAAACCTTCTTTTAATTCATCTTCATCAAGCTCGCCTTTATTAAAATATTTTTCCATTAATGTTTCATCATTGCTGGCAACGGCTTCAATTAATTCTTTATGCAGCTTTTCTGCTTTTTCTTTTTCAGCATCTGGTATAGGTAGTTTATTGGGTTTACCACCCGTATCTTTAAATTGATACATTACCATGCGCAGCACATCAATAATTTCATGAAAGCCAGCGCCGGTTTGCCGGGGGTATTGCACGGCTATCACATTGTTACCAAAATGAGCTTTTGCAGTAAGCAGGGTTTTGTCGTAATCAGCATTATCGTGGTCTAATTTATTGATGGCAAAAATCATAGGCGTTTTAAAAGCCTCGGTATATTCCCAAATAATATCAGTACCCACTTCTACTCCCATAACAGCGTTTAACAACATCACTCCTGTATCTGCCACCCGTAGCGATGCTAGTACTTCCCCCACAAAATCATCATAACCGGGGGTATCAATAATATTTATTTTATAACCCCGCCAACGGGTGTGCAGCAATGTGGCAAAAACAGAATTGCCTCTTTCTTTTTCCAGATCGTGGTAATCGCTTACCGTGCTATTTTCTGCCACGGTACCGCGGCGGTTAATAAGGCCGGCTTCAAACAACATACATTCCGCCAAAGTGGTCTTACCGCAACCAGCATGGCCCAGCAAGACTATATTTTTTACGTGAGAAGTATCAAAGTCTGCCATAACAAAAAATTTAGTAGTTAAAAAAAATTGCAAACAATCCGTAGTTGTTATGTACAGTATTGAACAGACGATAGAATAAAGCCAGGCATCGTTGTGTCACTCACTTGTGCTGCAGTGCTACTTGCAGCCGGGGCGGCAAAACGTTAAAAACGTTACTAAGCTGTAATAGCCGTTACTGCTATTTTTAAGCAGCAGTAAATATTTTTTCAATACCTGATCAACAAAAAAGGTTATGGAACCTTTTTAAGAAACTGTGTAAAGGCTGCTTTCAGTGCTTGTAAGTCGTGGCTGAGAGATTCAAAGGAGTTGTGTAGTTGTTCGTGTTCCGAGAGTGATTGATCTGATACCTGGCCGCTGGCCATTTCGTGAGAGATTTTTTGATCGAGTGCCTTAATCTGGTGCTTAATGTCGTGGATGTTGATGAGCTGAATGTGAAATTGATTTTGGTAATGCTCTACATCCTGAAGTAGGTCTTTTTGAGAGATGCGGCCTGCAACCTGTTGCAGATCGTTTTTTAACTGAGTGAAGATTTCGCGGTAGTTGCGCATTGCCTGCCGCCAGCTGCTGCACTCAGCAGAAAGCTGCGAGATGTCTGTAGTAACCATGGGAATAAAATTTTAAGGATGAAACAATTGATGATTTACTTCTTCCTGATTTTCCCGGTGCGGATAGATGGGTAAGAGCTGTATACAATTTACAACTGTTTTTAAACAAAACCTGCCCTGTGCAAAAAATGTTTTTAAACCTGCCGGGTATTGCATTGCTGTTGAAGGGTGCGACGCAAGAACTGCTGAGCCCTGCGCAACTGCCGGCCCCTGCAATAGCCACTTACCCTATAAAGCAGCCATTAATAGAATTAAGTGCTGGGTATTGAATGGTTGCTGTATTTTTGATACCATGTCAAAATACATTGAAATAGTTTGGAGCAGCTTAAAAATGGCCTTACAAGAATTTAGGTATAATAAAATGCGTACCGGCCTTAGTATGTTTGGAATTATTGTGGGCATTTTTTGCATTATTGGTGTGCTTAGCACTGTGGATAGCCTTGAACGCAACGTGCAAAACGATATTAAAAAACTGGGTAGCAAAACTATTTATATTGACAAATGGGATTATACCGGCGAACAACCCTGGTGGAAATTAATTAACCGCCCCGTACCAAAGTATGAAGAAGCCCGTATGCTGAAACAACGCAGCGGCATGGCTACCAATGTGGCGTTTAATATTAGCACCAACAGTACCATAGAATGGGGCAACGAGGCAGTAAGCAATGTAAATACATATGGTATTACAGAAGACTTTTCTAATATTCAGAAATTAGATGTAGAAGGTGGCCGCTACCTAATACAAAGCGATTATGACAATGCAGCAAACAATATTGTTATTGGCTACAATATTGCCGAAAAACTATTTGGCCGTGCTGATAAAGCGTTGAGCCAACAAGTTGAATTTTTAGGGGGCAAGGCAAATATTATTGGCATTATTAAAAAACAAGGCCAAAGCATGATGGGTGGCTGGGATTTTGACGAATGTATTTTAATGACCTATGGTTTTTTAAGAACACTGGTTAAAGAAGATTACGCACAACCAGTTTTAATGGTGCAGGGCCCAGAGAATATACCTATGAAAGCATTGAAGGAAGATGTGCAGGGTGCCATGCGTTCTATTAGAAAAATAAAACCAACACAGGCCGATAATTTTAGCCTGAACGATATTGAAGCGTTTGGAGAATTTATGTCGGGTATATTTTCTAATGTTAACTTGGGCGGTTGGTTTATTGCAGCCCTTTCTTTATTGGTAGGTTTGTTTGGCGTGGCTAATATTATGTTTGTTACGGTGCGAGAACGTACCCCACAGATAGGCTTAAAGAAAGCTATTGGCGCCACTAAAACCAGTATTATAACTGAGTTTCTTTTAGAGTCGGCCATACTTTGTATTATTGGCGGATTAATAGGTTTGTTGCTGGTATTTATTTTAACCAAGGCCATATCTCCGGCCATTGGTTTTGAAGTAACCATTTCACTTAGAATTCTATCATTGGCCATTGGTATTTGTGTAACCATTGGTATTCTGGCGGGTATTATACCAGCTATTATAGCTGCAAGAATGGATCCGGTGGTGGCCATACGCAGTAAGTAAACTGAAAGCCCCTACATTTGCAGCTATTAATTTTACTGTATTGGGCATTACTATTTTAGCTATTGAATCTTCATGCGACGAAACATCGGCCTCGGTTTGCCGGGATGGTGTGGTATTGTCGAATATAATTGCTACGCAAAAAGTACATGCGCAATATGGTGGTGTGGTGCCCGAGCTGGCCAGCCGTGCGCATTTGCAAAATATAGTACCGGTGGTTGCACAGGCTTTAGAAGCGGCTGGCTGTAATAAACATACCTTAAGTGCTGTTGCATTTACACAATCTCCGGGTTTATTAGGCGCATTGCTGGTGGGGGCTCAATTTGCTAAATCAATGGCGCTGGCTTTAAACATTCCATTAATTGGAGTGCACCATATGCAGGCGCATGTATTAGCCAATATGGTTACAGAGCGCCAACCTTCTTTTCCTTTTCTATGTTTAACTGTAAGTGGCGGACACACACAAATAGTACTTTGCAAATCTCCATTAGAGCAACAAGTAGTGGGTACTACTATTGATGATGCTGCCGGTGAGGCTTTTGATAAGTCGGCAAAATTATTAGGCTTACCCTACCCCGGCGGCCCATTAATTGATGCCTATGCAAAACATGGTAACACTAACCGTTTTAGTTTTCCGGAGCCGCAAATACCCGGGCTTGACTTTAGTTTTAGCGGCGTAAAAACAGCCATCTTGTACTTTTTACAAAATGCCGGCCTTAGCCAGGTTTATAAACCTGCACAAGTTGCCAGCACAGAAGATCAACTGGCTTTTATACAAAACAACCTGCCCGACCTTTGTGCTTCTATACAACATCGCATTGTAAGCATCTTATTAAAAAAATTACAAAAAGCAAGTAAAGAAACCGGCATCCGGCAAATTTGCCTTGCTGGTGGTGTTTCTGCCAACAGTTATTTACGCAGCCAGTTTACTGCAATGGGCCAACAATTGGGTTGGCAAACGTATATACCACCGTTTGAATATTGCACAGATAATGCCGGCATGATTGCCATTACTGCCTATTATAAATTCCTTGCCGGTCAGTTTATTGACCTGGATGCGAAAGTAAGTGCACGTTAACCTGTAACTTGTAACCTGCAACCTGTAACCGTTTATGCCTAACCCATATTTTCAGTTTAAACAGTTTACTATTTACCACGACCGTAGTACTTTAAAAGTAAGTACCGATAGCTGCCTGCTGGGTGCATGGGCGGCACATTACCTGCAACAAAAAGAATTTGATTATAGTAATGTGCTGGATATTGGCGCCGGCACCGGCTTATTAATGTTGCTGGTGGCACAACAATACAATGGCACCATAGATGGTATTGAAGTGGATTATAACAGCTACGAACAGGCCATTGAAAATATTAACAGCAGCCCGTGGAAAGACCGCTTGCATTTACATTACGGTGATATAAAATTATTTGACAATACTAAAACATACGATTGCATTATTAGTAATCCACCTTTTTTTGAAGGAGATTTAAAATCGGCCGACCCTATTAAAAACAAAGCCAAGCACGATGATAGTTTGCGGCTGGATGACTTGCTGGCCATAGCAGATAAAAAATTAAATGAAAAAGGGGCACTCATATTATTATTGCCCTGGCACCGCAGCAATTATCTTTTAACACAGGCAGCGGTGTATAATTTATATCCTGCACATTGGTTGCAGGTACGGCAAAGCACCACACACGCTTTTTTCAGATCAATAGTTTTATTGCAACGTCAACAATTGGCTACTTACCCAATAGAGGAATTGAGCATTTTTGTAAAAAACAATCATTATACCCCTGCGTTTATACAGTTGCTGCAGCCTTATTATTTAAAATTTTAGTTGGTAGCCAGCTGTAGTGCTTATAGCAACAGCTGTTGCGTCGCACCCTTCAGCTGAAGGGTGCGACGCAACGATGACGCCATGAAAACCGATAGCTGGTAACACAAATATTTAAACTGTATTTTTAAGTAAACTTTATGCCATGCCCCCAATAGCATTTGAAACCATTGACTGGAGCAAGATTGAAAAAACAACACACCCCGGAGAGACCGGTGTTGCCTATTGGCAAACCTTGCAATTGCCGGGCTTACGCTTGCGTATTGTACAATACAGTGCCGGTTATGTAGCCGACCATTGGTGCCAGAAAGGCCATATTGTACATTGCTTAGAAGGTGCTTTTGTTTCTGAATTGCAGGATGGAACACCACAAACACTCAATGCAGGTATGACGTACATTGTATCTGACAATATGAGCAGCCATCGTTCAATTGCTGCTAATGGTGTAAAGCTGTTAATTATTGATGGCGATTTTTTAAAGTAGTACTATTATTTTCTTTGTGCCAGCACATCCAGATTAACGGTTAAATCATCGCTCATAGTAAGGCTGCTGCCACCCACCCCATAGTCTCTGCGGTTAATTTTAAAAGATCCTTTTAACCGCAGGTTACTTTGTTCTGGCATCACGGTAAACGGAAATGAAATTTCTTTGGTAGTATTTTTTATAGTGAGTTTGCCAAATACAAAGTAGGTACCTGCAACAGTAGAACCCGTAATGCGAGTAGATACAAAACTTATTTGCGGGTATTGCGGGGCATTAAAATAAGCTTCTTTACGCAGGTGATTATCGCGGGCATTAATGCCTGTGTTTACAGATGCAGCAGTAAGACTTACATTAAACTGGCTATTAGATAGTGCGGCAGCATCAAAAACAATATTACCTTTTAAGCCGGTAAAAGAGCCATTAACAGTCACTCCAAGGTTCTTAATCTTAAACGTAATAGCAGATCCGGCATCTGCGGGTGTATATTGTTGGGCTGTTGTTGTGAGGCCTGCAAATAAAATGCTGAGAATAAAAAAATGTTTAATCATAAAAATTACTGCTTTAAATTATTATGTCAAATGTAGAACCGATTGTTATTGGTAACGGTCAGATTTGAGACATTTAAACCTTCTTTGCATAAAATTAACGAATACCAAGGCCACCAATTGTTATTAAAAACGATAATAGAAATTGTTATAGTTTTATACTACTAATTTTTTGAAGCATGAGTATGGATGAAAGAATGTTGCTGATACGCACCTGCGATATTTTTGCAGAAATAAACGACCAGGAGTATGAAGAATTAAACCTCATACATCGCTTTATTGAAGCGGACAAGGGAGAATACATCTATTTTGAATCGGCGTACCATAACAAACTTTATTTTATAAAAGATGGCCATATTAAAATTGGATATATTGATGATAATGGCAACGAAATAATAAAAGAAATCATCAGCAAAGGAGAAGTGTTTGGCCAGTTTACCCTTGAAAAAGATAACCTGAATGGAGAATTTGCGCAAGCCTATAAAACGGGGGTAAGCCTTTGTGCTTTTAATATTGAAGACTTTGAACAATTGCTGCAAAAAAAGCCCTACATGGCTTTAAAATACAGTAAACAGGTAGGTAATAAATTAAGGCAAATAGAAAACCGGCTGGTAAACCTGCTAAATAAAGATGTAAAAACAAGATTGCTTTATTTTTTTAAACAACTGGCCCAGCAGGAAGATGCGGTGCAAACCACCAGTGGTATATGTTTACCCAATTATCTTACCCACGATGATATTGCCAAGCTTATTGGCAGCAGCCGCCAAACCGTTACTACTTTAATTAACGAATTAGAAGCTGCACAACTGGTAAAATACAGCCGCACTGAAATTTGTATTACTAATTTAAAGCAGTTGGAACAACTTTCGGCGCATTAAACAACACTCAAATCAGCTATCACAAATCACCTTACTGCCACGCCCCTTTTTGTATATTGCGGCCTCAAATCATAATTTATGATACAAGATGTTTTGCTTGCATTGGGTATCAATGCCCAAAATGATGGTGTAGCTACCGGCGCCGACTGGATAAAAAGCGCAGGTGCCCCTATTACTTCTTATTCCCCCGTTGATGGAAAACAAATTGCTACGGTAATTGCTGCAGATAAGACTGCCTACGAAAACGTGGTTGCTAAAGCACAAGCTGCTTTTAAAGAATGGCGCCAATGGCCTGCACCAAAGCGGGGCGAAGTAGTGCGACAGGTGGGCGAAGCTTTAAGAGCTAATAAAGAAGCCTTAGGCAGATTGGTTTCTTATGAAATGGGCAAAAGCTTGCAGGAAGGTTATGGAGAAGTACAGGAAATGATTGATATCTGCGATTTTGCTGTGGGCCTAAGCAGGCAATTGCATGGCTTAACCATGCATAGTGAGCGGCCCGGACATAGAATGTACGAGCAATATCATCCTCTAGGTATTGTAGGTGTTATATCGGCCTTCAATTTTCCAGTTGCCGTATGGAGCTGGAACAGCATGCTGGCTTGGGTTTGTGGAGATGTTTGTATTTGGAAACCCAGTGAAAAAACGCCACTCTGTGGCATTGCCTGCCAAAACATTGTAACTACTGTTTTTAAAAATAATAATGTACCAGAGGGGGTTAATTGTTTAGTACAAGGCGGTAGAGAAGTGGGCGAATGGATGAGCAATGATGAACGCATACCACTTGTATCTGCAACGGGTAGTACCCGCATGGGTAAAGCAGTAAGTGCCGCTGTGGGACAACGATTGGGCCGCAGTTTATTAGAATTAGGTGGCAACAACGCTATCATAATTTCTAAAGAAGCCGATTTGGATATGTCTTTAATTGGCTGTGTATTTGGCGCTGTTGGCACCGCCGGGCAGCGTTGCACTTCCACCCGCCGTTTAATTATTCACCAATCGGTATACGATGCTTTTAAACAAAAATTAGTAAAAGCGTATCAGCAATTGCGCATTGGCAATCCGCTGGATCAAAACAATCATGTAGGGCCTTTAATTGATACAGATGCGGTAGCCCTGTATTTAAAATCTATTGAAGAGTGTAAACAGCAGGGTGGCAAATTTGAGGTAGAAGGCGGTGTGCTAACTGGCCCCGGTTTTGAAAGTGGTTGTTATGTTAAACCGTGCATTGCAGAAGTTGAAAATAGCTACCCGGTAGTGCAGCATGAAACCTTTGCACCAATATTATATCTTATAAAATACGATACACTAGAAGAAGCAATAGCCTTACAAAATGGCGTACCACAAGGCCTTTCCTCAGCTATTATGACGCTTAACCTACGTGAAGCAGAGCAGTTTTTATCACAAGCCGGTAGCGATTGCGGAATAGCCAATGTAAACATAGGCACCAGCGGGGCAGAAATTGGCGGTGCTTTTGGCGGAGAAAAAGAAACCGGTGGCGGCAGAGAAAGCGGTAGCGATGCCTGGAAAATTTACATGCGCCGGCAAACCAACACTATTAATTATACCAATAAATTACCATTGGCGCAGGGCATTCGGTTTGATCTGTAAAGGTCTTAACAGATTCATAAAATATAGTGGCTATGCTGCTAATGCTGGCAATAATTGCATCTATACAAAATAGCAGCAGTCCTTGTTAAAAGTTTACCTAATCACAAGCGGGCTGTTACATAATTTTATACAAACGGTTAGCGTTTATTATAACTATTACAGATTTTTGAGAGATTGTCCAGATAGTATTTAGGTGTTACCAACAGCAGCAAGTATCGCAGCAGCCGTTGCGTCGCACCAGTTAACAGCAGTGCCGGTGGCAGCAAGTACCGGTCAGTAAAAAAGTACAATGGTTCTAACAATAAATTCAACAAAAACAAAAAGTATGAAGCAATTTTTAACGGTTGCAGTAGCGATGGCATGTTCAGTATCCGTAGCACTGGCGCAAGGCACCAGCGCAAAAACCACCCCACTTCCCAAAGGCTGGCATTTGCAGGATAAAGAAAAAGATGGTGTTTATGGCATCAGCCTGGATAAAGCGTATGAATTTGTACGTTCAAAAAACCTGAAAGGCAAAACCGTGGTGGTAGCCGTAATAGATAGTGGTATTGATACACTGCATGAAGACCTGAAGGAAATTTTATGGGTAAACCCAAAAGAAATACCCGGCAACGGCATTGATGATGATAAAAACGGTTATATAGATGATGTTAATGGATGGAACTTTATTGGTGGCAAAGATGGGAAAAATGTAAAAGTGGATTCTTACGAAGGGGCCCGTGTTTACCACAAATTAAAAAGCAAATACAATAATAAAAGTGTTGATACCACTAAACTTACTGCCGATGATAAGGCAGAATACCAAATGTGGTTAAAAGCAAAAGCCAATATAGAAGGCAGTGGCGAAGAAGAAAGCGTTGACATGGTAATGTTGAAGAGAGCCTATGAAAACTGTGTTAAGGCCGATAGTACCTTAAAAGCAGAAATGGCAAAAGACAGCTATACTGGTAACGATCTTGAAAAATTTGCACCAACATCAGTAGATGGAAAAAAATCAAAAGCTATGTTATTGGGCATGTTTAAGGGCAATAACATGATGGAGACTACCAACAAAGAATTTATTGAAGGCTTTGGTGAATACGTATCTGGTGAAGAACGTAAAAAAGAAGCTTCCGAAAAAATTCCCGAAAATTATCGTGGCAATATTACCAAAGACAATGAAGCCGATATCAATGATCGTTTCTACGGCAATGGTGATGTTATGGCAAGTACCCCTTTTCATGGCACCCATGTAAGTGGTATTATAGCAGCTAAAAGAGACAATAATAAAGGCATACAAGGTATTGCTGATAATGTACGCATCATGAGCATTCGTGCCGTACCAGATGGCGATGAGCATGATAAAGATATAGCGCTGGCCATTCGCTACGCGGTTGATAACGGTGCAAAAATTATTAATATGAGTTTTGGCAAAAGCTTTTCTCCAGAAAAGAAATGGGTGGATGAAGCAGTACAATATGCAGCCACAAAAGGCGTATTGTTAGTACACGCTGCAGGTAACGATGCCAAGGATGTAGATACTTACGATAATTTTCCGAATGCTAATTTAAAAACAAATAATACAAAAGCTACTAATTGGATTACCGTGGGTGCCAGCGGCGACCCCCGTGCTGGTGGTATAACCGCATCTTTTTCTAATTATGGCAAGCAAGAAGTAGATGTGTTTGCACCGGGTGTAAAAATTTATTCTACCGTACCCGGCGGTACCACTTATGGTGATGCACAAGGTACCAGTATGGCTTCTCCTGTTGTTGCAGGTACTGCAGCTTTCCTGTTAACTTATTTCCCCGAACTTTCTCCGCAGCAAATTAAGTTTGCTATAGAAAAATCGGCGCAAATGCCAGATGTTAAAGTAAATAAACCCGGTACTACAGAAACTGTTGAGTTGAGTGATATATCTAAAACCGGTGGTTTATTAAATGCATATGAAGCAGCAAAAGTGGCAGCAACACTAAAGCCTGAGAAAAAGAAAAAACAGGCTTTACCAAAATCTACTTTAAAGCGTGCAAAAAAAGGCTGATAAGAGTAATAAGATTTTATTAGTCAAAAAAGCCATGCACTTTGCATGGCTTTTTTGTGCGTGTCTTATTGTAAATTTGAATAAACATTTTTATGAGTTATAAAGCCAATGCTATAGCCGCTTCTTTTTTTCAAAATTATCTTAACAAAGCAGAGGATAAAGAATTAAACAAAGCACTAAAAGCCAATCTTAAATCAGTAGAAAAATTCTTGTGTAAAATACCCGCTAATAAAAGAACCTATGCGTATGCTGAAGGAAAATGGACCATTAAGCAATTGCTACAGCATATGATAGATACAGAAAGAGTATTTGCCTACAGGGCTTTGCGCTTTGCCCGCAAAGATGCTACCCCATTACCGGGGTTTGATGAAAATGCCTGGGCCTCAAATGCCACTGCTGCAACCCGTAAATGGAACAGTTTGGTAAATGAGTTTATTGCAGTAAGAAAAACAACGCTTGCTTTATTTGAGGCATTAGATAAAAAAGAGTTGCTGCTAGAAGGGATTGCCAGCAATAACGTTGTTAATGTATTGGCTCTTGGTTATATTATTGCCGGCCATGCCAACCATCATATAGACATAATAAATGAGCGTTACTTGCCAAAGAAAAAATAAGAGTACCTACGAGTAACTGTTGTAATTACGCATTGCGGCATGTAGCATACTCTTGCTAGTTCCTCATAGCGATACAGCTAAAGTGTGCGACGCAACCGGAGCTGATTAAAGTTTTGCAGTTGGCTACAAAAACAAAACCCAACCAATGGTTGGGTTTTGTTTTACTTGAGCAAAGAAATTATTTTTTATTTATTGCAAGGTTGCGTTGGCTAATCATATCGTTCATAATATTTACTGTTTCTTCCAGATAAATATCATTACTTAAATTTTTCATCCATGCTTTAAACCGATCATCTCTGTCTTTGTCATTTGCATAGCGGTTAGCTTCTGCTGGCAGCGGTTTTACATCAATCTCTTTATTTAATTTATTAAGAGATTCCAGCTGTTTAACAGTAGCACTTCGTTTCTTCTTTTCATCTCGGTATTTATCCAGATTCAGGTACACCAGGTTTTCGTTTTGTTTAGACAACCACTCTGTATTTGTTTTAATTAAATTAAAAGTTGGGTTGCTGGTGATGCGTGCCAGGCTATTAATACGTACTGCATTCAAATCAAAATCGCCCTTCCAGGTAGCGTAGTCTGCTTTTTGAATTTCATCCCATGGTAATGCATCGGGGTCATCTTTTTCTCTTAAATCAGAAAATTCATACAAATCGGGCAAAACAATATCAGAAGAAACACCTCTTAATTGTGTTGACCCACCATTAATACGATAAAATTTTTGCAGGGTTAGCTTAATACTACCCATATCACTGGTGGGGTTAAACGTAGCACCTTCTCTATCTAAAGAAATCTGGCGCTGTACGGTACCTTTACCAAAAGTAGAGGTACTGCCAATTACAACACCACGCTTATAATCTTGTATGGCGGCGGCAAAAATTTCAGAAGCAGAGGCACTAAACTCGTTTACCATAACTGTTAAAGGGCCATCGTATAAAACGGTTTTATCGCGGTCTCTTAAAATCTGTGGTTTTCCATCGCGGTCTTTTACCTGCACAATAGGACCATCTTCTACAAATAACCCTACCATTCTTACCACATCATATAAAGAACCACCACCATTATTACGCAGGTCTAACACAATACCCTCCACTTTTTCTTCTTTAAGTTTTACTATTTCACGGGCCACATCATCTGCACAACGGCGTCCATTAGGGTCATCAAAATTGGCATAAAATTCTGGCAAAGAAATAAAACCAATTTTTGATTTACCATTGGTAACTATCGTACTGCGGGCATACACTTCATCTTGTATAATTTTCTCTCTTATCAATTTAACCATTTTGTTAGTGCCATCTACTTTGCGAATGGTAAGCCGCACTTCTGTTCCTTTTTTACCCCGAATGATTTTAACCGCATCTGTAACAATATAACCAGTTAAATCAACGGCTTCCTGTTCGCCTTGTGCAACTTTAACTACTACATCACCAACGGTTAAATCTCCGCTTCTGTATGCAGGGCTACCGGTTAAAATAGAGGCAATTTTAATAACTCCATCTTCTTCACGCAATGATGCGCCAATACCATAAAACTCTCCGCTCATTTCCTCATCAAAATATCTTTTATCAACCGGCGGAAAAAAATTAGTGTGCGGATCCATAGCACTGGTAATCGTATTTACAAAAAGATTAAAACGGTCGTCCTCACTAAACTTTAACTTGTAGCGATTAAACATTCTGTCCATAATCTTTATTACTCTTTCACGGGCTTCTTTTTCCAGTTCCTCATTCGTTTTCTTAACAAAACCTTCTTTGCCTTTACTCTTTTCCTGGTTTTCTAATAAATCAACATACCTATCCAGCACCAGATATTTTAAACGTTTTCTCCAAAACTCCTTCAGCTCGGCTTCGCTCTTCACAAAGTCTCTTTTATCAGGGTCAACCATTAAGCTTTCGTCTTTTGAAAAGTCAAATGGTTTTGATAAAAATTCTTTGGCAATAGCTTCTGCCTGCGGTACTCTTTTAGTAAAAATGGTTGATATAGCAGGTACAAAAGCTACCGGAGCACCCAGCACCTCGTCGTCTATCTTGGTTTCATACTTTTTCAGTTCTTCAATGTCTGTTGCCAGAAAAATAGATTTATCCTGGTCTAAGGCTACCACATATTTTTTAAAAATGTCTTTTGAAAACTGATCATTTATTTCTTTAGGACTATAATGGCCCTGCATTAATACCTCCCCTACGCTGTGCAATATTCTTTCATACTTAGAGGGTGGATTAGTTGTATGGTTGCCCATACTACGAAAGCCAATAAAAACGGCTGCTCCTAAAACCAGCAGCAAAAAGGGTAAACTTCTTCTACTAAACATAAGCTGAATAAATTTTTGCATGATACCAAAAATAACGAATAAAAGGAAGGCTTGTTGCTTGTTAACAATACATTTAGACTACGTTGCCCAAAAATTATGTAAGCGGTGGGGGTTGTTAAAAGAAAAAACCGGGGCAAAGCCCCGGCTTAAAACTTGGGTAACCAATGGGGCTCGAACCCACGACCCTCAGAACCACAATCTGATGCTCTAACCAACTGAGCTATGGCTACCGTTTGGTCGGCAAAAATAATAGAAAATGCAGTTCGCACAAAAAAACAACCCCATTGTTTTAAATAATGTTTTTTGTGTTGCCAGCATGGGTATTGCTATTTAACTCCGGTTGCGTCGCACTCTTCAGCAGCAATACCATTTTGGGCATATTTTATTTAAGCAAGCAATACTGTTTTTGGTTTTCTTTGCAACACAAAAAAGGCAAATGAGTTATTGGTTATTATTAATACCCGTTATTTCTGCATTTATAGGTTGGTTTACCAACTGGATTGCAATTAAGATGTTGTTTCATCCGAAAGAACCCAAAAAAATATTGGGTATTACAATACATGGCATTTTTCCTAAAAGGCAGCAACAGTTTGCTGAAAAACTGGGTAAACTGGTCAGTCAGGAACTGTTATCGTTTTCTGATATTGAGCAAAAAATAACCAGCGCTGACAACCTTAATAAGATAATGCCGGTGATAGAAACACATATTGATACCTTTTTAAGAGTAAAATTAGGCCAGGCAATGCCGGTTATTAGTATGTTTATTGGCGATAAAACCATTGATCAGCTAAAAAGCATTTTCCTAAAAGAACTGGAAACCCTCTTTCCGGTTATTATGAAAAACTATATGGGCAGTTTGCAACAAGATTTAGACCTGGAACAAATTGTTGTAAATAAAGTAACCAGCTTTAGTACCGATAAGCTGGAGGCAATTCTCTACCAGATTATGAACAAAGAGTTTCGTTTTGTGGAAATAATTGGTGGTGTGCTGGGTTTTATAATTGGTTTATTACAGGTAGTGATTACGCTTTTAACCCAATCTTAAAAAATTCCATCAGCATTACTATCAATGTGAGGGGATATAACTTAGAATACAGTGAAAAGGTTATCCGTTCCGTACAGCGTTGCAGCTGCAGTGTGCCCCGATGGCTTTGCACAACCCACATTGGGGTTTGCAAAGAGCAACAACTGCTTATTGCTGGTTTACTGCCGGGCACAAAAAAACCATTTACCTTTCGGTAAATGGCCTCTAACGATTGCTTGCCATATGAAAACTCTTAGAATTACTTCTTAGTAGTATCAACTGCAACTTTAGTAGTATCTACAACTGCAGCAGCTGTATCAACAGTTACAGGAGCAGTAGTATCAACTGTAGGAGCAGCAGATAAAGTATCAGCAGCAGCTTTTTCGCCACTACCACTGTTACAAGCTGTAACTAATGCACCAATTGCTAAAACAAAAAGAAGCTTTTTCATTTGTTGTTGTTTAAATTTTTTAAATAAATGGTTTGTAGCCTTTATCCTGTAACCATTAAAAGGTAACCCGCTCGGGTAAAAAAATTTATTGAATTAGTTTTGGGTTACTATTTGTTAATTTGAGTATTAAAATAAATTTTGGTGGAGACCTTTAGCGCAGAAAATGAATTGCTTAAAAGACTGGCAATCAATGATAAAAAAGCCATTGAACTGATTTATGCCAATAACTATGGTATGATTCAGGCAATGATAATTAATAACAACGGTACGGCAGATGAGGCCAAAGATATTTTTCAAGAGGCTATGATTGTGTTGTACGAAAAAGCCAGATCTGGGACTTTTGAACTAAACTGCCAGCTTAAAACCTATATCTATTCGGTATGCCGTCGTTTGTGGTTAAAAAGATTGCAGCAGTTACAAAGGTTTAACGGAGATGTGGAGACTGCACTTATTACCGTACCCGTTGAAGATGAAATAGAACATCAAGAGCAACGAAATGCGCATTTTGTTTTAATGGAAAAGGCTTTGCAAAGCTTGGGCGAACCCTGTAAAAGTTTACTGGAAGCATACTATTTGCAAAGGAAAAACATGACTGAAATAGCAGGCAATTTTGGTTATACCAATGCAGATAATGCAAAAAATCAAAAATACAAATGCCTGATGCGCTTAAAAAAATTATTCTTTTCTCAACATAAAAACCAGATACTGTGATGGAAGAAATTCAATTATTAGATGCTGTTGAACGTTATTTAAATAACGAAATGAATGCAGAGGAAAGAGCTTTTTTTGACCAACTTCGTTCCTCCAACCCTGTAGTTGACCAAATGGTGGTTGAGCAAACCATTTTTCTGCAACAACTGCAGCAACACGGAATACAAAAGCAGTTTCGAAATCAGTTAAACGAAGTGCACCATCAATTAGAGCAAGCCGGCACTATTAAACCAATTGTTGCTAAAACAAAGGTTATTGATATGTGGCGTAAATACAGACGTGTGGTGGCGGTAGCTGCTACAATTGCTGGTGTAATAGCTTTAGCTACCAGTGGGCTGGTTACTTATTTTGGACCCCGCAACACCAAAGATGTAGAAGAACTTGCCAGTAAATTAAATACAGTAATTAAGCAACAAAACGCTAATAACAGTTTAATTAAAGATGTTCAAAAATCGTTGAAAGCCCCTGTTGGAGGTGTAATAAAAAGTGGTGGCACTAGTTTTTTAATTGATGGCAAAGGCTACCTTGTTACTAATGCCCACGTTATTAAAAATTCCACCACCGTATTTGTACAAAACAACAAAGGCCAGGAATTTAAAGTGGCCGTTGTGCATAAAGACAACCTGAGAGATATTGCTATTCTTAAAATTAATGATGGAGACTTTAAGCCGTTAACCAATCTTCCGTATGGCCTTAAACGCAATGGCGCAGATTTAGGCGAACAGATTTTTACCCTTGGCTTTCCGCGTGAAGAGATTGTATATGGCGAAGGATATATGAGTGCTAAAACCGGTTATAACGGAGATACCATGAGTTGCCAGATTGCTGTTGCCGCCAACCCTGGTAATAGTGGCGGCCCTGTTTTTAACAAACAAGGAGAAATAGTAGGTATTTTAAGTACCCGTCTGCAGGCACAGGGAGCTGTTTATGCTGTTACTACTAAAAATATTTTTCGCACTATTGACGAGCTGAAAAAAGAAGATACTGCTTTCATTAACCTTAGATTAACCACCAGTTCTACGGTTAAAAATATGGATCGTGTACAGCAGATTAAAAAAATTGAAGACTGTATTTTCCTTGTGAAAACATACTAATTCGCATACCTATTTAGCCGCCCTGCCTTTTATAGGTGGGGCTTTTTTATTATTAATAACCAACACCCCGGCTTTGAAAAGCCAGGGTGTTGGTTTTGATTGTACCTATGCCGAACCTTACCTGAAATTTTTTATGTAATTAGCCAACTCGTCTTTGTTGCTACTAAAAGAAAATGCATCATATACTATGAAGTAATTATTCCGATCTGCTGTTCTGCGATAAGCATACTTAGCAAAATCTAATTTCTTATCATCAAAAGAAAATAACAGCATTAACTCTTTTACTTGCTGTGCCGATAAGTAATTGTTATCGCTTATCTGGCGTGCCATTTGCAAGCGGTTATTATCAAAGCTTTCTCTTTGCAATTGATTTTTGGCCATAATAAAATCGCGGTTATCCATAGCCCTTTCATTGCGATGGTCACGGTCTCTGTTATCCCTGTCATAATCCCTGTTATTATTACGGGTATCATCGTCATAATCATAATAATCTCGTCCGTTAATGTATTGCTCATCAATTAAAGCTTTACCAAAACGGTTAATAACAATGTCAATATGATACATTGGTTTTATAAAAACAGTTGCACTATAGATAAGTGTATAATCATCATTTCTGTTTCTGCGGCGGTCATTATCATACCGGCGGTTATTACGTTGCTGAAACACTTTAATAGTATGGTAGCCATTCGAAAGATCCTGTACCACGATACTATTTGTGTTAATACCCCAGCTATTGCTACCCTGATCGTATCGTTGCCCATCTACAGTTACTCTGATAGGTGCGTTACTAAGTGCGGCTACTGATAACTTGGTCTGAAAATTAGGTTTTGCAAATGTTGTAAATGCTGCCGTTAATAAAAATACTATCAATAATAATAGCTTACTCCATTTTAGTTGCTGTACAGTAACAGCATCTCTTTGGTTAATTGAATAAGAAAAAGCAATAACATTTGTTTCTTTGTTTGTGTAAATTTTTTTCATGGTATAATCCTCCTTTTTATTAGAGATGCCAAAGCATATGCCATAGCAGCATAACAAATAGTTAAAGCATTCCAACTGTCAATACATTGGCAAACTCTTGCAATAAGTAAGCAGATGCATGCAAAAAAATAGTCTGAAAATGCAGGTAACCGCAATTGCAAATTTTTCTAAAGCAAGGGCGCTGCATACCTGTACTATAGTTGAACGGAGCGTCGCAACGATGATCAATTATCAATCAAAAAGCTGGTGAATTAAATATCTCTTTTTTGCAAATGAGTATGTGATAACTAAAACAAAGAAAGAAAAACAATCATTAGCTGTTGAAAATGAGGGCATAAAACCTGTTTAAAAAAAAGGCACTATACTGTGAATTAAGGGGTTTTTGCCCTATTTTTGCCCTCCTTAATTTAAACACACAGAGAATTAAATGCTTATGGACAAATTGATTTACCTGGTACCAGCAATGGCAGTTATTGGCTTGCTGTACACGTTTGTAAAGTTCAATTGGGTATCTAAACAAGATGCGGGTAACGACCGTATGAAAGAAATCAGTAATTATATTGCTGAAGGCGCCATGGCCTTCTTAAAAGCCGAATGGAAAATATTAGGCTACTTTGTTGTAATTGTAGCTATTCTTTTGGCTTTAATGGCTAGAAGTAACCCACATAGCGATTGGACTATTGCAGTTGCTTTTGTACTAGGTGCTATTTTTAGCGCCACTGCTGGTTATATTGGTATGAAAGTGGCCACCAAGGCCAATGTACGCACCGCAAATGCGGCTCGTACCAGTTTATCAAAAGCACTGAATGTATCTTTTACCGGAGGTGCTGTAATGGGCTTGGGTGTAGCTGGTTTGGCTGTTTTGGGTTTAGGTGGTTTGTTTTTAATTCTTAAATCATATTTTGGAGCTACTGTGGTTGACTCAGAAGAAATGCTAAAAACTATTGAGGTTTTAACTGGCTTTTCTTTGGGTGCTGAAAGTATTGCTCTTTTTGCACGAGTAGGTGGTGGTATTTACACTAAGGCTGCTGATGTAGGCGCCGACCTGGTTGGTAAAGTAGAAGCTGGTATTCCTGAAGATGACCCACGTAACCCTGCTACCATTGCAGATAACGTTGGCGATAACGTAGGTGACGTAGCTGGTATGGGTGCCGATTTATTTGGTTCTTATGTTGCTACTGTTTTAGCTACGATGGTATTGGGGCAGGAAACCAAGTCGATAGACAGTTTTGGAGGTATGGCTCCTATTTTATTACCTATGCTTATAGCAGGTTTGGGTATTTTGTTTTCTATTGTAGGTACCTGGTTTGTTAAGATAAGCGATAACGCAGGTATTAGCACAAACAGTGTACAAAAAGCGCTCAATATGGGTAACTGGGGGTCTATAGTATTAACTGCTATAGCTTCTGTAGGCCTTGTATATTATATTTTACCAGAAACAATGGTGTTGCGTGGTAACGAGTTTACTAAGTGGGGTGTTTTAGGTGCCATTGCTGTAGGTTTAGTGGTAGGTACTTTAATGAGTATTATTACTGAGTATTACACTGCAATGGGCAAGCGTCCGGTTATGTCAATTATCCGTCAGTCATCTACAGGCCACGCCACCAATGTTATTGGCGGTTTAGCTATCGGTATGGAATCTACCTTTTTACCGATTCTTGTATTGGCTGGTGGTATTTATGGTTCATATGCTTGTGCTGGTTTATACGGCGTGGCTATTGCCGCTGCTGGTATGATGGCTACCACGGCTATGCAATTGGCAATAGATGCTTTTGGCCCTATAGCTGACAATGCTGGCGGTATTGCTGAAATGAGTGAACTGCCTAAAGAGGTACGTGAAAAAACAGATGTATTAGATGCCGTAGGTAATACTACTGCTGCTACCGGTAAAGGTTTTGCCATTGCTTCTGCTGCTTTAACTGCTTTGGCTTTGTTTGCAGCTTTTGTGGGTGTGGCAGGTATTGATGGTATTAATATTTATAAAGCCGATGTGCTGGCCTCTTTATTTGTGGGAGGTATGATACCATTCATTTTCTCATCGTTGGCTATACGTGCAGTTGGTGAAGCTGCAATGGCAATGGTGGAAGAAGTGCGTCGCCAGTTTCGTACCATACCAGGCATTATGGAAGGAACCGGAAAACCTGAATACGAAAAATGTGTGGCTATTTCTACACAGGCATCTATCAAAAAAATGATGTTGCCAGGTGCTATAACAATTATATCGCCGTTGGTGGTTGGCTTTTTATTAGGCCCAGAAGCATTGGGTGGCTTTTTAGCAGGTGCTACTGTTAGTGGTGTATTAATGGGTATGTTTCAAAATAATGCCGGTGGTGCTTGGGATAATGCTAAGAAAAGTTTTGAGAAAGGCGTTGAAATTAACGGAGAAATTTTCTACAAAAAATCTGAGCCGCATAAGGCCTCAGTAACAGGTGATACTGTAGGAGACCCGTTTAAAGATACTTCTGGCCCTTCAATGAATATTTTAATTAAGCTGATGTCTATTGTGTCTTTAGTTATTGCCCCTACCCTTGCACGGGTACACAATACTGGAGCGCAAAAAACACACATAACTACTAAAGAAGTAAATGTAACTGTGAACAAAATGTCTGATAACCCTGCTGATTCTGGCAAGGTTACTATTAAAGTTAATGGCGAAGATAAAATGGAAGGCTTGGTTGAAGCGCTTAAAGCAGATGGTTTAGCAAAAGATGGCAACCTTAGCATTGATTTTGGCAATGGTGAGCTGACTGTTAATGGCAAAAAGCTTTCTGCTGAAGCGTTCAAAAAGTATGAGTCTTTTTTAGAAAAAAATAAAGACATAAAATTGTCAATAAAAATTGACGAGAAGTAAAAAAGTCTATATTTGTTGTAGAACTAATCAGATCCAAATACCGAAGTCCCGATGTTTCTACACCGGGGCTTTTTTTATGCCCGGTATTTTAAGATTACCAGCTTTGGTAATTCAATGCAGCATCGTTGCGTCGCACACTTCAACAGCATCAAACAATGGGCAATGCATTATTATTTTTTGAACATAAAATAAACGGCTCCCAACAAAAACATAAAACTTACCAGGTATTTCCAATGGATGGGTTCTTTTAAATAGACCACTGCAAATACAGCAAATACTACCAACGTAATTACTTCCTGTATCATCTTTAACTGAAAGGCAGAAAAACCACTTTTATAGCCAATACGGTTTGCAGGCACCATTAAACAGTATTCAAAAAAAGCAATACCCCAGCTTACAAGAATAGCTTTCCATAGTGGAATGCCTTTGTCTTTTAAATGCCCATACCAGGCAATAGTCATAAATATATTTGAAGCCAGCAGTAGTAAAATGGTGCGCATATAATTTTAAAGTTTGCACCAAATATAAAGCAGAAAACAAATGGCCGGTCTATAAAAAGAGAATGACGGCCGACCACCGACCGTCATCTCATCTTGTTTGAAAAACAAGAATTGCAACCTCAAAAAGTGAAACGAAATTAAGATTATGTGCATTACAACCCAATAGTAGTTTGTGCATTTATGGGTAGGATATTTACAAAACTATTTTTAGTAAAAAGAGGGCTGCTTAAAAGTAATGTTACAGCTATCAAAAGCTATTTAAGTATTATATGTTTTAATACTATTGCTTTTGCTTAAGCATACTTATTATAATTACTGCTAAAGTTAACTGCTGACTAACTCTATTAATGGGCTGTTAGATGCTGTAAAAGAGCATTACTCAATCGGCTCCTCAATGCACTGTAGCTACAAAGGTGCGACGCAACGATGTTGCCATACTTACCAATGCTGGTTTCAAAAAAAAAGAAAAGCGCATACAAAAGTATGCGCTATGGTATTTGGGTAACTTTAAATTATTTTAATTACTCAGGCTTCTAAAATCTACAGGTACTAACTTACTTACACCGGGTTCTTGCATGGTTACGCCGTAAATAACGTCTACACAGCTCATAGTTTGCTTATTGTGTGTAACAATAATGAACTGGCTTTCCTCGCTAAACTTACGAATCATATTAGTGAATTTGCCTACGTTGGCATCATCTAACGGCGCATCCACCTCATCTAGAATACAGAACGGAGCTGGCTTAATAAGGTAAATGGCAAAGAGTAATGCTGTAGCGGTTAAGGTTTTTTCTCCACCGCTTAATTGTGTAATTGATGAAGGGCGTTTGCCTTTGGGTTTTGCCACAATATCAATACTGGTTTCAGCTAAGTTTTCGGGGTTTTCTAAAACCATGTCTGCCGTATCATCTTCTGTAAACAATGCTTTAAATACTTTCTGAAAGTTTTCTCTAACCTTATTAAAGGTATCTAAGAACTGCTGGTTGGCAGTAGCTTCTACTTCCTGAATTGTTTGTAGTAAGCTGTCTTTAGCAGTAATAAGGTCGTTTTTTTGTTCTAAGATAAACTCATAGCGTTTTTTCATTTCTTGAAAAGCTTCTATTGCCGTTGGGTTTACTTCTCCCAGGTTTTCGAGGCGTTTCTTCATACGATCACTCTTCTCTTGCAGCTCTTCTACAGGTGTTTCTGAGGTGCGGGGTTTGTCAAGAATATCATCCAGATTTATTCTAAACTCAACATGCAGGCGTTCTTTCATACCAGCCAGTTGCAGCTTTAGTTCATTCAGATGGTCTTTTATATCTGAAAGCACATGCTCTAATTGTTCTTTCTCTTTTACTTTGTGGCGTAGCTCACTTTCTTTTTCGTTTAGCTGGTTACGAAGGTTGTAATAGGCCTGATCCGCCTCATTTAACTGTTTTTCGCTGGTCTCTTTATTTCTTAAGAGATTTACCAGTTCATCTTGTAAGCCGCTTAAAGCTTCATCGCTTTCTGATATGCTTTCTTGGGTTTGTTTAAACTGTGAAGTGTTGGTTTCTATTTGAACCAATAAATCATTCAGTTGGTTTGATTTAAAGTCTTTCTCCTGCTTTAAAGCGGTGATTTTACTCTGCTGGCGCGTCAGCTGCAGATTGCTATCATTAAAAGAAGATAAAGAGCCATTGTAACCTGCTTCAGCTTCTTTAAAAGTATCTTCTGCCAGTTTTAATGATTCTCTTAACTCATTTAAAGTAGCTACCAATTGCATCCACTCGTTTCTTACGCCTTCAACACTGCCCATTGTTTCTTCAAGGTTCAACTGCAGCTCTTCTAAACGTTGCTGAGAGGTGCCTTGCTGTGCATGCAGGTTTTCAATTTTATTTTGAAGAGAGAAAACAAAGTTGGTAATACGGTTAATATCATCCTGCGCCTGCTTTATAGCATTTTCTTTTAATTGCTCATTGTAAGCAATTACTTCGTTGTGCTTAAACTGTATGGCTGCTTTTAAATTGCTAACCACGGTTTCTTGTGTTGCAATTTCTTCCTGTAATTTTTCCAGGTTTTTAGCACGGCCAATTTTCTTACCCTCAAATAATCCCACACTTCCACCGGTTAAAGAGTATTTGCCTTTAACATACTTGCCATGTTTTTCAAGCACTACAGCTCCATTGCTGTTTTCTAAAGCATCTTCACTTTCTGCTATATATACGTTGCCTAATAATTGCGCTGCCAGTTTACGGTATTGTTCATCCACTTCAATTACCTGCATTGCAGGAATGGTATTATCTGGCTGGTGTGTAGCTGCGGCCTCAAGGCTGTTTATTTTATCAAGTAAAAAGAAATTAGCCTTACCTTTTTTATTATCGTCTAATAAATGAACAGCTTGTAAACCCTCTTGCAGATTATTAACTACATAATAATTTAAGTAAGGTTCCAGTACATTTTCTACGGCCGCACGGTATTCTTGCTTCACATAGATAATATCTGAAAGTATTGGTGCCGCATGGTTCCAATTAGGATTGTTATGCAAAAACTTTACACTTTCCGGATAGCCTTCCATGGAGTCTATCAGACTTTTTAGAAGGTCGTGTTCGTTCTTTTTAGCATCCAGTTTGCGGTTCTCATCAGCTAGCTCCTGTCGCAGTATTTCTAATTCACCCTGTGTGGCAAAAATTTGTTCCTTGGTTTTTTCATGCAATTCCTGCAATTGCTGTAAATCAGTTTTGCGGCTCTCCAGCTCCTGTTCTTTATGCATACGTTCTTCTTCCAGTTGTTTTAACTGGCTATAACGTATATCTCTTTCTTCTTCTATTTGCTGAACGGTACGCTGAAGGTTTTGTATGGAAGTATCAGCAACTGCCACTTTCTTTTCTGCATCAAATTGGCTGCGCTGCACCGCTATATTTTCTGTTCTCAAGCTATCAACCCCAGCTCTTTTCTCATCAAAAATAATGCGGGTACTTTCTACGGTCTGGCGTAGTTCTTCCACCTGAAGATTCAGCGTATCCAAACGCTGCTCTTCTTCTACAACCTGGTTAGAAGTAAAGTCGATGCTCTCCTGTAAACCGTTTAATTGTCCCTGACTTTTATTTAAAAAATCTTCCAGGCTTGTGCTTTTTTCCTGCAAAAATTTTAAACGCTGGCCGGCTAAGTTGTTATCATTTTCTTTGCTTCTTAATTGTTGCATCAACTCATTAAAGCCGTGTTGCAAACTTTGTAGCTCCCGCTCTTTTTCAATAAAGCCTACTTTTTCCTGCTCAATAGAAGCTTCTTCCTGTGCAATTTGAGCCTCTAACTGAACTTTGCGATTCGTTTCGTTTTCTGTTTTTTCATTCAACTCCCGGTAAGTAATATTAAACCCTTCCAGTGCTGCTTTGGCAAGTTCTATGCTTAGCTCACGATAGTCTTTCTTTATTTCAAAATACTTTTCCGCTTTTTTTGCCTGATTTTCTAAACTCTTTAACTGGTTGTTAATTTCAAAAAGTAAGTCTTCAATACGGGCTAAATCCTGCTCGGTAGCATCCAGTTTCTGCTTAGCTTCTTTTTTGCGGGTTTTGTAAATAGATATACCAGCGGCCTGCTCCAGCATTCTACGCCGGCTGTTTTCTTTGTCTTTAATAATCTCATCAACCATTCCTAGTTCAATTATAGCATAGCTATCTGTACTAACCCCGGTATCTAAAAAAAGATTTTGAATATCTTTTAACCGGCACTGAACATCATTAAGCCGGTACTCACTCTCGCCACTTTTATAAAACTTACGGGTTACTGTAATGGTATTAAACTCTGTGGGTAAAAGGTTACGGGTATTTTCAAAAGTTAAACTCACTTCTGCAAGCCCACTGGCAGAACGTGTTTTTGAACCATTAAAAACAAGGCTGTCTAAGTTTTCACTACGCAGGTGACTAATTTTTTGCTCGCCTATCACCCACCTGATGCTATCTACTATATTACTTTTGCCACAGCCGTTGGGTCCAATTACGCCAGTAATGCCTTCGTCAAAACGCAATGTGGTCTTATCGGCAAAGCTTTTAAATCCTTTGATTTCTAATGTCTTTAATCGCACTGTTCAAAATTTTTGTAAGAAGCAAATATATCTTTTTGAGGCATAAAAAAAAGCTGCTTTGGCAAGCGGCTGGCAACAATTATTCACTTCTTATACACAGTAAAGTTAACCCCTGAAAGTTTTCAACAAACTGTGAAGAAAAACAATATTCTTAAGGGTTTAGTAAGCCATAAAAGTGAAGTTATAGGTAGAAGATTTCTCTTTCCGTAGGTTTAGCTGTAGCTTTTTTTTCTTCCCTTTTACTGGGGTTAAGCTTTGCATGCAGAAAAGAGGCTAACGATATGCTTACCGCCACAATAGTAGATAAATTATAAACCAGTGTAGAATCTAAAAACTCCTGAGCCGTAGGTTTGGTATACCAATAGTCAAACCAATAATTAAACAAATAAGTACCGTATTCATAAACAATGGCGGCATATATATAAATCATCACTTCTTCATGCCAATGAAAAACCAGTTTACGGATATAGTTTAAGATTTCAACTAAAGCATATAAGAACACGGCCACCACTCCAAAACCCAAAACATATTTTATTGTCTCGTGTTTTAAACCAAAAAAAATGGCCGTTATAATTATACCTATTACCAGCAAACCCATGGTAACCAATAAACTCTTTTTTATTATAACAGAACGGCTGGCATAATACATAATACCCAACACCAATAAAGGATCCAAAACATTGTAGTAAGTAAAAAAAACATCTAACCCTGCATTAAAAGAAGAACCAAAAGAGTCAGCAACCAAAAGCAGTAAATTCAATAAGCCGCCCAGTACCCAATACAGCGAAAACAGTAATACGGGCCTTACATTCCAGCATTTTCTAAATAATACAATAAGAAAGGGGATAAAATAAAATACAGAAGATAATATGGTAACAGCTTTCAATAACATTCAATGGATAATTGGTACGGTTTATTTTCCTACATATAATGCAGAATATGCATACAATATTGTAAGAGACTAAAAATCCGGTATTTATACCCCAACAAGCATTTGCATAAAATACGCTTACCGCTGCGTTTTTCCTTTTATAAATGCTTTTATATGAAAAATAGTAATTTTTAACAATTAGTTTAATAACCGTAATCAGCTGAAAATCAATTGAAATATCAATCAAATATTTATAAAAAAGAAGCAATAAACAGCCCTACCAACCCCCAATTTGCTGTACTTTTGAAGCTACAACTATTGCAACAGTACCCTGTGTTTTAACCCACAATTCAGTTGCAACCCATTAACTTCTCTTACCCATTAGTTCGTTTTCTGTTAACTTAAAAATTGTGAGTTATGTATTCGTATGCGTTATTAGAAACCGGATGTTATTATCTCATTCAAGAGAAAGAGAACAGTTCCATCACCCTCATCAGGGTTAATTTAGATACAGACCATTGCATGAGCATTACCCGCTTTGAAGACCGTGAACGTATGGAGTGGAAAAAAAAAGGAGATGCCATATTTGATATTCTTGAACTGATAGATGATGATAAAGTAAAAGACTGGAAGAAATATTATTACAATGAAGATGAATATAAATATGAAGAAGACGAAGGAGACGAAGAATAAAATTTGGTAACCAGCGCCAACGCTCCGGTTAAACATTCTTGCCACGCTCGGTTCAAAGGCATATCTATATTGAGCACCAATACAAATCTTTAACAAAAGAAGTAGCTGTTTTATATTATAGCCATAGATATCTTTGTACAAAATAGCTACGCACCATGAAACAATTTTTTATTGCCTGTATTTCAATAATTGCCTTTGCATGTAATACAACTGCACAAAAAAACACAACAGATGCTAATAGTTTTGAAAAAGAAATAAATGGCAACACTGTTCAATTACTAGATGTAAGAACCGCTACCGAGTTTAAAACCGGGCATTTGCAAAACGCACTACAGGCAGATTGGACAAATAACACCCAATTTAAAGAACGCACCCAACACCTGGATAAAACTAAGCCTGTGTATGTTTATTGTTTAGGTGGCCCACGCAGCTTTGATGCTGCTGACTATTTAAAGCAGCAAGGTTTTAAAAAAGTAATAGCATTAGAAGGTGGCATTAATGCCTGGAAGAAAGCGGGCAAACCCGTTGAAAATAGCAGTAATGAAAAACAACTAACCATTGAAGACTTCAATCAACTGGTGCAAAAAAATGAAACCATATTGGTAGATTTTGGTGCTACCTGGTGTCCGCCCTGTAAAAAAATGGAACCTGTTTTAGCAACGCTACAACAAAAGGCGGCCGGCAAATACAATTTAGTAAAAATTGATGGTGGCGTGCACCTTACAATTATGCAACAGCTAAAGGTGGAGGCATTACCCACTTTTATTATTTATAAAAATGGTAAAGAAGTTTGGCGCAAGCAAGGCATAGTTAGCTTGGAAGAGTTTATGGCGTTATTGTAATACAGAGTAATTATGTTCAATATTGTTACTGGCGTTGCAGTGTGCGACGCAACAATGCCCAATTAATATTCTAAAGCCAGTATCAAAATAAAAAAGAGCCTTACAAAAGGCTCTTTTTTATTTTATAGCATTGGGTTAGTTATTTAATAAGCAGAAAAGGCAATGCAACTTTTTCTTTATCAAAATATATAATGGCAAAGTAATGACCCTTACCCAAATGGCTAAGATTAAGCGTATTTATATTACTGCTAATACTGGTTCTTAGCAAGATACGGCCATGGTTATCTGTTATGTTTACCCACAATGGTTTTTCTGGTAGTTTTGATAAAAGTATATTAATAATGCCCCATGAAGGATTTGGACTAATCTTAATTTTTACTTTGGTTCCTCCAAGGTGATGCCCTCCCTTTGGTAAAAAATAATACTTATCAGATATATTACTGCAACCACGGTTGTTGGTTACTATTACCTGAAAATAGCCGCCTGTCTTGGGTTTATAATTTCTGGTAGTGGCATTTTCCACCAAGCCACCATCTCTGTACCATTGGTAATACATACCCGGTGAAGCGGTTAGCGTTTCTTCTGTTTGAACAATATTAGGCGTTGCCATACTATCTACAAAAATCAAGATACTATCTTTAACGGTAACACCACATTTTGTAACAAATACCTCAAACAAGGTGGTAGTTCTTGGTATTGCTATAGGTGCTTGTATGGTATCGTTATTCAAAAGCACTGCCGGAGACCATTTATAAATTGCACCGGGTTCATTTGCATTTAATGTAGCGCTGGCACCCTGGCAAACTGTAATGTCTGGCCCAAGATCAACAACTGGTCCTACAGTTTCTATTTTTACAATTTTGCTTTTAGAACTGGATACCCCATTACTATTTCTTATAACAAGCTTTACATTATATGTGCCAATTTGCTGGTAATAGTGTATCGGGTTAGCTTCGGTGGATGTGGAGCCATCACCAAAATCCCATAACCAATAAGTAACAGGTGCATTGCCACAGGTAATGATGGAAGCGTCTTCAAAGGCAGTTTTAACCGGTAAGCATTTTGATGTTACACTGAAATTATAATTAGGCACCAACGGAAAATTGGTAGCCACATGAATAGTATCCCATCCGGTACAACCGTTTTTAGTAACCTGCACCCAATAATACTCTTCATCTTTAACGTTGATGCTGGCCGTGGTTTCGCCGGTATTCCATAAATAGCTATCTGCAATACCGCCATTCAAGGTAATAGCATAGCCTTCGCAAATGGTGGTATCGGCCCCCAAATTAACCAATGGAGTATTGGTATTTACAAAAATGGTTTTACCTCTTGTAATTTGGTTTCCTAAATTATCTCTTACGGTAAGCTTAACTGAAAAATTACCACCTCTGGTAAACACATGAGCAGGGTTTTGAAGTGTAGAAGTAATACCGTCTCCAAAATCCCACAGCCAATACACAATAGTACCGCCACATGTTTGAGACATATCCGTAAACTGCGCCGTTACCGGCAAACAGGTGCCAGACTGATTAAAAGAAAAATTAGCTAATACTGCTGGTTTAACCGTTACTTTAATGTCATCTGTTGCTGAGCAACTGGAATTATATACCTGTACCCAATAATCGCCACTTATATCTACACTTATTGAGCGTGTGGTAGCACCTGTGCTCCAATAATAAGAACAACCAGCATGATTGCCTGCATCTAAAACTACGGTAATGCCATCACATACTGTAGTATCGGCACCCAGTGTAAATGCTGGTGTTGGTGTATTTACCACTAATGTTTTACTTCTGGTTATAGAAGTGCCGGTATTGTCTTTAACAGTGAATTTTACTGTATATGTTCCATTAGATGTAAAAGTATGTGTTGGCTCCTGGCTGGTGCTGTTGGTACCATCACCAAAATCCCAGAGCCATTCAGTAGCTGTAACACCACAAGTTATAGTACTATCAATAAACTGCATGTTTTGCGGCGCACAGTTAGTAAGTGCTATCCATCCAAATTTTGGTAATAAAGTTGGGGTTACTGCAACACTAATAGTATCAGTGCTGCTGCAAGTGCCGTTTGTTACCGTTACCCAATATTTACCTGAAGTATTAATGGAAATAGTTTGTGTAATCTCGCTTGTACTCCAGCTATAAGTAGCCCCTGCATTACCAGCATTTAACACCAAAACATCTGCAGCACAAATGGCAGTGTCTGCACCCAGCATTACAACCGGAGAAGTACTTGCTATAACAGATAATGTTCTGCTGCGTGTAATAGTAGTGCCGGTATTATCTTTTACTCGAAGCTTGACAGAATATGTACCATTGCTGGTATAATTGTGTAAGGGGTTTTGCTGGTAGCTTGTAGTACCGTCTCCAAAGTCCCAGAACCATTCTACAATATTTACCCCACAAGTAATTGAACTATCTTTAAACTGAACAGCTTGTGGGAGGCAACTATTTAATAATGCCCATCCAAATTTAGGCAGCAATGTTGGTTTAACCGTTACTTTAATACTATCGGTGCTACTGCAACCATAGTTAGTAACTGTTACAGTATAAATACCGGGCATACTTCCATCAAGGGTTTCAGTGGTATCACCGGTATTCCATAAATAATGTTGTGCCCCCGCCCCTGCATTAAGCAGTAAACTTTCTCCAGAGCAAATAGTTGTATCGTTGCCAAGATTAACAATTGGCGGTGTGGTAACTACAACATAATTATTTCGTGTTAAAGAATCTCTTAAGCCTGATTGGCTGATGACAACTAATTTAACCTGATAAAACCCAATACTTGTATAGGTATGCAGTGGTGTTTCTGCACTGGCAGTATCACCGTCTCCAAAATACCAGATGCGGCAAACAATTGGATCACCAGGAGCTGATACTGATACATCATAAAACTGTACGGTTAATGGCCCGCACCCTTCTGTAGCTGGAGACCAAAAACTGGGGTTAGGTGCTGTATATTTTTTATTGGGGTTGCCCGCCCCTAAGACCAATTGCGAGCAACAGAAGAAGAGAATTGTAACCAATAAGCAGGTAAACTTCCAGATTCTCATAGGATGATTTTAGGATTTTTGGATTTTGACTGTCATCAAGATATAAGAAAGGATTCAGCAGTGCAATAAGGAAAAACAATTACAGGTTTAACCATACTTTCTTAGCAACATATTCAGTAATTTGCCCCACTTATCTCAACTATACCTTGATCAGTCAGCAGACCATACAACAAATACTAAGCCGGATCGATATTATCGAAATAGTGGGTAGTTTTATAAAGCTTAAAAAACGGGGAACCAACTATTTAGGACTATGCCCTTTTCATAATGAGAAATCTCCATCATTTACAGTAAGCCCTGCCAAAGAAATATACAAGTGCTTTGGATGCGGAAAAAGCGGTAATACCATCAGCTTCATAATGGAGCATGAAAAATACAGTTATGCAGAAGCATTACGTTGGTTAGCCAACAAGTATAACGTAACCATAGAAGAAACAGAACTGGCACCAGAGTTAAAAGCACAGCAACAGGTTGCAGATAGTTTATACATCATCAATTCCTTTGCACAAAAATTTTTTAGCCAGCAATTGTTACAAACAGAAGAAGGTACTGATATTGCTTTGAGCTATTTAAAACATCGCGGCTTCAGAGAAGAAATTATTGAAAAATTTCAATTAGGATACAACCCGCAAGATAGAAACAGCTTCGCCACTGCCGCTTTAAAAAATCAGTTTGGTCAGGAAAATTTACTAAAAACAGGTACTGTAGTTTTACGAAATGATGAGTTGGTAGATAATTATCGCGGACGTATTATTTTTCCTGTGCATAATAATAGCGGAAAAATTATTGGTTTTGGCGCACGTCTTATTAAAAATAACGACAAAGCACCCAAGTATATCAATACGCCTGAAAATGAACTGTACGTAAAAAGTAAAATACTTTACGGCACTTATTTTGCCCGGCAAGCTATTGATAAAAATGATGAATGTCTTTTAGTGGAAGGTTATACCGACGTTATTTCGCTGCACCAGGCAGGTATTGAAAATGTAGTTGCCAGCGGAGGAACCTCTCTAACACAAGATCAGTTACGATTAATAAAAAAATATAGCAATAACCTAACTATTATTTACGATGGCGATAATGCAGGTATTAAAGCCGCATTACGTGGGTTGGATATGGCGCTGGAAGAAGGACTAAATGTAAAACTGGTTTTAATACCAGACAAAGAAGATCCGGATAGCTATGTAAACAAGGTTGGTGCGGCTGCTTTCAGAGAGTTTATTGCCGCTAACAAAAAAGATTTTATCCTTTTTCAATTAGAAGTAGCCTTAAAAGACGCCGGTCAAGATTCTCAAAAAAAAGCCACCGTTGTTAACCAGGTCGCTGAAACCATTTCTAAAATTAATAAAGCGGAAGATTTCACTAAACAGCAAGATTACATTCGCAAATGTTCTGAGTTATTAAAAATTGATGAAACAGGATTAAATGCGCTTGTAAATAAATTTATAAGAGAAAAAGTAAGCAAGACGGAGGCTAAACAAACATCAGCCGCAGAACAAGAAGTAGGCGCAACAGATCAGCCACCATTACTAGATGAAGACTCTATCAATCTCTTATTTGCAGATGAATTACAAGAAAGAGCCGTAGTAAGAGCTTTATTAGAATTTGGGTTAAAGCCATGGGATGAAGACCATACCATTGCCAGCTATATGTTTGAACACCTGATTGAGGAAGACTTTTTTGATAATAAGCAACTGTTACATATTATTACCACTTACAAAACTTGGTATGAAGCAGGTATTGAGCCTACCGCAAAAAACTTTCTTTACCACGAAGATCAGGCACTCAGCACCTTGGTTGTTTCTATTATGGATTTTCCGTATGAGTTAAGTGAAAAATGGAAAACAGAATTTGAAATGCCGGTAATAACAAGAGAGCAAGTTTACCGCGAAGAAGTGAAATCTACTGCCAGTTATCTTAAACTCAGGAAAATTAAAAGAATGATTATTCAAAATCAGCAAGACCTTGAAAAATCAACTAATGCAGAAGAGCAATTTGTATATATGCAAACACACCAGCATTTAAAACAGCTGGAACAGGAAATAGTAAAACAAAGCGGCACTGTTATTATCCGTTAACCTGCGCCAGCAGCATATCACTGTAAGACATTGCCATCATATCTTCTGGCCTTATTTCAAAAGCTTTTACATAAAAATCACATTGCTGCTGTAATATTTCAACGGCCACTTCTTTTAAAACATTGCCAGCTTCAATCTCCACAAAACTTCCTAGCCCTTCTACCCTGTCTAAATGAAACTTTACATTATCAATATAAAATATTTCCCGCTCCTTCACCACCTGCACTTTAATACCATGTGCCTTTGTTAATAATTTCAATAAAGCAATACCATCAACCAATGGCACCAATTCAAACTGAGATGCTTTTGGCCCGGCCACATTCTCACGTTCATAATAAATAAGACTATTTTCTATTGCACCCTGCCTCAATTTCAACCTGCCTTTAGTAACATTAAAATACGTATCCGTTTGTATGTCTTTACCCACAACCCTTGCATTTTGGTGCAATAAAAAATTTCGTATGGCCACTGCCCGGTCTGTTTTTGCTTTTATTTCAATATTAGTAAAACTCATAGTAATTATTTGTAAGTCGGCATTTGTATTTCATGGCAACATCCTTGCGTCGCACCATTCAACTTTACCGCTATTGTAAGCAAGCGGCATATATACTTCATGCTGCCCTGTACGAAGCTTTTGCCAAATTAAATTAATAAACACATACAAGCAGCACGGTATATTAGCATGCAACACAGCCTGAAGTTCGTTTACTTCAAATCAAAAAACTGTTTTGCCTCCAGCCAATTATTCATACGTTCAAATCGGGTATCATGCACATTGTGCGGAGAAGTAAACATAACACGCCTGCCCGTAAAAGTTTCAAGATTAAAATCATGATCGTCTATCAACACATCGCCTTTAATCACACTTTTATCTCCGCAGAGCACTCTTCGTTTCCAATGTATAAACGGAAAGTGTTGCTCCAACCACTCAAACTTGGGGTATAAAGAATGCTTAAACTCCATCGCCGCAGAAACAATATAAACTTCATGCGCTTCATACAACTGCTTTAATATTTCCTGGCTATTGGGTATTACAGGCAAATCATCAAAAAACCCCTTGGTATGGGGATACGCAGCCACGGTACTTTTATGTGCCTCCGGCACAATGTGTAGCAGCTTGGTTCCATAAACATCTTTCTCGGTGTACCTAATACCAAAGTCGCGTTCATACCATTTCAAAAAAAGAGCGACTGCATCGGCAATCACTTCATCCATATCTATCAAAATTCTCATTGTTTTTTTTGCTAAAATAAGGCATAAAATAAAACAGCAACGCTTTTGGCATTGCTGTTAATAAAATATCAATTAAGAGAGCAAAAAAACCAACTGAACGAATAATGAAAAAAAATTGCTGGCAATTAACTACTTCCCTTGTTTCTTTTTTCGGGGGTCTTTAATAGTAAATACTCTGGAAATATTGAAACCAAAATGAATGTCTCCTTTAAAGAAATCCCCGGATGTTTCGTTGATATAAGTTTTTTCAGTCATACCGGTTGAGTTGGTAAAATGCAACTGAAATACGTGGCCACCGGTTTCAATATCAAAACCAAGAGCCACAGAATTCTTAGTATTTTCAAAGCGATATCCCGGTAATTGATAATAATATTCTCCGTTAAAACTCACCCGTTTGCTCAACTTAATTCGTCCACCAACACCCATTGCATACAAATTATTGGGGTCGTTTGCGCCAGGCACCAAATTATGATGCACCATGGTTGGCATTAATTGTAGTGAAAACGACTCACTGAATTTACGTGCTATAATTAACTGATGGGAATAGTAAAGCCGGCTTGTGAAATAGTTCTTTCTTGAAGCATCCGCCCAGGGATCAGTTCTTAATATGATGGAGGATGCTGCACTTAAGCTAATGGGCATGTTCCTGCTTCCACTAGATTGGCGCAGTATTTTAAATTTATAAAACGCATCCAGTTGTTTTTGATAAGAGCTTCTGCCAAGCCCCACCATTAGTCTGTCTGAAATACCATAGTCTAACCCAAGGCGAATAGTTGCCTGGTCTAACCCAAAAAATTCTTTTAAGCCAGTATTTACAAACCCAAGGCGGTGTTGTATTTTAAAATCTAACACCCCTGTTGCTACATTTTCAATAGAATGCCCATTAATTAAACGGGTAGTTTTAAAAGTAGCCGTGGTTAAATCTGTATGCTTTTCTTTTTTGGTTTCATCTTCCAGCATTTTCATTAAATCATCTTGTGCCAGTGCTGGTAAGGCTAAAAGAAAGGTTGCTGCAACCAATAGGTATTTCCTCATTGTAGTAAAATATTGGGGTTATTTTTTTTGTTCGTACAAGCAGTTTACTTTTATTTCTACTACTTCTGCAATTTTATCGGCCACCAGCGTAGGTATTTTAATGCCGTAGTCTTTTATTTTTATTTTAAAAGTAGATGCTGCATTTATTTTACCAGCTTTAACAGTAATGGTACCCGGTGCTGTTATTTTTTGTGTTATACCATGTAATGTCAGGTCTCCTTCTACACTAACATTGTAAGTACCTTCTTTATTAAAATTTACAGCTGAAAGATTGGTTGTTTTTCCCTTAAAGGTAGCCTTAGGGATTTTCGAACTCTCCATATAGTTTTCATTAAAATGCTCTTCTAACAAAGCTCTTTCAAAATGAAAACTCTTCACCAATAATGTAAATACAATTTCACCAGTGGAAGTATTTAAAATACTGGAAACTTCATTATTAACCCCATCTATATTTTCTAACGGTGTTTTAGAGTAGAATGCTACCTGGCCTGCCTTGGTTATATAAATATTCTGACTATTGGCGGCAATTGCTATTGCCAAAAACCCTGCTATTAAAAAAAGCTTTTTCATATTTGTGTATTTAGGAGTTTAATTGTTTAAAGCGCCTGCAGCCACCCACCTGTTAATTTTTGCAATATTACAGGCAGTCATTTTTGCACCATTTTTAGGCATGGCTGAGTAACCTGCTGCGTGAATAATGGATCCTACTAACTTGCCATTGTTTACCTGCGTTTTTACACTTGCATATGTATCTAAAATAATACCGGCACCGGCCGTGGCACTGCCACCGTGGCAATTATTACAGTTGGTATTTAAAATAGGAAGTACTACTGCACTAAATGTGGAAGTAGCTGCGGTATCGCAAGTGCCACCACCGGGGTATAAAATTGCTTCTTTATCGTAATAACAACTGCTAAATACTACAACTGCAGCTAATAGTAGTATAGACAGGGCTTTTTTAAATATCATCTGAAACGTATTTACATTTTACTAGGTAATAATTCTGTTTGCTTTTAAAACAGGGTACTTTGTTTTTAGGGTTTGTTGCTTTTTTGCACAACAGTTGAAGTGTGCGACGCAACGATGTTGCCATAACCGCTACTGTTGGGCCTCAATACTGGGTAACTAATTATTTAACGATCCTGCCTTCACCCATTTATCAACCTGCTTAATCTGGCAATCGCTTAGTTTACCACCTTGTGGCATGGCAATATAACCGGGTGCATGGTTTATGCTACCCATTAGTTTACCATTAACTGCTACGGCTTTTACCGCGGCGTGGTTGCTTAAGTTTATGCCACCGCCTAATGAAGCAGCATTGTGGCAGCCCACACAGCTTACATCCATTATTGGTTTTATAACAGCGGTATAAGTGTATTGTGCTGTATCGCAACTGCAATTACAGTTGATGGTATTTTTAGCGCCGTTATTAATCCATTTACCAATAGAGTCTCTCTGGGCTTGAGATAATGGAGCGCTGGGTAATGGTGGCATTTGGTCTCCGCCGGTTTTAAACAATACGGTATAAAGTTTACTACCTCCGGCGTTACCAGGCTTTATACCTTTTTTAATAATGTTGGCATAGCTGTCTAAAACATAACCGTCTTCAGCGGTTGTTGCATCGTGGCAACCAGCTTTAGCACAAGAAGATTGAAAAATGGGGAGGATGGTGCTTTCAAAACAAATGTCGGTATTATCACACCCGGGTATTGGTAACCCGCCACCGCCCGGTTGAATGGGGGGCTCGTGTTTGCACGCAATGATGAGGCCTATAGCCAAAATGGCTAAAAGGGTAAGCGGAAAAAGGCGCTGCATGTTGTTTATTTTAAGGTATTAAGAATGCACCTGTTTAGTACCACATCTGTTAAATACCCGTTACAAAAACCTTGTAAGCGGATGGTACTGTTTTTTTCTACGGTAGCGTTTTTCCCTAACAAGGTGCAGCTAACACCACTCATATCAGTTCCTTTCAACACTATTACTGTAAACCCCTGTTGGTTGGTACTTATCTCTGAAACCTGGCCGGTAACGGCTACTACTTTATCTAAATAAGTTTCATTAGCAGTTGCCTCATCTGTTTCAAATGCTGTTGCAAGGTTTATGGCAGTTATTTCAACATCGGCTTTTACAGAAGCTTGTTTGTGCGGTTTGTTTAACTGATAGTAACCTACCAATGCCGCTAACACAGCTAACACTATCACTAATAACATTATTTTCTTCCAATTCCTTTTCAACATTTTGTACTGGTATTTATACAATTAAAAATAGTGCTAAACTCAAAAAACAGGTTTATAAAACCGCTGAACCTGCACATTTGATAGCTGAGCCTGCAAACAGCTGTTATTTTACAACATCCCTTCCAGCCATTCTCTAAAATTATTAGCCCGCTCCACACTTACAATAGTATCTAAATGACTGGCGGGTTTTAATTTAATTATTACTCTTGATCTGGTGTAGCTTTTCATTTCATCAATACTGCTCATGGCAATAATAAATTGCCGGTTAATTCTAAAATACGCTTTGGGGTTTAGTTGGGTTTCCACCTGGTCTAAATTAAAATCAATAGGGTATTTCTTGCCTTCTTTTGTACATAAAAAATTGGTCTTTTTTTCAGTAAAAAAGTAGGCCACTTCTTCAGTGGCAATAGATTTTAAATTATCGCCCAGTTTAATCACAAACCGTTCGCGGTAATTAGCAACCGGCGTTTGCTGCAAGTTTTTAAGCAGGTTTATGTAATCAGGCATTGGTGCATGCCCTTTAATAGCTTGCAGCTTTGCCATTGCACCTTCAATATCTGCTTTATCTACAGGTTTTAACAAGTAGGCAATGCTATTAACCTTAAAAGCTTTAATTGCATATTCTTCATAAGCAGTAGTAAAAATAATGGGGCAACTGATGGTTGTTTGCTTAAAAATTTCAAAGCTTTCCCCATCAGCCAGATTCACATCCATAAATACCAAATCTGGCATTGGGTTACTGGCAAACCATTTTACGGCCGACTGAATACTCATTACCACATTTAACACCACAGCGTTGGGTACAGCTTCAGAAATTAATTTTGTTAGCCGCTTGTAGGCTTGTTCTTCGTCTTCTACAATTAATATCTTCATATAATAAAGTTCTGTTTCTTTTTTATACCAGCTTTTGCCGCTACGAGCAACATCGTTGCGTCGCAATCCTTTCTACTGTATAACCACAGGCAGCAGTTTAGCTGCTACACTTTCTTTAACATAGGTAACCGCACCACAAACCAACCATTTTCAGTTCCAAATTTTAATGGTGCGTCTGTTAGTAACCTAAACCGATTTTGAATGTTTTGTAATCCCATTCCCTCACTTTCTTCTTTGTTGAATTTAGCATTCAGGTTATTGCTAACTACTAACCATTGCCCCTCTGCATAAACTTTTATTTCAAGAGGTGTTTCTAAAGAAACTGCATTGTGCTTTACCGCATTTTCTGCAAGCAATTGCAATGAAAGTGGTGGCAGATAATAGGTGGCTGCTAAATCAACATCCACAGCAATTGATTTTAGTAATGCATTACCATAGCGTTGTTGCTGTATAAATAAGTAGGTGTTTAAAATTTCCAGTTCTTCCTTAATAGTTATTATATCCGTATCTCTGTATGCTGTTATTTTACGATAGAATGCAGACAATTGTTTTATAAATCCACTGGCTGCCGACGGATTTTCTTCTACCACATTCAGTAATGCGTTTAAGCTGTTAAAAAGAAAATGTGGGTTTACCTGGTTTTTTAGTGCATCGTATTGAAACCGGAAACGTTCATTCTTCAATTGTTCCTGCCGACGTACAGTTTTCAATCGCTGCCTTGTTAACAGATATATACCAAACCCTGCTAATAACAAAACTGCCGTTCTAAAATACCAGGTAAGCCAAAAAGCCTTTTTAATTGTAAACCGGTATCTGGCTACGGGGCTTGCGTTAAAATTATCTCCAACAGCAGCTCTTATTTTTAAAGTATAGGTACCGGCGTTTAACAATACAAAATTTATATAATCGTCACTGGTTTGCTCCCATTGCTTGTTATACCCTTCTAAAAAGTATTGGTATTTTATTTTTTCTGGTTCTGTATAATGTACACTGCTAAAAGTTACCTGCAAGCTATTTTCGTTGTAAGCAAATTCATGCACCATTGCCGTATCTATGGTTGTGGAGCCGGCTTTAATAGTTTCAATAACAGCCTTTGGTAATACCTGGTTTTGAGGGGGCGCATTTAATTGTACAATTTCATTTTCCATGCCAATCCAAAACCTGCCAAACTCATCTACAGAAATACTATTTAAATTGGGTTGTATGCCATTAAAGCCTGTTTCTTTACCATAATGAGTAATAGCATATGTGTTCACATTAATAAGATCTAACCCCTTTTTATTTACCACCAGCAGTTGCCCTTTAGCATCTGCTGCAATAGAGGTAATAGCCAAATCAGTTAGCCCTTCTTCAATACCAAAATGCGTAAATTTTTTACCATCGTACTTGTATAAACCTTCATTTAAGGTACTTAACCAAATACTACCCTCGCTATCTTCTGTTATAGAGTATATAACAGCACTGGCTAAAATTTTGTTTTTATAGAAATTGGTAAACCGCTCTCCTTCCAGCATGGCCACACCAGCGCCATCTGTTGCAAACCAAACCCTCTTTTTTGAATCAATGAAAATATTGTAAACATAATCAGCCCCAATTCCATCCTGCTTTGAATAGTTTTTATACGTAACTGGTGTGTTTAAATTACTGTGTGAAGCTGTAAGATGTAAACGGGTCACTCCGTTTAAAGAAGCCACCCATAAGTCCCCGTCTTTACCCGCAATACTTAAAATATGGCCATCTATTAATAGTGGGTTAGAAATAACGGTGTACTGCTTTTCAGTAGTAGGGTCAAACCTTATTAAGCCCGAACCCATGGTTCCTATCCACAAATAACCACAATCGTCATAATACAGAGAAGTAATATCGTTTTTATTTCCTTTTCCAGTAACCGGATATACTTTTGAATTATTAAGTGGGTTGTTTCTTAAATCTGTACGTGTTAATTGTATATCGGGTGTAAACCAAAGGCGCTTTTGTTTATCTGCCAGCAAACTATGCACCCTAAAAATGGGGTTGTTATCAGAATACTTATAATAACGTGCAATGGCTGCAGTAGACTTAATAAGTTTGCCTTCATTACCAATCCATAAATTACCATCATTATCTTGCACCATATCTGCCACTACCCCTTTAACACCTGCACCTCCATTCACTGCTTTATCAAAAGTGGCATTTAGTTTATTATAAACTATTATTCCATTTTCTTCTGTAGCTATCCAAACCTCGTTGCCCAAATCTTTTATGGCATTTACTTGTCCGTATTGCCAGTTTGCCGCAAGATGGTTACTTATTATTTGCTTGCCCGCCATATCAAAAAGGCAAACCCCTTTATCTTGCAATGCCAGCCACCAATAGCCTTTAACATCTGATGGAGCAAGGGCTCTTACTATATTATCGGGCAATCCGTTTTTAGAAGTAAATGGTGCAATTTGCTTTACCCCTTTTTTATAATTGATAAATGAAAGTCCTCTGTCTGTAGCAGCTACAACACTGCCATAATAATTTTTTAATGCGTACACATAATTATCCGTTAACCCATCTTCAGCTGAAAAGTTTACCAGCTTTTTACCATCGTAGCGATAAATGCCTTCTCCCGCAGTGGCAAACCACATATTATTTTCAACATCTGCCATAAAACTGGTGATGGAAGCTTTAGGGTTTCCTTCTTCCGGGGTAAACCACGTAGCATTATTATTTTTTATACGGGCAACGGTACCATCTGTGCAGCCCACCCAAATAATGCCATTATTATCCTCTCCCAAGGCGGTAACGCTTTTTTTAACACCTCCGGGTAAGTTAAATTTAACAGCATTGTTGCCGTACAATTTATAAACCCCTTCATTGGTAGCAGCCCATATAAAACCAAAATGATCTTTTAAAAAAGATTGCAATTTTAAACTGGCATTATCTTCATCAATAGTTATTGTTTTGTAAAACGGAGCTTGGGCAATTGCCAGCTTAAAGCAAAATAGTAGTAAAAAAAGGCTGGTATGTTTTTTTAAGGGTTGCAAGTTATTTCTGTGTAAGTTCTGCCAATAAATTAATTTTTATTTCTGAGGCCAATTTTTCATGCACAATACGCGGTACTTTAATTTCATGATCTGCCAGTAAAACTGTAAAAAAAGATTTTACTTTAATGTTTCCATTCTTAATCGTTATATCGCACTTTATTATGCGCTCCTGCGCTATTCCGTGTACAAAAAGTTTTCCTTTTGCTCTTAATGTATAGGCCCCATCTTTGCTAAAATCTTCTTCTTCTATAATGCGGCCACTAAAACTGGCGGCAGGGTATTTTTCACTTTCCATATAGTTTTCATTGAAGTGTTCTTTTTGAAGTGATGAATTGAACCCATCAAAACTCTTCATTGGAATGGTAAATGCAAAAGTTCTTTTATTAAAGTCTACAATGCCTTTCATTGCATTGGAAGCTGACGCTTTTAGTATTTCATGCGGGGCATCAGATTGAAAAGACACCTCGCTTCTAACCACACTAAATACCTGTGCCTGCACCCCGCAGAGCAGCCCACATAAACAAATTAATACCACTAACAGCGTTGGTTTAAGCATACAATAAAAATACAAAATTGGTAGCTGGCAGGCTAAAGTATATAGCCTGAAGATGGAAGTTATATAACAACCGTGCAAGCAAGCCATGCCCACCCTGTAAAATTTAAGGGTAAGCCTGTATATACAGTCTCCGAGCCTGCTAAAAAAACATTGATGCCAAAAGCGCTTCAGTTAACTGGTGCGACGCAAGGGTGCCGCCATGGAAAACAACTGCTGGTTAACAACTGTACCAGTAAATTATAAACGATTATTTTTTGAAAGGCACATTTGTATAAATTTGTTTAGTTATAGCTCTCCTTTGGAAAGCGCATGAGTAAAAAAATTCTACTTTAATACATGAGTACTGTTTATTCTATACCAGCCCGCTACCGGAAGGTTGAAAATTTGCACATTCTTTTGTGGTTGCTAAAAGATGCCTGTTGGGCACTGAACCTAAAAATACCGGGTATGATTATGATTGTGCCCACTTTTGCTGTAGCCATTATTATTACCTGGCAAACCCGGCATACAAAGTCTGAGCTGTTTCATAACCTTGCCATAGATTTTTGGATTACGGCCAACTGTACCTGGATGGTAGGCGAGTTTTTTGGCTGGGATGAAAATATTTGGAGGGGCTTGGGCCTCCGCGAGGCTTCATTAATACCATTTGGCATTGGCCTGTTAATATTGTTGTACTATTATCTTATTTATAGCCGCAAACAAGTTACCGACAGCCCAGTATTGGTAGCGCTAAGGAAAGATGAAAATAGTTAAGAGTATTACTCTTTTTGTAATGCAGTAATGGTAGCATAAAAATTTTTCTTGTATTCCTCATAATAAATACCGGTACCAGGCCCGTAAAAACCAGTATCAATTTTTTTAACCCTACCATCTTTACCTATAAAAATGGTGGTTGGAAAAACTTTTATAGGCGTTAGCTGAGGCAGTGTTTTTTCTGTACGCAAACTATCATTTACCGTAACGCCGGTTATAAGCATGGGGTATTGCACATTAAACCGCTGTTGAAATTTTTTAATACTGTTACTACTTCGCTCTGTATTGGTACTGTATTCATAGGCCAGTGCCAGTATTTCTACTTCTTTATTTTTTTGTGTATTGTAGTAGTTGCTTAAGAAAGCCGTTTCATCCATACAGTTGGGGCACCAGCTACCCATTATTTGTATAACCACCACCTTGTTTTTAAACCGCTCATCGTTTATAGAAACAGTTTGCCCACTCACATCCGGAAAAGAAAAATTAAGTTTATCAGTTGCTCCTTCTTTTACAAACATTGCCACTGCATCGGTAGGCAAAGTAGCCGCTGCATTTTTTTTAGCCACCCAGGGTTCTTTAAAACTGGCGCTGCTATAATACCACCCATTAACTATTTCTGCTCCTTTTATGGTGGCCGTAAATAAGTAAGCATGGCTGCCATCAAAACAGCTTAGTAGCAGCGAGTCTCCACTTACCACACCTTCCAAATATCTGTAATCGCCACTGGGTGTAAGAAAAGTACCGGTTGCCTTATTGCCCTTTTGTTGAAAACTGGCAATGGCCTGGCGGGTGGTACCGTTGCTACGGGTAAAGGTTGCAGCCCAGGTGCCGGTACTGTTTGCAGTAGCAGGTTGGGTTGTAGTAAATCTTGTTGATTGTTGTATTGCTTTAAAAGGCATTACTAGTTCTTGTGTGGAGGTGCCTTTAATCCAGTTACCGGTTAACTGTCCGTTTTTATAGTGCAGGCGAAAAGCAGATTCAAACAAAGGCATTTCAACCAATACCGAGTCTTTTTTTATTTCAATTTTATCTACCAACAACCGCTCGGTGGCGTTATAAATGATCCAGGTGTTTTTTCCTGCCTGCTGTTTCCACTCAAAAACAAAAACAATTTCTTTACCATCGGTTCTTAATAAAGAGCCTCTCCATAAACCCTTTTGTGCGTATGTGCAAATAGTAGCGGCTACCAAAACAATTGTTACAAATCCTTTCATTGCGTAATAATAAGTTGCAATATTAATTTAATTACAAACGTGCAAATTGTTTGCTGGCCGACATTAATTTTTTTTAACATAATAATGGTACCAGCCGCAGAACAAAACCGGGCATCGTTGCGATAGTCTATCCCGACCAATCGGGACTCGTTTCATCAGCATCGCATTGAGGAGCGGATAGCATTGCTTAGCCCCCCTGTTTACTGAAAGCGGTTTTATTTTTTTTAAAACTGTACATGTAAGGGGCTTTGTGTGCTTTACCCGAATATTTTTTCTGGTGCCTTTTTAAAATACCCAAGCCCAGCATCTTTCGCTGAAAAGTGGTGCGGCGGATATTTTCTCCTAAGATAGCTTCATACACTTGCTGCAGCTCTTTCATAGTAAACTGTTTGGGTAAAAGATTACCGCCTACAATTTTACTATCTAAATTAGCCTGCAAGGTTTGTTGTGCTTTAGCAACAATTAAACGATGGTCTAAAATTAAAGGCGGCAGTTTGGTAATATCATACCAGGTACAGCTATCAGATAAAGCATCGGGCACCAGCGTTACATCATTATAATTTACCAGTGCATAATAGGCAATAGAAATAAAACGGTCTAACAACCAATGTTCTTTTGGCACGGCCCACCCATTAGCTTTTAAAATGGTATTCATTACTGCTGGCTGATGACGGGCTTTATCACCAAAAACATAACACTGTTCCAGATAAATAGTATCGATACCGGTTCTTTCTTTTAAGCCTCTTTTAACCGCAGCATTCAGGTCTTCATTAAGTTTTACAAAACCACCAGGCAAAGCAAACAGCCCTGTGTTATGGTACTCCATCAGCAAAATTTTTAAGCTTGCTCCTGAAAAACCAAACACTACCGAATCAAACGCAATATTGGTGAGGTAGCCATACCCATCCACAACAGAAGCGTCTTGCCGCAGCTTTTTTGCCATTTATCTATTTTTCAACAATATTAATTCAAATTTCAAAAAAAGAAGTATCATTGTCTCATATTGAGACAATAAAATTTAAACTCTTAACGTATGCGCCAGTTTTTTCTTTTTGTATTTGTTGCTGCCGGCCTTTGCAGCCGGGCACAAACCAATAATTATTTGGCTGTACAAGCCACTATTGAAAACGGTGTTATAGAAGGTAACTATGATACTAAAACAGGTATGCAGTTTTACCTTGGTGTTCCGTTTGCAAAACCGCCGGTAGGCGATTTACGGTGGAGAGCACCACAACCATTAGATGCGTGGAAAGGTGTAAAGCACACCAAAAAATTTGGCCCACGGGCTGTGCAAGGCATCATCTTTGGCGATATGAAAAGCCGCAGCGAAGGATTGAGTGAAGATTGCCTGTACCTGAATGTGTGGACACCTGCGAAAAGAAATACCAAAAACCTTCCGGTATTGGTTTACTTCTATGGTGGTGGTTTATCTGCCGGCGATGGTGCAGAGCCCCGCTATGATGGTGAGAGTATGGCAAAAAAAGGAATGGTAGTGGTAACTGTTAATTATCGCTTAAACGTATTTGGTTTTTTAGCACATCCAGAACTATCTAAAGAAGCATCTTATAAAGCTTCTGGCAATTATGGTTTATTAGATCAACAGGCTGGGTTAAAATGGGTACAAAAAAATATTGCTGCATTTGGTGGAGATCCTAAAAAGGTAACCATTGCCGGCGAGTCTGCCGGATCTATTTCTGTTAGCATGCACATGGCTTCTCCGCTTTCTAAAAATTTAATTGCCGGCGCTATTGGAGAAAGCGGTGGCGGTATTAACCCCACAATGGCGCCTGTACCCTTGGCAGAAGCAGAAAAAACAGGTGTTGAGTTTACCACTAAAGCCGGTTACAAAACAATTGCTGAACTGCGCAAGCTTAGCACCCGTGAGCTGTTTGAAATCTTTACCGAATCAAGACGCTTTGGCTTTCCTACGGTAATTGATGGCTACTTTTTAACAGCTACCCTGCCAGAAATATTTGAAGCAAAAAAACAAGCACAGGTTCCTTTACTATTGGGATGGAACTCTGCGGAAATACCTGGCGGCGCTTTTATGCAAGGCCAGCCTTATAACAAAGAAAGTTATCTGAAAAGATTAAAGGCAGAATACCCAACCAATTGGGAAACCGTATTGAAACTTTACCCCGGAGATACTACAAAAGATATTGAAGTAGCAGCCACAGCACTGGCATCAGACCGGTTTATTGTTTACAGCACCTGGAAATGGGCCGACCTGCATGCTAATAACAGCAGCCAACCAGTATATCGTTATTTATATAGCAAGTTACGTCCGCCGTTGGCCGATCAGAATTTAACACCCGGCTTAGCAGGTGGCACCGTTAAGAGAGACGCCAATGCCATTAAAATGCCAGAGCCTATTGGTGCACCGCATGCTTGCGAAATTGAGTACTGCATGGGCAACCTACACCTGGTAACAGATTATGCATGGACAGAAGACGACTATAAAGTTGCTGCCACCATGCAAAATTATTTTGCCAATTTTATTATTACCGGAAACCCTAACGGAAACAAACAGCCCAATTGGCCCGCTGTGCAACCCGGAGATGCACAGCCGGATGTAATGGTTATAGATGTAACTTCTAAAGCAATTAAAGCTGCTAACGATGCCCGCTACCATTTCTTAGACAAAGCCTATGGCAATAAGAAATAGTGGGTAACCGGCAGTAGTACAATAAGCAGCATTGTTGCGTCGCACCCTTCAGCTGAAGAGTGCGACGCAACAATGTTTAATAGCAGTACCAATGCTGGTAACAAAAAAATACTATAAATTTTTTAGCTGCTGAATGGTTTGTGTGGGGTTGGCCGATTTAAACACGGTATTGCCGGCTACTAATACATGTGCACCGGCATCTAAAATAGTTGTTGCATTCTGCAGTGTAACGCCGCCATCAATTTCTATTAGTGTGGGCAGCTGTGCCGCGTCAATCATACTGCGCAATTCTTTAATGCGTTGTAAGGTTTGTGGTATAAAAGTTTGTCCGCCAAAACCAGGGTTCACACTCATCAGGCATACCAAATCAATATCGGCCAGTATATCTTTTAAACTGCTCACCGGAGTATGCGGGTTTAGTGCAACACCCGCCTTCATGCCCAAACTTTTTATTTGCTGAATATTGCGGTGCAAATGTGTGCAGGCTTCTATGTGCACCGTTAAAATATCTGCCCCTGCTTTTTTAAACTGTTCTGTATAAAGCCCCGGTTCTTCAATCATCAAATGCACATCGCATACTTTTGTGGTGGCTTTTCTTATAAACTCTATAACCATAGGGCCAAATGTAATATTGGGTACAAAGCGGCCGTCCATTACATCCAGGTGATACCAATCGGCCACGCTATCGTTAAGCATTTTACAATCTGCTGCCAGGTTAATAAAATTGGCCGATAATAAAGAAGGTGCAACAATGGGCATAATTATAATTTAAACAATGAGGGTTATTTTTTTTCACGCAATCGGTCAAGGGCTTCACGGGCTTCTGTAAAATTGCGATCGAAGGTAAGGGCTTTAAAGTAATGATCTTTGGCTTCCTCCATTTTTCCGATGGCTTCATAACAACGCCCCAGCCAGTAGTAGCAATCAGGATAGGTATATTGTATGCTGGCAGCCATTTGAAATGTCTTTAGTGCTTCATCATAATTTTTTTGCTCAAAAAAGATGATTCCTTTTTCAATATAGGGTTCAATAAACTGCCAGTTGCGGGTAGTACATTCATCAAACAAACTAATGGCTTTGGCATATTCTTTTACATTGCTGTAATAAACACCTTTTAGAAATAAGGGTTCAATAAAATCACGGGCAGTGTCCCGCAGGCTCAATGCATCGCATAAACTTAAGGTGGCGGCATTGTTTGTTTCGGCATAAAAATTAGCCAATGCCAGTCCGGTTCTTATAGTAGGTTGAATGGTGTACGATTGTTGCAACATGGCAATGGCTTTGCTGGTATCTTTTATAGCAGCGTACAATAACCCTTTTTCGTGATACACTTCAAAATTGCTGCTATCTGCTTTTAAAAGTCCGTCGTAAATAGCCAGCGCATCATTGGTTTTACCGGCCTGCACATATACCTCACCTAAGCGGCGGCTAAACTCAGTATTTTGCGGATATTGTTTTATACAATTTTGTAAAAGTTCAATTACTTCTTTGTTACGCCCCGTCATAAACAAGCTGGATGAAAAAAGCAACGCACTGCCTTCAGAAGGTTCAAGCTCCCAGCTCTTTTTATAATCGTAATAAGCAATATCGCTTCTGTTATTTTGGGTAAGTAAATCGGCCCGCTTTAAAAGTAGCTGTGCATCTTTGGGGGCATTTTCAATGCTATCAGTAAGGCCTTTATATGGAGGCGCATTTAAAATGGCATCAAAACCGCCGGTGCTTTCGCTATCCAACAAACCACAACTGTTAAAAAGAGTAATTGCTGCCACAAAAACTACCCAATACAATTTTTTCATGCAGCAAAACTAAATGATTCAGTTAAAAAGCAGCTGACAATATTTTTACAATTCTTACGCCCCTGTAAGAGCAAATTGTAATAGCTTGCGGCCAATTTAATGGCCACCACGGCCTTTACCAAATAACCTCAAATGAAATATTTAATAAGCGCCACCACCGTTATTGCAGCCATTGTTATTTTAGCCGCTTTTAAAAAAACAGCGGTTACCACCGTTGCTGCGCCGGCAGATTCTTTACAGTATGCCGATGAACAGCATTTCAAAAATATTCAGCAGCTAACTTTTGGCGGCGATAATGCAGAAGCCTATTTCAGTTACAACGGGCAATGGCTTGTTTTTCAAAAAACCAATCCTAAAGAAGGGCTCAATTGCGATCAAATATTTATTGGCCGCGTACCCAAGGCCGGTCAAAAATTTGAATATAAAATGGTAAGTACCGGTAAGGGCCGCACCACCTGTGGCGCTTTTACTAAAGACGGTAAACATATTATTTATGCTTCCACCCATTTGGGGGCCGATACCTGCCCGCCGGTGCCCGACCGTAAAAAGTATGGCAATAAATACATTTGGCCTTTGTATGATAGTTACGATATTTTTATGGCCGACCTGAATGGCAAAATTGTAAAGCAATTAACCAACAGCAAAGGGTATGATGCAGAAGCTACATTAAGCCCCGATGGTAAAAAAATGATTTACACCAGCACCAAAGATGGCGATATTGATTTGTACATAATGGATTTAAAAACGGGCCAAGAAAAACGCATTACCAACCTGCTGGGTTATGATGGCGGTGCCTGGTTTAGCCCCGATGGGAAAAAACTCATCTGGAGATCGAGCCGGCCCAAAACCGATGCAGAAATTAAAGAGTACAAAGAGCTATTAGCAGAAGGCTTGGTAGCCCCTACCAATATGGAAGTGTGGGTGGCCAATGCAGATGGCAGCAATGCCCGCCAGGTAAGCAGTTTTGGACAAGCCAACTGGGCACCCGCATATATGCCAGATAGCAAACGCATTATTTTTGCCAGCAACCACGAGTATAAAAGAGGCTTTCCGTTTAACCTATATACCATGAACGAAGACGGCACCAACCTTACAAAAATAAGCAGAGACAAAGGCTTTGACGCCTTCCCCATGTTTAGCCCCAATGGAAAGAAAATTGTGTTTTGCAGTAACCGCAGCAATGGTGGCACCCGCGATACCAATATATTTATAGCCGATTGGGTGGAGTAGTTAGTAGATGTATTACATAAATGATGTGAGGGCTTATTGCAAACAAAAATATGGGCTGTTTGCAATAAGCCCTTAGTTTTGCAACATTCATTCACCATCAACAACACATTATATGTACACCGGATTGTTACACCTGCACAGCCTGCTACGTTGGGTAATTTTAATTTTAGCCGTGCTGGCCATTTACCAGGCATTTACCAAAAGCAATGGCTTAAAAAAAACCAGCCTTTGGTTATTAATAGCCGCACACACCACTTTGTTAGTAGGTATCTACCAATGGGTAGTTGGTAACCTTGGCCTAAAACTAATACAGGCAAGCAGCATGGGCGAGGTAATGAAAAACGCCGCCACCCGTTTTTGGGTAGTAGAACATTTTACCGGCATGCTCATTGGCATCATACTAATAACCATTGCCCGCGGTAAAGTAAAAAAAGACAATTACAAGGCCGCCAGCTGGTTGTATGTAATAGCACTATTAATAATATTAGTAACTATCCCCTGGCCTTTTAGAGCAGGCATTGGCCGCGGCTGGTTTCCGGGCATGGATTAATTAAATGATACACGCATAGTATAAAAGCTGGTAATTATGTTACCAGCTTTTGTATGTTATGGCAGCATTCTTGCGTCGCACCTGTTAGCGGTAACGCATTGGGCAGCTGTAAAAAACAGTTTTTGTTTTAACCCATATCTTGTAACTTGTAATCTATACTAAGGCCCACCGGTTAAGCAGCTCCCAAATAGTAGATTGTACTAACAACAATACAAAAAGTTGAACACTAAAGAATTGATTTTCAGAAATGTTTTTTA